>VGSW01000001.1 GCA_016874915.1 Deltaproteobacteria bacterium
CCACCGGGTCCCCGGCCTCGAAGTCGATTTCCACGTATTGGGGCGTATCCGGGGCTTCCCGGGGATCCCGGGTAAGTTGGAACATGTCCGCCGGCGGCTCCGCCCAGGGGTCTTCCAGGATGCCGCCCTCGAAGCTCAGGTGGAGCATATTCCGGTCCATGGAATAGGGCTTTCCCGTGGTCACCGGCACTGGGATGCCATGCTTTTGGGCATAGGCCACGCAGTCGGCCCGGCCCTGCAAATCCCACTCCCGCCAGGGGACGATGATCTTCAGGTCCGGGGCCAGGGCCTGGTAGGTGAGCTCAAAGCGCACCTGGTCGTTGCCCTTGCCCGTGGCGCCGTGGGAGACCGCATCCGCGCCGGTGCGCCGGGCCACCTCCACCTGGCCCTTGGCGATAACCGGCCTGGCAATGGAAGTGCCCAAAAGATACGCCCCTTCATACAGGGCGTTGGCCCGGAACATGGGCCACACGAAGTCCCGGACGAACTCCTCTTTCAAGTCCTCAATATAGACCTCGTCCGCGCCGGTGGCCAGGGCCTTGGCCCGAACCGGCTCCAGCTCCTCCCCCTGGCCCAAGTCCGCGGCAAAGGCCACCACCTGGCATTTATAGGTCTCTTTGAGCCATTTGAGTATGACCGAGGTATCAAGGCCGCCGGAGTAAGCCAGGACGATTTTGTTGATATCAGGCATGTGGTATTTCCTGTAAATTTATTGCTGTATCAAGGTTATATTCAATGTCCTTTCTTAAACTTATTATTCTTTAAGTTCGTTTACTCCAATATGTTTTCGAAAAGATTCCTCAAGCACAGGAAATAACTCTTGAGACACTACCACTGCATTCCGCCAAGTTTCAATAAGCTCTTTAGCTACTACTGGCTCGAAATTACAAGGATCTCGATAGGAAACATCTTTAAATTTATAAGCAATGAACCATATTAAATACATTAGGCGCTCTATTGCATCAGCAGTATTCCTTGAAAAATAAATTCTTTTTTTCCTAAATTCATCAAACGCTGTTGAAGCCTGCTTGTAAATCTCTTTAGACTTAACTTCCTCATTTTTTTCACCTAAAGTTGCTTTAAAATACCTATCCCACTTGGTGGGGTCGCCATCTTTAGGTATTCGGTATTGCTCAAATAATTCCGTCTGTTCTTCAAGCAATTTGAAATGATAAACTAAAGAATGGATTTTGTCCAACATACCAATAAGATCTGCAAAGACCTCATTAATCACCTGAGCTTGCTCGTCGTAAAGCTTACTGAATTGATAAAAATTCTTTTTATTAATTAATTCAATTTCCTGCTTGAATAACTCTGTGCGCTTCGTTAAAGCGCTCTCGAATAATTTTTTAAATATCCAGATAAATAACCCCAAAACTGTCCCATTAGTAACTACAGAGATTGCAATAGTTGTCAAAATATCATTCATATTATTTTGGCGACCAATTAGGTGTAAGGTGCCTCTCACGCACCAAAAGCCTTTTATTATTGGTGCGTGAGACGCACCCTACATGCACAGGCTGGAAAGCCTGTGCCACCAGGGATTATCTTTCTTGCTGACCCCCGTCTCCGGTCATTTCAACATCCACTCCAACAATGCCTTCTGCAGGTGCAGCCGGTTCTCCGCCTGGTCCCAGGCCGCGGATTGGGGGCCGTCCAGGACTTCTGAGGTGATCTCTTCGCCCCGGTGGGCCGGGAGGCAGTGGAGCACGATGGCCTCGGGCCGGGCCAGTTTCAACAATTCAGCATTTACTTGATAAGGCTTGAAAATTTCCTTCCGAGCCGCGGCTTCGGCTTCCTGGCCCATGGAGGCCCAGACGTCGGTGTTGATGACGTGGGCCTGCTCCACGGCCCCCCGGGGGTCGGTCCCCAGGTGGATGGGCCGGCCTTCTTTCTGAGCCTGCTCCAAAAGGTCCATATCCGGCTCATAATCCATGGGACAGGCCAGGTAAAGGCTGAAATCCAGGTGCAGGGCCGCAGTGATCCAGGAGTTGGCCATGTTGTTACCGTCCCCCACCCAAGCCACCTTCAGCCCCGAAATTACCCCAAAGCGTTCCTGGATGGTCATGAGGTCGCTCAGCACCTGGCAGGGGTGGTGGGTGTCCGTGAGGCCGTTGATAATTGGAATAGTGGCGTGCCGGGCCAGGTCTGCCACGGTTTTCTGGGCGAAAGTGCGGATAACCACCGCGTCCACGTACCGGGACAGCACCCGGGCGGTGTCGCTGATGGGTTCCCCCCGGTCCAACTGGGTCTGGCCCGGGGCCAAGTAGATGCTGCTCCCCCCCAGTTGCGCCATGCCCGCCTCGAAGGACACCCGGGTGCGGGTGGAGGGCTTGTCAAAGATCATAGCCAGGGTTTTGCCCACCAGAGGCCGAAGGTTGTGGCCCTGGCGATGCAGGGCCTTGAGTTCCATGGCCCGCTTCAGGAGAGCTTCAATCTCTTCCCGGCTGAGGTCCAGTATGGTTAGTAAGTCTCGTTTCATGTTGGTGCTCTTTATGTTGCGGTTCAGCGGTTCAGAGGTTCAGAACTTTTCCTTTCAACAGCAAACCCGCTAAACCGCCAGACCGCTAAACCGCCAACCGGCTGAATCTAAGACGCGCCCTACGGAAAAACTGCCTTAAACCCGTCGTGCAAAATCTCCAACGCCTGGTCCAGATCCCGGCGTTGGAGCACCAGGGGCGGCAGAAGCCGAATTATATTACCCTGGGTGCAGTTAATCAAGAGACTCCGCTCCCGGCAGGCGTTCACCAGGGCCGCGCCTTCCTGGGTCAATTCCAGCCCCCACATGAGGCCCAAACCTCGTACCTCTTTGATGACCGGGAATTGTTTCTGGAGCCGCACCAGGCCCCGCCGTATGTATTTGCCCCGGGCCTTCACCGCGTCCATGAACTTGGGGCCGGTCATCTGGCGCAAGACCGCCAGGGCCGCGGCTGCGATCACCGGCCCGCCCCCGAAGGTGCTGGCGTGGGTGCCGGGGACCAAGGCTCCGGCCGCGTCTTCGGTGGCCAGGAGCGCGCCCATGGGGAGACCGTTGGCGATGCCCTTGGCCAGGGTCATGACGTCCGGCGTCACCCCGTAGTGCTCGTGGGCAAAGAGCTTGCCGGTGCGGCCCAGCCCTGTCTGCACTTCGTCGAAGACCAGGAGCAGGCCCTTTTCATCGCACAACCGGCGCAGTCCCGGCAAATAATCCGCATCCGGCAGGCAGACCCCGCCTTCCCCCTGGATAGGCTCCACCAGCACCGCGCAAACCCGCTCGTCCACGGCCCGGGCCGCGGCTTCCAGGTCATTGAAGGGCACAAAGATAAACCCCTCCAACAGCGGCTCGAAGCCCTTATGAAATTTCTCCTGGCCGGTGGCGGATAAAGCTCCGAGGGTGCGGCCATGAAAAGAATTATAGGTGCTGATGATGAAGTGCCGTCCCGGCCCGTATTTTTCGTGAGAGTAGCGGCGCGCCAGCTTGATGGCCCCTTCATTAACCTCCGCGCCGCTGTTGGCGAAAAAGACCCGGTCCGCGAAAGACAGGCGCACCAGCTCCTCCGCCAGCTCCGTCATGGGCGCGGTGTAGTAGAGGTTGGAGACGTGCACCAGCTTGGTAAGCTGCTCCGCCGCGGCCCGGGCCACTTCGGGATGGGCGTGGCCCAGGTTGCACACCGCCAGCCCGGCCACGAAGTCCAAATACTCCTTGCCGTCCGCGTCCCACACCCGGCAGCCGTCGCCCCTGACCAGCACCAGGGACTGCCGGCCGTAGGTCTGCATGACGACCTTATCCGCCCTTGTAATCCATCCCTGACTTAGCAAGTCTCCTCTCCCTTGGTGGTTGACAGTTCACAGTTGACAGTTGACAGAAAAAATTCTTGATACGATAAATGAGAACTGTCAACTGTGCACCGTCAACTGTGAACTATTTCCGTTCCCACCCCGGAATCCGTGAAAATCTCCAGCAGCACCGCGTGGAGCACCCGGCCGTCCAGGATGTGGGCCTTGCCCACCCCGTGGCTGATGGCTTCCAGGCAGCAGTTGACCTTGGGGATCATGCCGCCGGCGATGACGGACTCTTTCATCAGTATCAGGGCCGCGTCCCGGGTGAGGCTGGAGATGAGTTGCCCCGCATGATCCAGGACCCCGGCCACGTCGGTGAGCAGGATGAGCTTGGCGGCCTTTAAGGCCCCGGCCACCGCCCCGGCCACCAGGTCGGCGTTGATGTTGTAGGTTTCGCCCTCTTCCCCCACCCCCACCGGCGCGATGATCGGGATAAAATTCTGGGCCTGGAGGGTATTGATGAGGTCAACGTTTACTCCGGTCACTTCCCCCACGTGCCCGATGTCGATGATCTCCGGCGGCTCGTCCTCCCGAGGCCGGTAGAACTGGAGTTTTTGGGCGGTGAGCAGCCGCCCGTCCTTGCCGCTGAGGCCCACGGCCCGGCCCCCGGCCCGGTTGACAAGGTGAACGATCTCCTTGTTGATCTTTCCCGCCAGCACCATTTCCACCACGTCCATGGTGGGCTGGTCCGTGACCCGCATGCCTTCCACGAACCGGGTAGGGATGTTCATCCGGTCCAGCACCTGGCCGATCTGGGGCCCGCCGCCGTGGACCACCACGGGGTGGATGCCCAGGTACTGGAGCAAAGTGATGTCCTGGGCGAAGCCGCTTTTAAGCTCCGGCTCCTTCATGGCCGCGCCGCCGTATTTCACCACCACCGTCTGCCCCTGAAACCGGCGCATGTAAGGCAGGGCCTCGATGAGTACTTCGGCCTTTTTAATCCATTCGTTAGTCATTTTTCTCTCAAGCGGTTCAGCGGGTTAGCGGGTTGGCGGGTTAGCCATTAACTGATTACTAATTGCCAAACCGCTAAACCGCTAAACCGCTATAAAATATACCGGCTCAAATCCTCATCCTCGATCAAATTCGCCAGCCGGTCCCGCACATATTCCGCGGTGATGGCGATTTCCTGCTCCTCTAATTCCGGGGCTTTGAAGGAGATATCCTCCAGGAGCTTTTCCATTACCGTGTGCAGGCGCCGGGCCCCGATGTTCTCCGTGCGCTCATTGACCCGGGTGGCCAATAGGGCCAGTTCCTTCACCGCATCCGGCCGGAAATTGAGGCGGATGCCCTCGGTGGCCATGAGGGCGTGGTACTGCTTGATGAGGGCGTTTTCCGGCTCGGTCAGGATGCGCTCAAATTCCTCCGGCCCCAGGGAGTTCAGCTCCACCCGGATGGGGAAGCGGCCCTGCATCTCGGGGATCAGATCCGAGGGCTTGGACATGTGGAAGGCCCCGGACGCGATGAACAGGATATGGTCGGTCTTGACCATGCCGTACTTGGTGTTCACCGTGGTGCCTTCCACGATGGGCAGCAGGTCCCGCTGCACCCCCTCCCGGGAGACGTCGGGCCCCCGGGTGTGGTTCCGCCCCGCGATTTTGTCGATTTCGTCCAGGAAGATGATGCCGTTCTGCTCCACCTTGCGCCGGGCCTCTTCCACCACCCGGTCCATGTCGATGAGGCGCTGGGATTCCTCTTGCAAGAGCAATTCCCGGGCTTCGGCGATCTTGACCCGCCGGGTCTTGGTCTTCTGGGGAAAGAGGCCCCCCATCATTTCCCGCAAATTGAATTCCATTTCCTCCATGCCACTGGCGGAAAAAATCTCCACCACCGGGGCCAGGCGCTGGGTGACCTCCATGTCCACGTAGCGGTCATCCATCTTCCCGTCCCGGAGCATGGCACGGAGCCGGTCCCGGGTGGCGTCCTTCTCGCCTTCCGGAGGCGGGGCGCTGCCGGGCAGGAGCAGGTCCAGGAGCTTTTCCTCCACCGCCTCCTGGGCCTTGGCCTGGACCTTGTCCCGTTCCGCGGCCTTAACCATGTTCACCGCCAACTCCATCAGGTCCCGGACCATGGACTCCACGTCCCGGCCCACGTAGCCCACCTCGGTGAACTTGGTGGCCTCGATCTTTAAAAACGGCGAATGGGCCAGCTTGGCCAGCCGCCGCGCAATCTCGGTTTTGCCCACCCCGGTGGGCCCGATCATGATGATGTTTTTGGGCGCGATCTCATCCCGCAGCTCCTCGGGAACCTGCTGGCGCCGCCAGCGGTTGCGCAGGGCGATGGCCACGGAGCGCTTGGCGTTCTCCTGGCCCACGATGTATTTATCCAACTCCGCCACGATCTCCCGGGGCGTCATATGATCCCCGGAACCGGGGAGACTCTTAGTCAACAACGTAATCAAAATTACTTGCCCCCTTTATGAAATTGAGAGCTCTGCAAAGATCCATTTTGTCATTCTGAGCGAAGCGAAGAATCTAGATTCTTCGGTCGCTTCGCTCCCTCAGAATGACAAATTAGGCGACTTTTGCAAAGGTTCTTAAATTATTCCTGGAGAAAAAACATCCGGCGCCATTTTTGCTCTCCCCAGATAGCATCCAGGAGGGTTCCGGTGAGGTGTAAACCCAGAAAAATGGGGATGAGCCAGTTGCCGATTTCGTGAATTTCTTTAATGAAGTGGATCACTCCCCTGGCCTTAGCCCCAGGCTGCAGATAATTAAATAACAAACTTCCGGTTAGCGCCTGCCAGGAAAATACCAAGAGGCCGAAACCCTGGATTAGACCCTTGAGACCATCATGAGAGGCCCGCTGAGGAAGCTGGAGCCGGAGCAGAGTCTGGACGTCTTCCCAGGCGGCCAGGAGCCTTTCCCGGGTGCAGGGGCACCAATCGGCGAAGCGGACGTTGGAAGGACCCCAAAAGCCATACATAATCCGCAGTAGCAGAAACAGGCTCACGGTGATGCCCAGCCAACTGTGCACCGTGAATCCCAGGTGCGAGGCTTTTTTATAGTCCCCGGCTAATTCTCCGGTGACCCAGGCCAGGGTGCCCCCCACCGCCAGACCTGCGTGCAGAAACCGGGTGAAGTAATCGAACTCCTCTTTTGGCGTGAGGTCAGGGCTATTGTCAATTATCGGTGCGCTCTTCTGATTTACAAGTTCCATGGTTACCAATCCTTTGATGAAGCTGTCAGCCGTCAGCTGTCAGCTTTCAGCTAAAAGCAAAAATGTAGGGTGCGCATTGCGCACCATGTAAGGTGGGAACGGCCCACTAGATTTCCATTTCAATCATTGTCAATAATTTAACTCAAAAGCCATTCTGCAAAGTTATCAAATTTGAATATTTTTCTCTTTCTATGACCAAACTGATTTATTAAGCGAAGCATATTGTATTGGGCTATGTCTGAAGTTATAAACATATCACAATTTGTTAAATAAATTGATTGCTGTGTGTCAATGCTTCCAGGGTTTTTTGATTTAGCAAAATTACTTGTTTTTATTGACCTTACAAACATACCGTATGTCATACTAGAAAGGAAAAATCTCCAATGTTCAGAATAGTTAATTAATCTAATAGCAATTTCATTATCAACAGGCGAATCAGTCCCTTTATTTGCGAGATTAGATACAAAACTAGCAATAAATTCTAGTCTGTATTGTTTGATAAGTTTTGAAAAATTAGAGGCAAAAGAATGTCGCTCCATTTTGGATAAATTAGATATTTTTTCCTGCCAAAGATTTCGGCCATTATCATGAATACTTTGGTACCATTGCTCTTGATTTTTCTTCCATCCTATTATCTTGCTATATGCCTCTCCATCTATTTGCTCTGGCTCATTTAACATGACCCAAACTTCATCCCATTCTTCCCCGATTGAATAATTCATATCCGGAGCCCAAACCCTAACTGCCTCTACTGCCCACTTGAGAATTTCATTAGGCATTGCCATTGGACGATAATTACCACCAATATCTTTAGCCAATCCAAGCAGGCCTTCTCTACGTTCTTTCGTGGATTCTGAGGCAAGTTCAACAACATTAAAGATGCTTAAAAATACTTCTCCTTTAATTTTAATTGCATTTTTCAATTCCAACATCTTTGCAGAATCATATAGTCTATTTATAGCACTCGTATCTAAATAAAATGTTTTCATTTGATTTAGGTTACAACTCCTCAATAATTATCTCGGAATTCGTATAAACGCACAACGACGCGGCGATAGTCATGGCCTCCCGGCAGATGTCCGCGGGGGTGAGGTCCGTATGGGCCATCAAGGCCCGGGCCGCGGCCAGGGCGTAAGGCGCGCCGGAGCCGATGGCCATCACCCCTTCGTCGGGCTCGATGACGTCCCCGGTGCCGGAGATGAGGAAGGCCGCCTCTCCGTCCACCGCCAACAGCAGGGCTTCCAGGCGCCTCAGGACTTTGTCGGTGCGCCAGTCCTTGGCCAGTTCCACCACCGACCGGGTGAGGTTCCCCCGATGGGCCTCCAATTTCCCCTCTAATCTCTCGAACAGGGTGAGGGCGTCGGCGGAGGCCCCGGCAAAGCCCACGATGATCTTGCCGTGATAGAGTTTGCGCACCTTCTTGGCCCGGTGTTTCATCACCATGTCGCCCAGGGACACCTGGCCGTCCCCGGCCACCGCGACTTTATTTCCCCGGCGCACCATGAGGATGGTGGTGCCGCGCCATTTATCATTAGAAAAGCTCATGGGTTTCATATCCTGGGGTTAAAAGGTTAAAAGGGGAAAAGGTTAAAAGGGAAATAAATAATTTTCTTCAAAACCCGTTCCCCCCATCCCTTTTTCCTTTTTCCAATAAGCCTGGGGCCTGCCTGCCCAGCCCGGCAATTGGGAATATGTCAACTTCGGCGGGCACGGAGGCCCGCCCCACCGAACTAAAAAATTCCATTAGCACAGGCCTCTGGCCGGTGGACACCGCCAGTTCCTGCCAGTGACTTTCACACAGGCTGGAAGCCTGTGCCACTCAGGGTAGTATTAACCTCGTCCCCAAGCTGTGCTTGGGGGCTCACTGATGACCAAAGCTTAGGTTTGGATACATTCGCCTTCCCAAGTACAACCTGGGAACGAGAAGACCTTTTTGCCCTTTAACCTTTTCCCCTTTTAACCTTTTAACCCTTTCCCCCTGGGGTGGGTTTTATCATATTCCTCCATCAAATAATCCAGGTTCAAGTGCAAATATCTCTGCGTACTGGAAATGGACGCGTGCCCCAGCAGTTCCTGCACCGTCCGCAAATCCGCCTTGCCTTCCAAAAGGTGGGTGGCAAAGCTGTGGCGGAGGCCGTGGGGGGTCAGCCCCGGGCTCAAGCCCGCCAGCCGGGCCCATTTGTCCACGATGCGCGCCACCCCCCGGGTGCTGAGCCGCGCTCCGGCGGGGTTGACAAACAGGGCGGCTTCCTCGGGGCGGCCTTTTTTCTCTACGAGCTGGCGGCGCAAGGGCAAATACCCGGCCAAGGCCTTCCGGGCCGGGTCGCCCAGGAAAGCCAGCCGCTCCTTGGCCCCCTTGCCCCACACCCGCAGCACCCCTTCGTTAAAATCCAGGTCTTTCAAATCCAGCCCGGCCAACTCCGACAGCCGCAAGCCCCCGGAGTAAAAGACCTCCAGGATGGCCCGGTCCCGCCGGGGGCCGAAGCCGTCGCCTTGGGCCTCGCTTACCAAATGGAAAACCTCGTCCACCGACAAAAAGTGGGGGAGCGGCTTCTCCAGCTTGGGGCTGGGGGCCAGCCGGGCCGGGTTCTGGGTGACTACGCCCCGGCGCTGCAGAAACTTGAAAAAGGAGCGCAGGGCCGAGAGCTTCCGGGCCACCGTGGTCTTGCTCCGTCCTTTCAAAGCCAGGGCCAGGAAGGCCCGCACGTCTTTATAAGTCGCGTCCCCCAGGGAACGGTCTTCGCCCCCGTAATAGAAATCCAGAAACTGGGCCAAATCCAGGCGGTAGTTCCGCAAGGTGTGGGCCGACATCTGCCGCTCCACCCGCAAGTATTGCAGGAAATCCTCCAGAAGTTCCCAGCCGCCCATCTTGTTCCCGGGGAAAATAATTTCTGAAAACTAAAATATTATCATCAAATTACCACAATGCAAAAAAATTGTCCGTTTGAAATCAATGATTTCCAAAGATTGTATGCCGTTAAGGCAATTTTAATATTGAATATATTCCAAAGAATTTCTATATCTTTTATTGTCCATAATCTGAGGCTGTTGCAAAAGTTTGCCAAGTGGGAATAGTAGGTTATTTTTTGTCATTCTGAGCCACCCTTGGTGGCGAAGAATCTAGCCCCTTCGCTTCGCTCAGGGTGACAATTTGGGATTATTCGGGTAATTGCAACAGTCTCAACCTAGAAAGGAGCTTTTTAATGACCCTGGCGGAAGAAATTAAGCAAATGGTGGCGGACCTCTCACCCGAGCTCACGGAAAAGAAAGGGATTTACACTCTGGAATGCCTGGTGGCGGAACGGAAAGCCTTTCTGTCCCGGAAAAAACTGGTGTACCAGGCCCGGTTCCGCATTGACGAGGCCAACAAGGAACTCCGCTTCACCGAAATGCTGAAGGAAACCGGATGGGGGCTTTCCGGCGGCGACATCGACACCAGCCCGGGCTTCGGCTTCAAGAAAGAAACCTACAAGCAGGGGCTGGGGGGCCGGGAAGGAACCATCGAAGAGCAATCCCGTTTGTTCGGGGAAAAGTATGAATATAAATGGGACCTGGGCCGAATCCGCCGGGAAGTGGAAGCCAAGGCCAAAGAAAAGGGGTACACTTTCACCTATGTGGTCACCGGCGTGGGGTTGTAGTCGTTTCTCTTTTGGCGCGCTGGAGTCTTGGCTGGATATTTAATTTCTCCCGCCAAGACGCCAAGGCGCAAAGAATCATGGGGAAATTATTGAGAGGCCCCGTTCTCTATGGTAATATTACTACCGGGGAAGTGGGGGAGAAATGGTAAAACTCAGGGAATTGCGGGACGCCCTGGAGCGCCAGGAGGAAAACCGCCTGTCGCCCTACGCCACCCGGAGCACCCAGGCCATCCGGCGGCGCTTCGAAGAGCGCATCAATGAAGGCCATCGCCAGGACTTCGCGGTGGACGCGGACCGCATCCTCCACTCCCGGGCCTACACCCGCTACATCGACAAGACTCAGGTCTTCTACCTCATCGACCACGAACACATCAGCCACCGGGTGCTCCACGTCCAGCTCCTGTCCAAGATCGCCCGGACCATCGGCCGCTATTTGCGCTTAAACGAAGACCTCCTGGAAGCCATCGCCCTGGGCCACGATATCGGCCACCCCCCCTTCGGCCACGACGGCGAGCGCATCCTTTCCGGCCTGTGCCAACTCCACGGCATCGGCCCCTTCCTCCACAGTGTCCAGGGGGTGCAGTTCGTAGATAAGGTGGAGAAACAGGGGCGGGGGCTCAACCTGTCGCTCCAGGTCCTGGATGGCATTTTGTGCCACGACGGCGAAGTGCACCAGGAACGGCTGGCCCCGGACCCGGACAAGACCTTCGCCCGCCTGGAGGAGGAAATCCGTCTCAAGCTGGCTCACCCCGAGGTTTCCCTCAAGCCCATGACCCTGGAAGGCTGCGTGGTGCGGCTGGCCGACACCATCAGTTACATCGGGCGGGACCTGGAAGACGCCATCACCCTCAACCTGGTGCGCCGGGAGGACCTGCCGGAGAACGCCGCCCGCCGCCTGGGCCGCACCAACGGCGTCATCGTTTACAGCCTGGTGGCGGACCTCATTACCCACAGTTTCGACAAAAACTACGTGGGCTACAGCCCGGAAGTGGGCCAGGCTTTAAAGGAGTTGAAGCAGTTTAACTACGACCGCATTTACAACAATCCCCGCATCAAGGAGGAGACGCCCAAGATCGAGGGCCTGTTCGCCGAGATGTTTAAGCTATTCCTGGATGATATCCGCCACCGGCGCCTGGAATCCCCCATCTGGCGGGATTTTCTCGGGGCCATGGACCAGGCTTATCTGGACCGCCACCAGCCGGCGGAAATGGTCCGGGACTATCTGGCCTCCATGACCGACGCCCAGTTCCTGCGCCGGTCCCAGGAAATGTTTTTTCCCCAGGCCCTGCCGGCCCGGTTCGCTTAGAGGCAGTTTTCGGTTTTCGGTCTTCGGTTTTCGGTTAAAAGGATTGGGATTATTGAAGGATTGCAATTTGGGTTTGCAGCATTTGAGAAGGAAACCGGCATAAAATGCTCAGGGTCATGACCTTCAACCTCCGGTTTGCCAACCCCGCGGACGGCCCCAACGAATGGCAGTATCGGAAGGAGTTGGTGGCGGACGTCATCCTGAGGCATGCCCCCGATCTGCTGGGCACCCAGGAAGGCACGGTGCCCCAGTTGGACTACCTCACGGAACACCTCACCGGGTATCTCCCCCTCACCGAACACCGGGAAGTGGACCCCACCTGCCAATACCCCACCATTTATTTCCGGGGTGACCGCTTCCAGGTGCAAATGAGCGGCGAGTTCTGGCTATCCGAAACCCCCGGGGCGCACCGCAGCCGCAGTTGGGGCAGCGCTTTTCCCCGCATGGCCACCTTTGGCCTTTTCCAGGTTGGGGACCGGGAATTTTATTTCATCGACACCCATCTGGATCATATCTCCGACGAGGCCCGGCTCCAGGGAGCCCGGATGATCCGGAATTATTTTTTTCCTTTGAACAAACCGATAATCCTGGTAGGAGATTTCAACGAGCCCCCCGACAGTCCGGTGTACCGGGAGCTTATCGGGGCGCGCAGCCCCTTGCAGGACACCTGGCGGGCCGTGCATCCGCCGGGGGAAGAAGCCGCCACCCAGCACCAGTTCGACGGCCGGCCCCGGGGGGCCCGCATTGACTGGATCTTGGTTTCGGCTCCTTTCCAGGTCCGGAAGGGTTTGATCGTCACCGACCACAGAGGTGACCGCTATCCTTCTGATCATTTTCCTTATCTGGCAGAGGTAGATTACTGACATGTTACGGTTGTTGTGGCTGACCTTCACCTTGCTCGCTCTGGCGGCGCCCGGTTATGCCGCCAAACCTCCCCCGACCCCGCCCCTGTATGTCCAGGTGTTGGGCGGGGAAGAAGAATGCGTGGTGCCTCCCAAAACCACTTTAAACCGCCTAGCCCTGGAACGGGGAGTGAAGTGGACTATGCTGGCCCGGGAAAACAATATCCCCAAACCTTACAAAATCAAGGCCGGCATGGTGCTCAAAATCAACACCAACCACATCGTGCCCATGGAACTGAGCCACGGATTCGTCATCAACCTGCCAGAGTTGCTTCTCTATTACTTCAAGGACGGCGTGTACCAGCGGCGCTACGCATTGGCGGTGGGTAAACCCTCCTGGCAAACTCCCACCGGGAATTATCATATTCGCAACAAAACCAAAAACCCCACCTGGACCGTGCCGGAATCCATTCAAGAGGAGATGTTCAACGCCGGTCAGGAAGTGGTGGAGAAGGTTCCACCCGGCCCGAAAAACCCGCTGGGAAAATTCTGGATGGGCACCACCGCCCCCGGTGTGGGCATTCACGCCACCAACCGGCCCTGGAGCGTGGGCTACTTCGTGTCCCACGGCTGTATCCGCATGCTGCCCGATGAGATCGAGCAGCTTTTCCCCCAGGTGGAGGTGGGCCTGCCGGTGAAGATCATCTACCGGCCGGTGAAGATGGCGGTTACCCCTCAGGGGCGCATCTATCTGGAAGTCCATCCCAATATTTACTCCAAAAAGTTGGACTACCTGCAGATAGTGAAGGAGATGGCCCAAAAATACCAGCTCAAGGACCACATCGATTGGGAAAAAATCCCGCCCCTCCTGAAGACCAAAGATGGGGTGGCCCGGGACGTCACCCTGAAACCTATCCCTCCGAAGCCGGAAACTCAAACCGCCGGGACCGAGGCGCCCAGGGAAATGGGGCTTTTCCCTTTACAGGGCCAGGAAGCCAAGATAGAATAGGACCTTCCGGCGGGGGAAAAAGGGGAAAAGGTTAAAGGGAAAGTAACGAACAATTTTCTTCCCTCTTCCCTTTTTAACCATTACCCCCTGAGAGTATTTGGCCTTATGAGGCCGTTTTGAAAAAGGTAGTTCTTTGACGGATAAAGAAACTGATCCCCAACGTAATCAGGCCATCCGGCAAGAGAACCGCAACCTCCGGTATCTGCGTTTTCTGGTGGATCTGGCTTTGATGGAAATCCGGGCCGGCAGAGTCAGCCGGGAGCAGGCGGCCCGGATGGTGGAAAACGTCCGCAGCCAGGCCCTGAAGCTCTTCCCCGGCAAGGAAACGGCCTTTGACCTCATTTACCGGCCCCGCTTCCAGCGGGCCATCACCGAGACCTTCAAGCTTCATTGAAAAGGGTGAAAGTATGTACGTATCTCGTTTGCTCAAGGTAGTATTGCTGATCGCGGCCCTGGCCATCCCGGCCCTGGCCCAGACCCAGACTCAGCCTCCCGGCCAGGCCCCCGCCCAGGCACCGGCCCCGGCGTCCGGGCCAGCGCCAGCTCACCCATCCAAGTGCGGTCCCGACCACGCCATTCTCTACAAGCGGGCCGCGGGGCTGCTGGACACTGCGGAGAAGAAGCTCAACGCCCGCTACACTGCGGAGGCCAAGGCCCTGGCCAAGGAAGCCAATTCCCTGTTCACCATCCTTCAGAAGGAATGCGGGCCGGAGCAGCGCCAGCGGCTGCTCACCCCCAAGGAGGAGCAGCAGGAGGCCATCAACCAGAAGCTCTCCGCCGACGAAAGGAATGCCGCGGACCGCCTGATGAAATCCGCAGAAGACAAGGAGAAAAAGAGCGCCCAGATCGAAGCTGGCCAGCCGGAGCAATCTGCCAAACTGCAGCGAGAAGCCAAAGAGGAATACGAACAAGCCCACAAGCGTTACATCAAGGCCCAGATTTACGCCCTGCGCAACCAGCAGATGATCTTCCGCTTCCTGGCGCCGTAGGTTGGATAGCAAATAAGAGTATTTGAGGGGAGAACCGGGAGATAACCAATCTCCCGTCCCCTTCAAGCTCCCCTTCCTATCCCCTACCCCCATAAAGGAACCACCTTGCCCCTTACTATTATCGGCGAAAAGGTCGGCCCTTATGAGGTCATCACCTATCTGGTAGCCTGCCTGGAAACCGGAGAAGCCTTGCTCATCGACCCCGGGGGGGCGGCCCCGGACCTTCTGGACCGGCTTAAGAAAGAAGGCTGGCACTTAAAGTTCATTGTCAACACCCACGGCCACGCGGACCACACCGCGGGCAACAATCATTGGGCCGCGGCCATGGGGGCCCCCATCGTCATGCACCGCCTGGACTGGGAGTTCTTCCGCACCCCGGAAATGCAGGCCATGGCCCAGGCCGAGGGCTTTCCCCCCTTAAGCCGGATGGACTTGGTGGTGGAAGATGGCCAACACCTGGCCCTGGGCCGGTGGGAGGCCCGCGTCATTCACACCCCGGGCCATTCCCCCGGTTCCATCTGCCTCTATTTTCCCGGACACCTGTTCACCGGCGACACCCTCTTCGTGGGCGCCGCGGGGCGCACTGATCTGCCCGGAGCCTCCCTGGACACCCTCCTTCATTCTCTGGAACATCAGATCATGCCCCTTCCCGACGACACCCGCATCTGGCCCGGCCATGACTACGGCGACACCCCCACTTCCACCCTGGGCGAAGAAAAAGAGAACAACCCCTTTTTAACAGACTTCTTCTAATACCCTTAGTGTTCTTGGTGTCTTGGTGGTTAAATTTTTCGGCCTTCCCCTGGGTCGTGATTTTTGCGAAAATTGGCATAAGTTGTCTATCTTTATTTGAGGTCTAGAGTTTGTTGGATAAACCGAAGAACTTGCCGCCCTCCGGTGAAGACCTAATGGAGCGATCCCTCCGCGAATTAATCCATTATTACCGCCACTCCAGCGCCGGCCGCCGGGTGGGCGGCATTGTCCATCAGATGAACGGACCCCTGCAGGTGCTCTCCATGCAGATGGAGATGCTGGAGTACAAGGCCCAGGAGGAGCTCCGCCATCTTCAGGAGTGTCCGCCGCCCCTGGCTGAGAAACTGGGAAAGCTGTTGGACTACCGCCAGGGGAAAATCCGCCAGTTCCGCCAGGAGCTGGAGAAATTACAGGCCCTTACCCGCCTCCTCCTTCAGCAGGGCGCCCATGAGGATCATCAGGACCGCATCATGATGGACCTCAATCAGGTCTATCGGGAGGAACTGGATCTCTATCTGGCCCATCCCTTTTTTAAGCATCAGGTCACCAGGCGCTTCCACTTTCAGGAAGGCCTGCCCCTCATTCAGGGGCACTACCTTGATTTCAGCCAGAGTTTCCGCAACCTGGTGGACAACGCCCTGGAAGCCATGGAAGCCGCGCCCCGCCGGGAATTGACGGTGGAAACCAGCCTCCAGGATGGCTTTAGGATAGTGAGCATCGGGGATACGGGGGTGGGGATTGAGCCGGAGGTCCTGCCCCGGATTTTTGAGCCTTTTTTCACCACCAAAGACGCCCCGGAACAGCCCCGGGCCGGGCTGGGCTTATTTATGGCCCGGCGGCTGCTGGCCCCTTATGGGGGGGAAATCCAGGTGACCAGCCGCCCCGGGGAGACCTGGGCGACGGTGCGCCTGCCGGTTAAGAAAATCAAATAATATTTAACCGCCGATGAACGCCGATTAACGCAGATTGGCCGGTTCAGGCGGAACAAAGCCCGCCTGAACCGGCCAATTTCTTTATCTGTGTTTATCTGCGTTCATCGGCGGTTAAATTTTCACTCCGGTGGCGGCCGGCGGTCCAGGTCGGCCGTCTGTAAAAAGACTTCCGCGGCCCGGCCGGCCTTGAAGTAACGGCTTATCCTTCGCAGTCGGGCCAACCGTTCCAGGGACGCGGGGTGAGCCGCCAGATAATGGGTGGTTAAAAAAGGGTCCTTCTCCACCACCCCTGCGACCCGTTCCCAGAAGACCGGGGCTGCGTCCAGGTCATAGCCCGCCTGGCAGGCATACCACAGGCCGTACGCGTCCGCCTCCCGCTCGTCATCCCGGGAAAAGATGCTCACCACCGCCTCCTGGGCCACCCGGCGGGTCTGTGGGTCCACCCCGGAGTGCCGCCAGTCCAGGACTCGGGGCAGAGAAAAGGTGCTGAAGGCCAAAACCGCCTCCCCCACAAATTTTCCCAGATCCCGGTGGAGGGCCCCCCGCACCAGGTGGCCGTGGGTCTGGTGGGCCAGTTCATGGCCCACCACCAGGGCGATTTCATGGTCGTTGAGGCAAAAATTCACCAGGCGCTGAGTCAGGATGATGCGGCCATGCCCGGCGTAGGCGTTGACTTGAGGGTCGTGGGGATTGATCAGAATGCCGTATTCCGCCGGCAGGTGCTGGGGATAGAGACGCAGGGTGAACTTTTCCTCCTCCCGTTGGATCATCAGATCTACGGGACCACTTACGTACCGACCCTGGGCTTCCAGACCGATATGTTTGATATCCAGCAGCAGGGCGGGGAGCAGTTCTCCCGGCAGCATAACCAGGCTCTGGGCCGTGGTTCGCGGCTGGGCCCGGCCTTGGGACCGGTCCCCGGGGATAAAAAAGACAAAATCTTTCAACAAAGTCCGGGTGGTCCGGATATGGCGATCCCAGTCCGCGGTCCAGGCGGGCAGGGGCCAGTTGTTCACCGCCAGGATGAGGTCTCCCGCCTTGATGCCGGCGTCATGGGCCGGGGAGGGCCGCCAGACGTTGTCCACCGCCACCTTGCCCGTTTCCGTCACCGACCAGTTGAATCCCAGGAAGGGGTAGGTGCGCCCGTGAATCTGGGGGACCACTGCCAGGAGGCGGATGAAGACCCGGCTGACCCGCTCCATGGCCCAGCTCTGGTGGGGATGGCGGCGGGCTGCGGCCAGTTGGGCCACTTCCACTTCCGGCGCGGCAGGACGGGGCCGGGTTACCTCGGCGCACCCGGCCAGAAGCATCAGGGCGAGGCAACCCGCTCCCAGCATTAATAATTTTGGATTACGCAAAAATGCAGAAGCGCTCATCATAAAAAGAAAATAGTGGCACCGGCCTCTGGCCGGTGAAAAGCCTGCAAAGGAGTAATGTTTATTTTTCACCGGCCAGAGGCCGGTGCCACTAAAGACTTTTAGGTTCAAGAAATCAACAGCCTGTAACCATTAACTGGCCACTGGCCACACTGCATTCAAAACCGCCAGCGGCAGGACACCCCCACGGTGAACAGCCGGTATTGGTCCACGAATTCCTGGAAATAAAAAACGTGCACATTGGTAAAGAAATTGTGGACCCACTCCCATTCCAGGGCGGCCAGCCCCTGGAGGGCCGGGCCCCATTGGCCGTGCTGGTTGACGCCCTGCACCGTGCCCTGGAGGATAAGCGTGGGCAGGCGGAAAATCTGCCGGTCAAAGTCCACCCCCAGACCCAGGGCCGCGTAACTCCGGGGGCTGAAGTATGCCTGTTGCTGCCGGTGGTAGGCGGCCAGGTAAACGTGGGGGGTGAACTCCAGGTGCATCCGGGGTTCCCGCCAGGCTTGCCAGGCCAAGCCCTGGTAAAGGGTAAGGCGCCGGTTATGGTCGGAGAAGAAGGCGCCGCCCACATTGCCCCGCCAATCCAGGCCCGGCCGGAACTGGTGGCCGAATCCCAGGTCTGCCTGGTTAAGGGAGGTTATCTGGGCCTTCTCCAGATTCAGCACCCCCTGGTAGAGGCGGGGATAGATGGAGCTTTCCTGGTCGAAAATGTCCCGGCGGCTATATTTCAGGGCCACCTCGGTGCGGTCGGCCCGGTATTTTAGCTCCACGGAGCCCAGAACCCGGTTGCGGTCTTCTTTGTCCGTAGATTTCAGGATGGCCTGGGGAAACATGGGATTGACAATGACCACCTTGGTGTGGTCCACCCGCTTCCAGTAGCGCCGCCCGATGATTTCCCCGCTCACCTGGAGCCGGTCGCTTACGGAAAGCGGCCCAACTCCCAAGGCCACCTCACCCCGGCGCAGACGGTTTTCCATGGTGTCGGAAAGCTGCGTAAAACCGGGCCGCACCCTAACCCTGGAGTCCCGGGTGTTCTGGTTATACTCCCGATACTCCAGGGCCAGGCTGGCCGGCAGGACCTTGGTGACCCAGAACCCCCCGGACATGCGGATTAGGCCGCCGTACAGCTTGTTGCTGTCGCGAAAATGGAGGGACTCGGGCTGGATCACGGGCAGCACCTGCCACAGGAAAGCCGGCAGGTAGTTGCTGAGGCCCAATCCCCGGGCCGGCCATCCGGGTTCCCGGTCAAACCGGGAAAATTGCCAGGGCCGCGCCCCTTCTTCCGGACTCCGCAGACCCCGGGGTTGGGGAAAGCCCCGGGAGGCCACCTGGGGCCGCATCTGCTGGCGGACGTGCTCCAGTTCGTTGAGCAGCTCGATGTCCTGGGGGGCCTGCTTCAGGGCCGCGGCAAATAGGCGGTGCGCTTCGGCCCAGTTCCCCAAAGCCCGGGCCTGCCGGGCCTGAGCCACTCGGGCCGCCTGGGATTCGGGGACGCTCCGGACGATCTCCTTATACAGACCCACGGCTTTCCGATCCCCCATGGCTTCCAGGGTGCGGGCCTGTTCCATGAGCAGCGTTTCCTTAGGGACCCGGCCTTTCAGATGGTCCAGGGTCTTCAGGGCCTCGTCATGGCTGCCTTCCAGGCGGCAGGCCTGGGCCCGGAGGAGGAGCCCGGAAGCCTGCTCCGGGTGGCCTTCGGGGATCAGGGCCGACACCGCCTTGACCCCTTCGTATTGGCCCCGTATCAGGTAAACCCTGGCCATTTCCAGACACGCCCCCGGGTCCTGACCCGCCTGGGTCAGGGAGGCCAGGGCCGGGCCCCAATCTTTCATCGCCATCTGGCACTGGAGGAGAAGCCGGGCGATATTTTTGTCCTGGGGCTTGAGTTTAAGCGCCCGGCGGTAATAACCCGCGGCCTCTTGCCGCTCCCCCAGCTCCATGGCCAGCCATCCCAGGTTCAGCAACTCTGCCGGGTTATCCGGCCACTTATGGCGGCGATATTCCTTGAGCACGTGGAGCAGGTAATCCAGCTTGCCGGTTTGGCGTCCCAGCTTGCCGTCAAAATAGGCCAGGGTTGCGGCATGTTCCGGCCCTCCCACCCGGATGCCGGGAATCCCGTTCATGACGCGATTCAGGTCTTCATAGCGGGGCAGACGGGGCAGCAGGGCCGCCAGGATCAGGAGACTGGGATGGTGGTAGCGGTCCTGCCGGAGATTCTGAACCAGCAGGTCAATGGCCCGGGAGAGATGCTTGGGCTGCGGGCTGTGGAAATAGCACCTGGCTGCCAAGGCCCGGGCCTCCAGATTTAAATCGGTCAGAGGTTCCAGCTCCTTTTGGGACAGGGTCAAGGCCCGGGGAAAATCCCGGGCGGTGAGATACGCCTCCACCGCGGCCATCCGCACCCCCGGGTCCTGGGGGAGATCCAGGCGCAAGCGATTTAACAGGTCCAGGGCTTCCGGCACGCGGCCCAGGTAGGTGAGGATCCTGGCCTTTTCCAGACGCCCCGGCTGGTCTTGGGGAACATGTTTCAAGAAGAGGTCGTAGAACTTCAGGGCGGCCTCCAGGTCCCCCAGCCATAACCAGAGATGGGCCTGCACTCGTAAAAGGGGCGGCTCCTGGGCGGCAGGGCAGTTTTTCAACTCCCGGACGCCCTCCTCCCACCGCTGGGCCTCCACCAGCAGGTGAACGCGTCTGAGGCGCAGTCGCAGGTCGTCTTTGAGCTTCAAAGCCTCCTGGTACTGCCCCAGGGCAGCCTCCCGGGTTTCGGGGGCAAAGGACAGGGCCTCAGCCAATTGCTGGCGCACTTCCAGGTCCCGGGGCTGCTTTTCCAGATACTCCTGGAAATAGCGGGCCGCCTCCCCCCAATTTTTCTGGTAGAAATGCATCTGCCCCGAAAATAAAAGCAATTTGGGGTTGGCCGGGTCCTGACGGCGCAGCGGCCCTACCGCGTCCAGGGCTTCCCGGTGGCGCCGGGCGTAGGAATAGGTGAGAGCCGCTTCCCAGCGCAGTTCCCGGTCCAGCAGGAGCCGGTGGCCGGCCTCATCCCAGAAGGCTGCGGCCCGGCCAAAATTCCCCTTTTGGGCATAAAGCCGGGCCAGATTGACGATGGTTTCCTTATGACTGTCCCCCTGGCGCCAGGCCTCTTCATATTCTCTTAAAGACCGGGAAAAATCTTTGGTGAGAAGCAGTTCCAGGGCGTACCAGCGGCGCAGTTCCAACTCTGGTTTGGCTTGCATCAACGGGGCCAGCACCGCGGCGGCCTCCACGTGGCGGCCCTTTTGGGACCAGAGGCGGGCTAAAGTTAAAGCATATTCTTTTTTCCCCCGGTTCTGGGCATAGAGCCAGAGATAGTGGCCCAGGGCCTGGTCCGGGTCTTTGCCGGCCTCCGCGGCCCGGGCCGCCTCCTCCCTTAGGGAGGCGTCATCCGCGGCCTTTTCCAGGAGCCGCTGATATACCTGGCCTGCCGCCTGGTAATCGCGGCGCCAGTAGTGCAGCAAAGCCAGGCGGTGGACGGCCTCCTGGTTTTCCGGGTACTGGGCTATTTCTTCTTCCTGGAGCGCGATGGCTTCGGGATAGCGTTGCAACGCCGCCAGGAGGTCCACCAGGTAGCGGCGCACCAGGGGGTCCTGGTCCAAGAGATAGAGGCGCTGATAATAGGCCGCGGCCAGGGGGTGACACTCGGGGTCCCGGGAGGCAATTTCGCCGGCGGCCTCCAGGATTTCCCGGGCGTCCGGATGGTCTTTAAGATATCCCGCCAGTAGGGCCAGGGCCTCTTGGCGGCGGTCCAGGCGGTCCAGGGCCTGGGCCTGGAACTTCAGGGCGCCGGTGGCCTCCGGGTCTTTCTCCCAAATGCGCCGACTCAATTCCAGGGCCGCCTGGCGGTCTCCGCATTTGAGATAAATCCAGGTCAGAAATATTCCATGGGGAGAGGTGGGCTCCCGCTGGTAAACTTTCCGGGCCAACTCCATGGCCCGGAAGTTATCGCCCCGGTATGCGGCTTCCTGGGCCTGGCGGAACAGAGTGGAGGTGGCCCTTATGAAGTCCGGGTCTTGGCGCCAGGCCGCCAGAAGGACCGCGGCCACAAAGCCCGGGAGGAGAAGCCAGAGTAACGCTCGCCTCATGTTATCCATAGACCAGCCTCGGATCCATGGCCGGGGTCCAGCGGGGTTTGCTAAAGGCCGCCAGCACCAGCTCGGATAATATCCAGATGGTCAGGGCCGAAAAGATGGCGTTGAAGGCCACCAGCCGGGGCATAGCCCACCCCAGCCCCAGGGACAGGAAGGGCATCGTCAGGTGCAGCCCTATCAAGGTCAGATGGGGGACCAGGTGCCACCATTTTTCCTTGAGGGCGAAGGGTTGAAGATTATTGACCCGGTAGCCGGGCTTCCGCCCCGGGGGACAAAACAGGGCCGTCAGGATGGCGGCGCCGTAAACCGGGAACAGGCTACCCAGGATTTTGAACTGTTTCAGGGCGCCCTTCCGGTAAAACAAAAAGCGGAACATTAAGAGGGTGGAAGCCAGGTAAGCCCCTCGGAGCAGCCAGTAGCCGGTTTCGTGGCCCAGCAAAAAGGAGTTGCCGCCCCAATATACCCACAGGGGAATGAGGTAAAAAATGGGAAAGACCAGGCCACTGGCCAGGTAGCTCACCATGATGATAAGGAAGTGAACCCGCTGCCTCCAGGCCAGGCCTTTTTTCCACAGGGGGTTGTCCCAGAAGAATAAGCGCATGGCGTCCAGGCACCATTGAAAGCGCTGCCGGCAAACTCCGGCCAGGGTGGCGGGTGCCAGCCCCCGGGACAGGGCATAGGGGAAATAAATCCCTTTCCATCCCCGGCTCACCAGTTCATAGGATGTGGTGAAATCCTCCACGATATTCCAGGTGGCAAAACCACCCAGGGCTTCCAAGGCCCGGCGGCGGTAAATAACCCCCGAGCCGCAGGAAATCACGGCATTGGCCTGGTCATTACTCAGCTGGAGAACTTCGTAAAAAATCTTGTCGCCGTTGTAAAATGGGTCACTGTGGGGCAAGAAGAATGACTGTTTGCTTTGGACATAAGCTACTTCCGGAATCTGGAAAAAACTCGTCAACCGGGTGAGGATATCCGGCGAGGGCACCTGGTCCGCATCCAGGACTAAGATCAGCTCTCCCTGGCTCCGATCCAGGCCGAAATTGAGGTTGCCGCTCTTGGCATGGTCCCGGGTAAGTCCCATCAGAGGACGGGAGAGAAAGTGAAACCCAAAAGATTGGGCCAGGTGGGCCACCTGGGATGAGCCCCCGTCATCCAGCACATAAACCGCATGAGCCGGATATCGGATGGCTTTGACCCCCCGAAGGGTGGCCAGGATCACTTCCCGGGGTTCCCCACAGCAAGGAATAAAGATGTCCACCGTGAAGGTTTGGGAGGATTTTCGACCCCGGGGCCGGTGATAGCGGAGGTGCCAGGTGTCCCAGGCCAGCAGGGCCATAAGGAGCAGGGCCAGGATTTCCGCGCTCCAAAACAGTAATCCCTGCCATTCCCCCTGGGCCAGCGTCAGCCGCCCCACCCAAAAGACATAGGCGGCCCCCAGGGATACGGTGAGCAGGGAAAAGGTCAAGGCCCAGAGACGGCGGGAACGGTCTTGGCCTTCCAGATACCGGCGGCCGGGCGCGCGCCGCGTCAGTTCCGCCCCAAAGAAAGAGAGGGGATTCCTGCACATGAGCCAGGTTCCCCTCAGGTGAGACGTGTTAGTGAAACAGGAGGAAAGCTGCTGTTGCTGCTGGCAAATCCTTTGCTGTCCATATTAACATTCCCTCCATGGAATGTTAACAGCGCTTTGCACCCCCAGCGGCTGGGGTTAAGGCTGGGGCGAAACTTTGCTTGTCACTTGGCCGAAACGCGAAGAATTAAGTTATTTTAAATGGTTACCCTGCTGCTGCGCCTAATTTCAGGTAAACCAATCGATAAAGAGGCAATTTGAAACAGCTTCAAATTAGTTGAATAAAACTATATGATTTTTAAAATAAAAAAATCAAATAAAAATTTTTCTCCAACTCAATTTTTTAATTCTTTTTTTCAACAAGGAACAATTTGAGAAACAGTACAAAATTATTATGGCTGAAATTTTATCAAGCTGAGCGCCCCGAAAAAGTCGGTCGCCCACTTTTGCTGAAATGAAGAGCAAAATACTATTACCTGAGTGGCATAGGCTTCCTGCCTGAGGGAAAGCGGTCTCAAAAGAGGTCAAATCACGAAATCTTCCTGGGGAACGGCCCGCTCTCGCAGTCCCAGGGCGGTTACCTGGAAATTTTCGCCGTCCCCCAACTCCACCTGGTCTTTGCCGAAGAACCGCGCCGCGGCGATTCTTCCCAGGGAATCGGCTTTCATGATGCCGCTGCCGCTGTCGCCCCCTACCACGATGGCGCCCTCCAGACGGTCCACCAGGGGGGTCCGGTCGGCCAGGTGGTCGGCATAGTGGCCGGCCCAGGCATACTCGGGAGCGCGGCCTTGAAAAGCCGGGAAGTACGGTTCTATTTGCGGCCGAATCCGGTTCTCAAAAAAGTCTTCCTCGGCCACGGGTTGGTCTTCCAGACCCGGAGGTTGGTCCTCATTGGCAAATCCCAGGATGAAGGAGGCCGGAGCCGGCCGGAGATAAGCGCCCCCGGGGATGATGGTGAAAGGCAGGAGGTTGTAGTCGTTGAAGCCGGGGGTCTCCAGGAGGCGGCGCAAAGGACCTTCCCGGGCGGAAATGGCGAACAGCTGCCTTTTTCTCGGAACCACCGGCGCCTCCAGGCCGGCCCGGGCCAGGGTTTGGCCCAGCCAGGCTCCTGTGGCCACAATAACGGTGGGGGCCGGGATTTCATGGTCCCCCACCCTGACCCCCCGAATCCTGCCCGAGGGGTCCCGGAGGAACCCGGTGACTTCGCGGCCGTATTCGAATCTGCCGCCCCGGCTCTGAATTTCCCGTTCGTAATAGCCGCAAAGCTGGTTGGGGTTCAATATCCCGCAATTCCGGCCCCAAATCCCGGCGGAGATGTCCCCCGGCCGGAGTTCGGGAAGGCGCCTTGTCAGCTCGGGGAGTTCCAGGATGGCAAACTTCACCCCGGCTCGGGCCATGGCATTTAGGGGCTGCCGCTGCCTCTCCCTCTGGGCCGCGGTGAGCAGCCAGAGATAGCCCAGCCTCTTTAACCCAATGGGGACCCCCTGCGCCTGCACCTCTTCATAAAAGGCGATACTGCCCCGGCTTAGATGGCGGTTCACCGGCGAGGAAAACATGTCCCGGTAGGCCGCGGCGCTTTTGGCGGTATTGGCCCTCCCCGGGCCTTTCAACCTTTCCAGAATCAGCAGGTTAAGGGCGCAGTTGCCTTGCAGAATATGATAAGCGGTGGCCAGGCCCAAGATGCCAGCCCCGATAATGATGGCGTCAGGCCCCCCGGCCATCTCCTCCCTCCTTCTATCCCCAGCCCCTAGAAGGGCGGTTCGCGAACCGCCCCCAGGGAATTCCTGCTTCGAAAAGTTGTTGTTGGGGGAGGGCAGGGAGCATTTACAAAAAACTCCTTGGCCCTCCCCCCCAAATATCTTTTCATCCTTTACGGGTGAGCCAACGGCTCATGAACAACTGCTCTGAAAAGTTTTCGGTCTTCGGTCTTCGGTTTTCGGTTTGGAAAAAAGCGTAGGCTGGGAATGGCCCACCGAAAACAGCTAAGGTAAAAGTAGAAACTACGATCGCCAGGTTCAAGCTAGGGCTTCAATTCAATACCAGGTTAACTGGTGTTAAAGGAAGCAAGGGGGCCGACTTCCGCGAAAAGTCAATTAAATTAGCCAGATTTGCCCCTGTCCCCTGGCTCTGATTTTTTGTATAATCCCGCCGTGGACCTCGGCACTTTTCTCCAGCAGCTCATCAACGCCCTATCCCTGGGGAGTCTCTATGCCCTCATCGCCATCGGCTATACCATGGTGTACGGCATCCTGCGCCTCATCAACTTCGCCCACGGCGATCTGCTCATGGTGGGGGCTTATGTGGGGGTCATGGGGGTGGGGATGTTCACCTGGCCGTGGCCTCTGGCCTTCGGCCTGGCGGTGGTGTTGACCGGCCTTCTGGGAGTGCTGTTGGAGCGGGGCGCCTACCGCCCGCTGCGCCAGGCCCCCCGCATCTCGCTGCTCATCTCCGCCATCGCCGCGTCTTTCTTGCTGGAAAACCTGGCCCTGGTCATTTTCGGCGGGCGGCCCAATCCCTTTCCGGTCCCCCATTTTTTTCAAGGCGTTATTGCCTGGGGTGAACTCTTCATCCCTCGCCTCAGCCTCCTCATCCCCGGGGTAACCGCACTGTTTCTGGGCTTGCTTTTTTGGGTGGTGTACCGCACCCGGGCCGGGCGGGCCATGCGGGCCATCGCCTTTGATATGGAAACCGTCAGCCTCATGGGCGTCAATATCAACCGCATCATCGCCCTGACTTTTCTATTAGGCTCGCTGTTGGCCGGGGCCGGGGGCCTGCTGTGGGCCATGAAATACCCCCAGGTCAACCCCTTCATGGGCATCCTTCCGGGGCTCAAGGCCTTCATTGCCGCGGTCCTGGGGGGCATCGGCAATCTAACCGGCGCAGTCCTGGGAGGGCTGCTCTTGGGCCTCCTGGAGATCATGATTCCGGCCTTATTTCCCGACTGGGCCGGCTACCGGGACGCCCTGGCCTTCGGCCTACTCATCATTCTTCTCCTGGTGCGGCCTACGGGGTTATTGGGAGAGGCGCTGGGCGAGGAAAAACTTTGATCCACAGATTGCACAGATTTCATAGAAAAATATTAACAAATAATCTGTGGCCATCTGTGTAATCTGTGGATTTAAAAAGGCGCCATGAAACCTGCCCAAAAACTCTGGCTCAACCTGGCCGCCTTGGGAATGCTGGCCCTGGTTATCTGGGTGGCGGGCCGGTGGGCCAATGAGTACCAGGTGCGTTTGCTCAACAACATGGCCATCTTTATAACCCTGGCGGTGGGCTACAACCTCATCAACGGGGTGTGCGGCCAGCTTCACCTGGGGCCCAACGCGTTCATCACCTTGGGGGCTTACACTGCGGCCCTCCTCACCCTGACGGCCGAAGAAAAGAGCCTGGTCTTCATTTTCACTCCCCTTTACTGGCCTTTAAGCGAAATCACTTTGCCCTTTCCCCTGGCGCTGCTGGCCGGCGGGGTAGTGGCCGCGGTTTTCGGGTTCCTCACCGGCTTCCCGGTCTTCCGGGTGCGGGGTGATTACCTGGCCATCATCACTTTGGGGTTCGGGGAGGTGGTCCGGGTCCTGGCCAATAACCTCCAGGGCCTCACCAACGGCCCCTTGGGCCTCAAAGGATTGACGCCGTACACCAATTTGTGGTGGTCTTGGGGGGTAGCCGCGGCCGCGGTGGCCTTGGTGGTCTCCCTGGTGAACTCCAACTACGGCCGGGCCATGCAGGCCATCCGGGAAGATGAGACCGCGGCCCGGGCCATGGGCGTCGACTCCTTCCGTATTCTGATGCTGGCTTATATCCTGAGCGCCTTTCTTTTCGGGGTGGGCGGCGGCTTGCTGGCCCATCTCATCACCACCATCTCGCCATCGCTTTTCACCTTTTTCCTCACCTTCAACCTACTCATCATCATCGTGGTGGGGGGGTTGGGGTCCACCACCGGGGCCGTTATTGCCGCCATCATCTTCACGGTGGCTGGCGAATGGCTCCGGGTGGTGGAAGAGCCTATGACCCTTTGGGGCCTGAACCTTCCCGGCATCCCCGGCCTGCGCATGGTGATTTTTTCCCTACTCCTGCTCCTGGTGATTCTATTCTTCCGCCGGGGGTTGTTGGGACGCCGGGAGTTTTCCTGGGGAGCCTGGGGGCGGGCGGTGAGACATCTTTATAACCGCTGATGGAGACTATGAGATAAATTGTGATTAGGGGTAAAAGCGATGATAGGATTTAACCACAAAGACACCAAGACACCAAGCAATACAGAGAATGCATTTATTTGTGTCCTGGAGTTCCAGGACACAAATAATTATTCCTTGGTGAATCTTTGTGTCTTTGTGTCTTTGTGTTTAAATATCTTTTGTTTCGGCCTGTAATACCATTTTCTCTTTCAAGTGCAACAAACTTAATCTGTAACTTATTGATAATCCGTAATTATCTTTACCGAAAACCGAAGACCGAAAACCGTATAACTGGATCATGGCATTTTTACAAACCCAAAGCCTGGGCATACGCTTCGGGGGCCTGCTGGCCCTGGAAGATTTTAATATCGCAGTGCCGAAAGGGGGCCTCTTCGGCCTCATCGGGCCCAACGGCGCGGGCAAGACCACGGTTTTCAACCTCATCAGCGGTTTTTTAAAGCCCACTGAAGGCCGCGTCTTATTCCAGGGGCAGGAAATCACCGGCTGGCCGCCTCACCGCATCACCTTCCTGGGCATCGCCCGCACCTTTCAGAACATCCGGCTCTTCGGGGAACTAAGCGTCCTGGACAACGTCCTGACGGGCGGCCACTGCCGGGGCCGGGCCGCCTGGTGGGAGGCCGCGGCTCGCCTGCCCCGCTACCGCCGGGAGGAGAAGGAGCGTCTGGCCCAAGCCTGGATGTTGCTAGAGGATGTAGGGCTGGCGGATTTAGCCCAACAACCCGCCGGCAAACTCCCTTACGGCCACCAGCGCCGCCTGGAAATTGCCCGGGCTTTGGCCACCCGGCCCCGGTTCCTGCTCCTGGACGAACCTGCCGCGGGCCTCAATCCCCACGAGACGGTGGAATTGATGGACTTTATTAAAGGGGTTCAGGCCCGCCATCGCCTGACCCTCCTGGTCATCGAGCACAACCTACGGCTGGTCATGGGCCTCTGTGAGCGCCTCACGGTGCTAAACCACGGCCTCACCATCGCCCAGGGCGCGCCCGGGGAGGTCCGGCGGGACCCCGCGGTGATCCAGGCTTATCTGGGCAAGTAAGCTATCAGCGGTCAGCTTGAAAAAATAGGACAAGGGTCTTTATACCGTCACATCTCTTTGAAAACGCAAGCTAATAATTGTGGTGACAGATTGCCGCTAAGCTTTAAGTATGTCTGAGTTTTAGCTGAAAGCTGAAAGCTGGCGGCTGAAAGCTGATTGCCATGTTAGAAATCCTCAACCTCAAAGTCAGCTACGGGGCCATCAAGGCCCTGGACGGGGTCAGCCTTCGGGTGGACCGGGGGGAGATCGCGGCCCTGCTGGGGGCCAACGGCTCCGGCAAGACCACCGCGCTCCGGGCCGTCACCGGCCAGGCCGCAATCCAGGAGGGCCGCATCCTGTTCGCCGGCCGGGAGATCCAGGGCCTGCCGCCCCACGAGATTATCCGCCGGGGCCTTGCGGTGGTTCCCGAAGGCCGCCGCATTTTCGCCAACCTCACGGTGGCCGAAAACCTGCTCATGGGGGCGTACTGGCGCCGGGAAAAAGACGCGGCCCGGGATATGAAGGAGATATTCAAAACCTTCCCCCGCCTGGCGGAACGCCGGGGGCAAAGGGCCGGCACTTTGAGCGGCGGCGAGCAGCAGATGCTGGCGTTGGGCCGGGCCTTGATGTCCCGCCCCCGCTTGCTCCTCCTGGATGAACCTTCTCTGGGACTGGCGCCCCTGCTGGTCCGGGAAGTCTTTCACATCATCAAGAAGCTCCATGAGCGGGAAGTCACCATCCTCCTGGTGGAGCAAAACGCCGCGGCGGCTTTGGAGATCGCCCATTACGGCTACGTCTTGGAAACGGGCCGGATCGTTTTAGAGGGCAAGGGAAATGACTTGCTGGAACATCCGAGGCTGAAGGACGCCTACTTGGGAGAATAAGGGGGTTAAAAAGGGGAAAAAGTAAAGAGGTTAAAAGGTTAAAAGGTTAAGAGGGGGAAGAAAATTATTTTTCCTTTTCCCCTTTTAGCCTTTCGCCCCAAGGTTTTCCTCCTTGCCAACACTCGATGCCTGATTTATATTTCCCCAGATATTAACCTCGCGTGAGCCATAAATCGTGCTTTCCGACTTAGAGAAAAAAGTGATCCTGGCCCTGCAGCGGGACCTGGACGTGATCCCCTGTCCCTTCCTGGAACTGGCGGAACAGGTGGGAGCGCCGGAAGAAGAACTGCTGGCCGCCATCCGCGGCCTGAAGGATAAGGGCTACATCCGCCGGTTCGGGGCCACCCTGCGCCACCAAAAGTCCGGTTACGCGGCTAACGCCCTGGTGGCTTGGGCCGTGGCCGAAGAGGATATACCCCGTATCGGCAAAAAAATGGCCTCCTACCGGGAGGTGTCCCACTGCTACGCCCGGAGGCCGGCCCCGTCCTGGCCCTATAATCTGTACACCATGGTCCACGGGCGCACCCGGGAAGACTGCGTGGCCACCGCAGCCCGCATGGCCGCGGACACCGGCCTCACCCAATATGAGATGCTCTTCAGCGAAACGGAATTGAAGAAAACCACCATGCGGTATTTTCGGGAGGAAGAGTTTTAATCCACAGATTCCACAGATTATTTTAATCTGTGTCAATCTGTGAAATCTGTGGACATAAATTTAGGAGTCATCTATGACCAGCACCGCCAATTCGGAGCGGATCTTTCAGGCCGCGCGGCAGCTGATGCCCGGCGGCGTCAACAGCCCGGTGCGGGCCTGGGGGGCCGTGGGCGGCTCGCCCCGGGTCATCGCCCAAGGGAAAGGCGCCCGGGTTTATGACGTGGATGGCAATTCCTACCTGGATTACATGGCCTCCTGGGGGCCGTTGATCCTGGGCCACGCCTATCCGCAGGTGGTGGCCGCGGTGAGCCGGGCCGCGGCCCTGGGCGCCAGCTTCGGAGCGCCCACCCCGGGGGAGGTGGAGTTGGCCCAGGTGCTGCTGGGCGCCGTGCCGGGCCTGGAAATGGTCCGCCTGGTGAGTTCCGGCACCGAGGCCTGCATGAGCGCCTTGAGATTGGCCCGGGGCGCCACCGGCCGCGATCGGGTCATCAAGTTCGACGGCTGCTACCACGGCCACGCCGACTCCTTCCTGGTGGCCGCGGGAAGCGGGGTCCTCACCCACGCCATCCCCGGCAGCCCCGGCGTGCCCCAACCAATCGCCGACCTGACCCTGTCCCTGCCATACAACGATTTGGACGCGGTGCGCCGGGCCTTTAAGGACCACTCCGGGGAATTCGCCGCGGTCATGGTGGAGCCGGTGGCCGGGAACATGGGGGTGGTGCCGCCTCAGCCGGGGTTTCTGGAGGGACTGCGGCAAATTTGCACCGAGTCCGGGACTCTCCTTATCCTGGATGAAGTAATCACCGGTTTCCGGGTGGGGTGGGGGGGCGCCCAAGCTCTTTACGGCATCAAACCCGACCTCACCTGCCTGGGGAAAATCGTGGGTGGCGGCCTGCCCCTGGCCGCGTACGGCGGCCGCCGGGACCTGATGAGCCAGATGGCCCCCGAAGGCCCTATCTATCAGGCCGGCACCCTTTCCGGCAATCCCGTGGCCGTGGCCGCGGGGCTGGCCACCCTGGCAGCCCTGGAGCAGCCCGGAGTGTATGAAGACCTGGAAGAAAAAGGCGCCTGGCTGGAAAATGAACTGACCCGGGCCGCGGCGAAGGCCAAGGTCCCGGTGACCCTCAACCGGGTGGGGTCCATGATGACCCTGTTCTTCACCGCCGGCCCGGTCACTAACCTGGAGGAGGCCAAGAAGTCCGACCTTAAGCGCTTTTCCAGGTTTTTCCAGGGCATGCTGGCGGAAGGGATTTATCTGCCGCCCTCCCAATTCGAGGCCTTTTTCATTTCCCTGGCCCACACCCCGAAAGACCTGGAATTCACCGCGGCCGCGGCCCGGCGGGTGTTGGCTCTGTAGTTGCCAGTGGTTAGGGGGCCGGCTTATCCCCCTCGAGACCACCCCCTTATTTATATAATACCGTTTTCGGTTTTCGGTTTTCAGTTTTCAGTTTTCGGTTAAATAAAATTTTATTATCAATGAGTTAGCCATTGAATTAATTGCATCTGAAACTGAACTTGGTATAACAGGTTCACGCCAGATTAAGCTGGTGCTCCCTCGGCTCCTCCTCGGGTTGGCTGGCCGCCACCCGGTCCCGGCCGGCGTGCTTGGCCCGGTAAAGGGCCTTGTCCGCCTTGACAATAACCGCGTCGCCGCTGGCGCCATCATCAGGAAAGATGGCGACCCCGATGGACAGAGTGACAGTTTCCAGGGATTGACCCTGGTACGTCACCCGCACCTTTTTAAAATCCCTCCGTAATTTTTCCGCCCGCTGCAGGCAGGTTTTCAAGTCAGCCCCCGGCAGGATCAACAGGAATTCTTCCCCGCCATAGCGGCAGGCAATGTCTTCAGTGCGGACCTGCGACTGGAGGAAATTGCCCAGCACCCGCAGCAGTTCGTCTCCCGCATGATGACCATAGGAGTCGTTAAATCTCTTAAAATGGTCCAGGTCGATCATCAACATGCCCAACGGGGAGCCCAGGCGCTTTAAACGGTTGATTTCCCGTTCCACCATTTCTTCCATGTAACGGCGGTTGAACAGGCCGGTGAGGGAGTCCCGGATGGCCTGGGTGCGCAGGGTTTCCCGCAGCCGCAAATTGCCCACCGCCAGAGAAATATGCTCGGCCACGGACACGGCCAAGCGCTTCTTATCTTCTTCGGGAAAATCCGCCTCGCCTGGGGTTTCGGCGGGGTGGCAAAAATTCAGGCGCAGGTGCAGGCATCCCAGGGCGTCTCCCTGGGCCACCAGGGGCACACACAAATAGCAGTCGATTTCCGGAGAGACATGGGGACAAGGCAAGCCGTCCTGGTGGTCCTTCACCCGGTGCACCCGGCCCCGCCTGGTGGCCCAACAATCGTCCGGCGGAAAATCAGCCTCCCGGGGAGGGGCCGCGCCCCAAAAAGCCACCATCTCCAGTAAGTTCCGGGAGTTGTTGAGAATATACAAAGCCCCGGAGTCCGCGGAAAATAACCTGGGGCTGAAACTGCAAACCGCGGCGTAAGCTTCCTCGAAAGAGTGGCACGACTGCAGGAGGTCGCTCATTTCATTGACGAGGGTGATCTTCCGGGTCTGCTCCCGAGAATCCTTGACCGCGGTTTGGAGCCGGGCGTTAAGTTCCTGCAATTCCACCTCCGTCCTTTTGCGCTCGCTGATGTCCATCAGCACTCCCTGGAGAAAGATAGGGCGGCCTTCCTGGTCTCTCACCACCCGGGTATCATCCCGGACCCAGACCGGTCGGCCGGAACGGGACAGGAGCCGGTATTCGGCGACAAAGGGCTCGCCGGTCTCATGACTCCGAGACAGCAGGGCCCGGACCTGCTCCTGGTCTTCGGGATGAAGCTGCTTGCTCCACATTTCCGGTTCACTCTGCCACTCCGCGGCCGTAAAGCCCAATAAAGTCTCTATTTGGGGACTGATATATATGGTGGTATTGACTTCATCCAGGGCCGCCATGTAAGCCACTGCGGGGATCTGCTCCACCAGGGTGCGATACTTGAATTCCGACTCCTGCAGGGCTTCCAGGGCCTGCCGTCGCTCCAACTCGCGTTGCTCAAGGGCGGCGGCCATATGGTCCAGGGCCTGGCCCAACTGGCCCAGCTCTCCCTTCTCCTTTCCCAGAGCCGTCCTGGCCTCCAAATCACCGGCTGCCAGCCGCTGGGCGGTGGTTCGAAAGATCTTTATCCGCCGGATGATAAGGATCCGGCCCAGGGGCAAGGCGATGAACAGGGTGAAGCCCACCGCTCCCGCCAGGGCCACCAGGTTGCGGATAAGAGTGCGCTCGGAAGGCCCAAATACCGCGTCAGTGGGAATCCCCAGGTATAAAAATCCTTTTTGAGGCAAGGCTTCCAGGGGCTGGAAAGCGTACAGACGGGGGACGCCGTCCATTCCCCGGGCCTCCGCCACTCCCCTTTCCTGCTCCATAATTATTTTAACCACCTGAGCCCCGGCCATGGTTTTTCCCACCCATTTCTCCGGGTCGAGATACCGGAACAGGATATTGCCCTGTGAGTCAATAATGGTAAGATTGGCCTCGGGAGTCATATTGGTGAAGGGAAACAGTTCTCTGAGCCAGGCCAGGTCCAGGGCGGCAAAGACCACGGCCTCCACTTCCCCGGCTTTGTTCAAGGCCGGATAGGCACAGAGCATGGTGGCCTTGCCGGTTATCCGGCCTATCTGAAGTTCTCCTACGGCAAAATCTTTGGTCTGCAGGACCCGTTGAAACCAGTTTCGGTCAGTACTGAATACCGGGGTTTTCATGGGCTGGGCGCTGCAAAAAATAAAGCCCTCCCAATTCATCGCGCCCAGATTGCCATACAATCCCGGGTGTTTTTCCAAAATGCTGGCGAAAAAGGCCGAACATTTTTCCGCCTCTTTGCTCTGCACCGCGGGATAGTGGGCCAGGGAAGCCAACAGCTGGTGAGTCATTTTTAAAGTGTTTTCGAAGTTCCAGGAAAATTCCTTGACCAGCCGGAGAATCTCTTCCTGGGCGGCGTTGGCGGCCTGGCGGCGTTGCTCCAGCCCGTTGTATAGAATCAGCCCTAACCCCGGGGACGCGGCCAGAAAGACCAGCAGGGCGATGCGGAATAGCAGGCTGTTTAAAAATTTGGCCAAGGCAACCATCCCTTTTCGTTAGCTTCTTATCGGCCTTTAAAAATATTTTCGTGAAGACTTTATTATCGTTAGCGACCGCATTGAAATGAAAAAAGCAGACATGCCATGAGTAGCACAGGCTTCCAGCCTGTGGGGAAGTCGCTGGAGAGAACAGACAGCGCCCCAGGCCAGAAGCTGGTGCCACTATTTTTTTAGTTAATGACTTCGAACTAGAGATATTTTTCTCTATTGCGCCCTCCCGAGCTTCCTTTTCGGACCACTGGCAATAATCGATTTTGTATTCCCGAATACCCTTTTCATACCGCCTGACTCTTTTCCAATAAATAAATAGTGTCTGTCCCCCTTTTTTCCTTTTTCCGCCCTTTTTCCGAGCTGGAGCTTGGGAACTGAGGAGAAAGGGGGAGCGGGTTAGCGGGTTGGCTCTTGGCAGGTGTCTGGGTTTTGCTATCATCCCTTTGCTGGTCATCCGTTAACTGCCAACGGCTAACCCGCCAAACCGCTGAACCGCCAAACCGCCACCCCGACCCCATTGACAATATGTCCCTAACGCATTAGGCTAACCGCATGGCCGAAGAACCCCGGGTCCTATATCTCATTGACATCAGTTCCTATTTTTACCGGGCCTTTCATGCCATCCGGGGCCTGTCCACCTCCAAGGGCTTCCCCACCAACGCGGCGTTTGGCGTGACCAACATGCTCCTCAAAGTGCTGCGGGAGCGCCAGCCCCAATATTTGGCCCTGGTCTTTGATTCCAAGGCCCCCACCGTCCGCCATAAGCGCTACCCCGAGTATAAGGCCCACCGTCCGCCCATGCCCGAGGAGCTGGTGATGCAGCTCCCCTACATTCATAAGATTATAAAAGCCTTAAACCTGCCGGCCCTGGAGCTGGAAGGGTTTGAGGCCGACGACCTCATCTGCACCCTGGCGAAGAAGGCCCTGGACCAGGGTTTCCAGGTGGAGATCATCAGCGGCGACCGGGACCTGCTCCCTTGCGTCACGGCAGGGGTGGACATGTGGGATCCCATGAAGGAGACCCGCTATGACCCGCAAGCCATCCGGGAGAAATACGGGCTGGAGCCGGAGCAGTTGGTGGACGTCAAATCCCTGGCCGGAGACCCCAGCGACAATATCCCCGGGGTGCCGGGCATCGGGGAGAAGACCGCGCTCAAGCTCATCAGCCAATACCATAGCCTGGAAAACCTCCTGGCCCATGTGGACGAGATCAAGGAGAAATCCTTAAAGGCCCGCCTGAAAGAACATGCCGACCAGGCCCGCCTGAGCCGGGAGCTGGTGCTCCTGAACGAGAGCGTCCCCTTGCCGGTGGACCCGGAGGCCCTCCACCCCGGGGCGCCGGACCGGGAGGCTTTGCGCCAACTATTCGTGGAGTTAGAGTTCAGCAAGTTTACCAAGGAACTGGGGTTTGACCTGCCGGCGGCGGAGGCTTGTTTTCTGGCCCGTGGGGTGGAAGACCTGGAGGGGGTGGCCAGGGGGATAAGAGAAACCGGGGAGATGGGGATTTTTTTCATCACCGCGGAACAGCACCCGGTGATGGCCGCGGTGGCGGGGGTGGGCCTGTCCTGGCACCCAGAGGAGGCGGCCTACGTTCCTTTGGAAGATATTACTAGGAACGGAAAAGAAGTTCCTTCACCCCCACCCCAGCCCTCCCCCCTCAAGGGGGAGGGGGTTAAAGGAAGCCTCTTCGGGGAGGGGGGAAAAGGAAGCCTCAGTGGGGCGGGGGTTGAAGGAATTCTCACCTCAGAAGGAGTTAAAGGAAGCCTCAAGGGGGAGGGGATTATACCAAGTTCGGTTTCTGGTGCAACAAATCAAATTACTAACCTATTGATAATTAATAATTTATTAACCGAAAACCGAAAACCGAAAACCGAAAACGGTATTATTAAAGGAAACCTCACCGCGGGAATCTGGGAAAAATTAGGGCCCATGTGGGCGGACCCCGGGGTCCGTAAGATTGGCCCGGACCTGAAGGCCGCGGCAGTGCTAGGCCGCCGCTTCGGCCAGGACCTGGCCGGAATCACCGGCGACATCCTGCTGGCTTCCTACCTCCTCAACCCCGCCCGGTATGAACAGACCCTGGAGAACGTGGCCCTGCACCATCTGGGGATTAACCTCCCCGGCCCCAAGGACCTTACCGGGCGGCCGACGGCCGCCGCGGACCTCCCCCGCGACCTGGCCTGCCAATACGCCGCGGCCCGGGCCCAGGCGAGTTTAAATCTCTGGCCGCGGCTTAAAGCCCAATTGGAAAAAGAGGGCCTCTGGGACCTTTATCGCCAATTGGAGCTGCCGCTGCTGGCCGTCCTGGCCCGCATGGAGGAACGGGGCATCCTGGTGGACCAGGAATTTTTAAGGCGTTTCGGGCAAGACCTGGAAGTCCAGATGGCGCGCCTGGAACAGGAGATCTACGCCCTGGCGGGGGAGACCTTTCTGATTAACTCTCCCCAGCAACTCAGCCGCATCCTCTTTGACAAATTGAAAATCACCCCCCAGAAAAAGACCAAGGGCAAAACCGCTTACTCCACCGACATGGAGGTGCTCCAGAGCCTGGCCCCGGAGGCGCCCATTGCCGCCAAGGTATTGGAGTACCGCGGCATGGGGAAACTCAAGGCGACTTACGTGGACGCGTTGCTGAAACTGGTGAATCCCGCCACCGACCGGGTGCACACCACCTTCCTGCAGTCCGTGGCCGCCACCGGACGCCTCTCCAGCCGGGACCCCAATCTGCAGAACATCCCGGTGCGGGGCGAACTGGGGGGCCAGCTCCGCCAGGCCTTCATACCTCCCCCGGGATGGGTTTTCCTGAGCGCGGATTATTCCCAGATGGAGCTGCGGCTGCTGGCCCACTTCTCCGAAGACCCGGCCCTGCTTCGGGCCTTTCAGGAAAAGGTGGACATCCACCGGCAGACCGCCGCGGTGGTCTTCAATATCCACCCCGAACTGGTGACTTCGGAGATGCGCCGCCAAGCCAAGGTGGTGAACTTCGGCATCATCTACGGCATGAGCCCCTTCGGCCTGGCCAAACAGTTGGGGGTGGGAACCCGCATCGCCCACGAGTTCATCCAGCGGTATTTTGCCCGACACACCCAGGTCAAAGCCTACCTGGACCGAACCCTGGAGGAGGCCCAGAAGCAGGGCTGGGTGACCACCCTATTGGGGCGGCGGCGCCAGATTCCCCAGATTAACAGCGCCAACCGCATCCTCCGCCAGGAGGCGGAGCGCGCCGCCATCAACACGCCGCTCCAGGGCACCGCGGCGGACATCATCAAGAAAGCCATGATCCAGGTGGAGGCGTATTTGCAAGAGGCGAACCTGAAAGGGAGGATGCTGCTTCAGCTTCATGACGAGCTTCTGTTTGAGGCGCCCCGGGAAGAACTCCCGGAAACGGCCCGGCGGGTGCGCCGGGTCATGGAAGGGGTGGTGGAGTTGCGCGTCCCCCTGGTGGTGGATTTGCGCCAGGGCCACAACTGGGGAGAGATGTATCTACTGGATAAATCAATATAATTAGGTAACTATTTGATATATTTGTATTATATATTTTTATCGAAAAAAAGATGCAAAAAGTAAAAAAAAATAGCTGGGAGGCCATAATTTTTCTTGATATTTTGCGGGCACTATTATTAAATTGTGGGCAACTTACTAACCTTCAACCATTTCTTTGAGAAGGGGGGATAGATGATGAGGAAATTGGTAAGGAAGGGCTTTGCTTTGGCGATGCTCATGGCCTTTGTGGTGGCCATGGGAGCGGGCTGCTGCGACGTCTGCAAGAAAAACGTAGACGAAGCCAAGATGTACGCCGATCAAGCGGCGGCCTCGGCTTCTAAGGCGGACAGCGCGGCGCGGAACGCCGAAATGGCGGCTGCTGATGCTAAGGCTTCGGCGGATAAGGCTGAGGCTGCGGCGGATCGGGCTGAGGCTGCGGCTGCAAAAGCTGAGGCCTGCCTGATGAAGAAGATGCGGAAGTAAAGCACCTGGGTACATCACTACTGGAGAGTGTGGTTCTCTCTCCGAAAGGGGGTAATCGATGAGGAAGGCGATGAGAAAAGGCTATGCCCTGGCTCTCCTCGCGGTCTTTGCCCTGGTGCTGGGAGGTGCTGGCTGCTGCCAAAAGTACTATGATCAGTGCAAGATGTACTCGGAGCAGGCCAAAGCTTCTTCAGATCGGGCCGCCGCGTCGGTGGTAAAGGCTGAGGCAGCCGCACAGGACGCTAAAGTCCCCGTACCGCGGGCCTCCGCTGCTGCCAACAAGGCGGAAGCGGCCGCCGCGCGGGCGGAAGACGCGGCTGAGAAAGTCTGCGCCAAGGTAAAGTTCAAGAAGGTTGTCAAAAAGGCGAGGGTGAAGAAGGCCAAACCGGTCAAAAAGATCAAGAAATAGGCCTAATTTATCCAGAATCATCGGGGGATTATGTCCCCCAACCCACCAAGAGTCAGGAGGTGTGGTGTGAGCTGTCGCTCGCCACACCTTCTGTCTTTTTTTTGGTTTTCGGTTTTCGGCGGCTTAAAAAGGCAAGTTGGTTACCCTATTGGGGGGGCCCCTGGGAAACTATCAGGGTTCATCTTATACCGTTTTCGGTTTTCGGTTTTCAGTTTACGGTTAAATGAAATGTATTATCAATAAGTTAGTCATAGATTTTGTTGCATCTGAAACTGAACTTGGTATTACGCACCGATAAATGCTGACCAGGGCGAGGTCCTGGATACATAAAAAAGAGGGTATGGAAAACCCTACCCTCTTATTTCATCAATCATTTAATCCAATTAAAGCTAACAGGCTATCGGCTCAATCTCCGCCCCAACCGGCCAGGCCTCCCGTTTTAGTCACATCCATGGGCATGCCGTTCTGTTCTTCGATCACCTGCAGGACCTTGCGCATGTCCACCTGATCCGTCAGCCCCCGGTTCTCGATCAATCCCAGGACGTGAAGGAGCATGGAGCGGATCTTGAAATAAACGTCTTCGTGCACCGACAAGAAGATGCGCCCCTGGCGGAACCCCACCTTGGCCGGCTCGTAGATATATTCCACCTTAGTGCCCACCGGCACCATGGGGAAAAGCTTCTTGACATGTTCCGGATACATGCGGGTGCAGCCGTGGCTCACCAGGCGCCCCACCCCCCAGGGCATGTGGGTGCCGTGGATGCCGTAGTCGCCCCAGGACAGGGTGAGCTTGTATTCTCCCAAGGGGTTGTCCGGCCCCGGCGGCATCACCGCCATGCCGTACTTGGCTTGAAGGGACTTGGGGATGTGCCAGGCGGGGTTGGTCTTCTTTTCCACCACCCGGAACTCCCCCGACGGCGTCTTAAAGTCCAGGACCCCCATGCCGATGGGAAAGGTGGTGACCTGGGTGGCGTTGTGGGTGAAATAATAGAGGCGCATCTCCCCGGTGTTCACCACCAACTGGCGGTGGCGGCTGCCATCGGGCACGATCCAGATGGTGGGGATGGTCATCTGCGCGCCCGGAGGCGGCAGAAAGGGGTCCCAGCCGCGGTACATGGAACCGATCTCAGTGTAGCCCAAACCGAAGCGGCGGGCCACCTCCAGCAGATCTTCGCCTTTTTGCACCGTATAGTGCTGGGGAGAGCCGACCACCGTCACCGCCTGGGGGTCCAGCCCGGTGCGGGTGGACGGCAGGCGGATGGTGAACGGTCCCGCGGCCGGGGCCGGATAAGCCCAAACTAGGAATAATAAAACAACCAGCAGCGGCAGCCACTTGCGCATAATTCACTCCGCGGCCCGGCGAAGGGCCTTAATACTGGAAGTATAGGGAGGCAAAGCAATGCCCTTTTCGGTAATTATACCGGAGATCAGGTCATGGGGGGTTACATCAAAGGCCAAATTTAGAGCCGGGGCGCCCGGCGGCGCCACCTCCATCCCCCGGATAACGGTGACCTCCTCCCCGGCCCGCTCTTCCACCGGGATGTGGCTGCCGTCGGGGATATTGAAATCAAAAGTGGACAGGGGCGCAGCCACATAAAAGGGAATTCCGTGGTAGCGGGCCAGCACCGCCACGCTGTAGGTGCCGATTTTGTTGGCCACGTCGCCGTTGGCGGCGATGCGGTCGGCGCCCACGATGGCCAGGTCCACCCGGCCCTGGGCCATCAAGGCCGCGGCCGCGCCATCGGGGATCAGGGTGTAAGGAATCCCCATCTTCCCCAGTTCCCAGGTGGTGAGGCGGGCGCCTTGGAGCAGGGGACGGGTTTCGTCCACCCACACGGAAAAGCGCTTGCCCGCCTCCCAGGCGGCCCGGAGGACGCCTAACGCGGTGCCGTAGCCGCCGGTGGCCAGGGCCCCGGTGTTGCAGTGGGTGAGGACCCGGTGGCCGTCATGGATCAAAATCTGTCCCGCCCGGGCCATGCGGCGGCAAATGGTTTCATCTTCCTTCAGCATGACCTGGGCTTCCGTCACCAGCCGGTCTTTGAGGGCCTTAACCGGCTGGCCGGCCATGACCCGGACCGCGTTCTCCACCCGCTCCAAAGCCCAGAACAGGTTCACCGCGGTGGGCCGGGCCTGGGCGATTTCCTGGCAGATGTCATGAAACCGGGATAGAAATTCTTCGGGATTATCCGTCTCCAAAGCCAAGGCGCCCAACGCCGCGCCCATGGCCGCGGCCACCCCGATGGCCGGGGCCCCCCGGATGGCCAGGGTGCGGATGGCCTCAATGACCTCCCGGTAATCGGTAATCTCCAGGTAAATCTCCTCGCCGGGCAACCGCCGCTGGTCCAGGAGCTTGACCTTGTCCGCGTCCCAACAAATGCTGCAATAGGGATCCATGATTTTTCCTTTAGGTAAAGAATCCACAGATTTCACAGATTAACACAGATAAAAAATAATCTGTGTCCATCTGCGCAATCTGTGGATAATTCACATTCTATGCCAGCAATTTCTTAAAGACTTCGTTGGCCAACTGGGGGTTGGCCTGGCCTTTGGTCTTTTTCATGAGTTGGCCCACGAAAAAGCCCAGGACCTTGGTCTTGCCGGCCTTGTAGTCGGCCACCTCTTTGGGGTTGGCGGCCAGGATTTCCTGGGCCAGTTGGATGAGGGCGTCCTCGTCGCTTATCTGGGCCAGGCCCTGTTCCCGGATGATGGTTTCCGGGTTCCGGCCGGTGGCCACCATCTGTTCAAAGACCGATTTGGCGATCTTGCCGCTGATGGCGCCTTGATCCACCAGAGCCAGGAGCCGGGCCAAGGCCTTAGGCGTCACCCGGCAGGAGGCGATCCCCGCTGCCGTTTTTTTCAGTTCCCGGAGGAGCTCCACCATGATCCAGTTGCTCACCTGCTTGGGGTGCGGGAATTCCTGGACCGTTCTCTCAAAATAATCCGCCAAGTCCTTGTCGCTAGTGAGCACTTCCGCGTCGTATTCCGGGAGGCCGTACTGCTCCTGGAAGCGCCGCCATTTGGCCTCCGGCAGTTCCGGCAGGCTCCGGCGCAGCCCTTCCAGCCAGGCCGGGTCAATTTTAATGGGCACCAGGTCCGGGTCGGGAAAGTAGCGGTAGTCGTGTGCCTCTTCCTTGCCCCGCATGGAGATGGTCTGGTTCTGGGACGCGTCCCACAGGCGGGTCTCCTGAATGATTTCCCGGCCCGCCGCGAGTAGCGCCCGTTGTCGCCGGATCTCGTATTCCAGGGCCAGCTTCACGAAGCGGAAGGAGTTCATGTTCTTGAGTTCGGTCTTGGTGCCCAAACCCGCCGTCCCCAAGGGGCGCAACGAGACGTTGGCGTCGCAGCGCAGCGACCCCTCTTCCATGTTGCCGTCGCAGATTTCCAGATAGACGAGGATGTCCCGAATAGCCTTCAGGTATTGGGAGGCCTCCTCGGGGGTGCGGATATCCGGCTCGCTGACGATTTCAATGAGGGGCACCCCGGTGCGGTTTAAATCCACCAAGCTCACCGGGCGGGCCTCATGGTGGATGAGTTTCCCCGCGTCCTCCTCCAGGTGGATGCGGGTGATGCCGATGCGCCGCACCGCGCCGTTGACCCGGATATCCAGGTGCCCGTGCTCCGCCAGGGGCAGTTCGTATTGGGAAATCTGATAGCCTTTGGGGAGGTCAGGGTAAAAATAATTTTTCCGGGCAAAGACCGACTCCGCGGCCACCCTGCAGTTGGTGGCCAGGGCCATTTTCACCGCGTATTCCAGGGCCTTTTCATTGAGCACCGGCAGGGACCCGGGCATTCCCTGGCACACCGGGCAGGTCTGGGTGTTGGGAGGCGCGCCGAAGGCGGTGGAGCAGCCGCAGAAAATTTTGGATTTGGTCAGGAGCTGGGCGTGGACTTCCAGCCCGATGACAGCTTCATATTCCACTGGCTTCTTCCCTTGAAAAGTTTCGAGTTTTGAGTTGGCGTGCTTGGCGCGCCAGTAGAAGCTGAAATTATTGAAGGTTACCCAAATGGAGCATGTCTGTCAAGGCGGGGGCGATGGGTGTGTCAATAGCACATACAGATGTCCGGTTTTCATAGCACATAAAATGTCCGGTTGAGTTTTTTGATGATTTCCTTATCCTAAGGAGGTCTCGCCGGAGGATAGGGCAACGCTGGGGAGCGACCCGAGCGCCGGCGGGATGTCCGGGGAAGAGGGGGAAGCGAAAAGCTTCCCCTTTCCCATTTTTAACCTCTTCTCTGGACCCCAAAGCGATAAACCCCGCGGACAATTAATTTGCTATCAACAGTTTTTTTAGGGAAAAATATTTTTTCCAAAATTTTTGTGAGCCTTAAAAACTCGAGACGTAAAACCCCTGGTTCCATTTATAATGCACCCGGGGCGCCGCCATCGGGGACAGGGCGGCCCCGGTCAATTCTTCCCAGGAGGTAAGCTCATGAAGGTCATTGCCATCTCCGGTTCTCCCCGCCCCCAGGGCAACACCTACCACCTGCTCCAGGAGGCCCTCCGGGTGCTCCAAGAGCAGGGCCTGGAGACGGAATATGTTTCCCTGCACGACAAGCAGGTCCTGCCCTGCCGGGCCTGCCTGCAGTGCGCCAAGGACAAGAACCGCTGCGCCCAGGAAGACGACTTCATGCCCATCTTCGAGGCCATGGCCCGGGCCGACGGCCTCCTGATGGGCTCGCCGGTTTATTTCGGCTCCGCCACCCCCAACCTCATGGCCCTGCTGGACCGGGCCGGGTACGTGGCCCGCCAGGGGGACAATCCTTTCTACCGCAAGGCGGGCAGTCCCATCGTGGTGGCTCGCCGGGCCGGGGTCAATTTCACCTACGCCCAACTGCAGTTCTGGTTCGTCATCATGGGCATGTATGTCCCCGGCTCCACCTATTGGCCCATCGCCTACGGCCTGAAACCGGGGGACGCCACCCAGGATACGGAAGGCATGAAAACTGTGGCCACCCTGGCGGAAAACCTGGCCTATTTGATGAAAAGGCTGGCCTGATCAACTGCGGTCCGACGGCGGGAGTGCCGAACGGGCCATCGGCTCCCCCAGAGCCGAAAAAACTTTTCAAGGAGGATCGCCTTATGCCTGCCAGCCTGGTTCATATGCTCATCGCCCGGGAGGTGCGGAAAAGCCTTATGGAGACGCCGGAAACCCGGAAGTTTGCCGAAGAGGTGCTGGATCGCTACCCAAAGTACATGGAGCTGGGCTCCATGGGCCCCGACCTTCCCTATTACGAAAGCATGGCCAAGGGCGCCCTGGATCTGCTGCTGAAGCGTTCCGACAAGCCCATGGGGGTGGACCAGTGGTCCTATCAGCTTCACTCCAAGGACCCCAACCTCTTTCCCCTGAAAATGCTGGAGGTTACCTGGAAAGAGACCGATATGGAAAAGGAGGACTGGGAAGAAGACGACCGCATGAAGTTCGCGTTTGTCTGCGGCTTTCTCACCCACATGGCCGCGGACCAGATCATCCACCCCATGGTGAACATCATCGCCGGGCCTTACTACAAGCGGGGACAGGCCCGGGAGAAGCACCGGGAATGCGAGATTTACCAGGACCTCCATATCTTTGGCCAGACCGGGGACAATTTCGGGGAACAAAAATTCAACCAGTGGTGCGACCTGAACCCGGGGTGGGGGGATAATACCACGGTGTGGTTCCGGTATTTTCTGCAAAAATCCTTCATCGAGGCCCACGCCGTGGCTCCCACGGAAGATAACCTGGAGGACTGGGTGGACGGCACTCTCACCATCCTCCGGGGGCTGAACAGCATCGGCCCCTACCCCAAGGCCTTGGGGGACCTGGGGCCGGAGACCCCCCGGTACCAGGAATACATTCTCCTTAAACCGCCCTCGGACACCTCCCCGGAGAGGCGGGAGGATTATGAGCACCTGAAGGACTTGACCTATGACGATTTTTATAAAGATGCGGTGGAGCTGGCGGGGGTATATGTCCGGGCCGCGGGGAAAATTTACGACTCCGATGAATTGGACGACGACCTCCGGAAAAAGTTTCAAAAAGTGGTGCGCAACGCCGACCTGAGCGCTCCCCTGGAGAAGAACATCCTGAGAAAGGCCAAGGCAGCCCTGAAAGACTGGTGAGAATTGGGAATAAGGGCGGGGCGGAAACCATCACCTGTCAAGCCCCGCGCCTACGGACGGGAAGCGGGAGACGCCGCCCAGGAACGCCCAAGACATGAAAACCGCGGCCCCCCGCGCCTCATTTAAGTCTGAGGGCTAGTTGCCGCAGCAACTGTTTCCAACCACACCGCTGTCGATGCGGGTGTAACCCTGGGCTTTGGCGCCGCCGCAGGCTTCGTATATGATGGCAGCACCCTTCACGTCCACCACGACGTAATTATTCTTTTTGGTCACCGTCCAACGGGTAACGGCCGGGTCCACGGAGGTGTATTTGCTGAAGGGCGCCCCCGCGTCGCCGGCAATAACCTGGACCACCGCATTCTTCATGTCCTTGTCAACACTGCCATCCAATATCATCTTGTCATAGAGATGCTCATGGCCGCAAAAAAACATGGCCACCTTATAGAGGTCCATATTTTTCCAGAGAGCCTCCAAGGACTTCTTATCCCGTTTCAAGGTGGAACTGACGGGAAAAACCGGCATATGGCTGAAAACGAATTTATGGACGGCATCGGTATTTTTGAGCAAACCGTCCAGCCAGTTGAGCTGGGTGTCGGTGATGCCCCCTTCCAGGATTTTGTCCACGGTTTTCTTTTTATCTTTAACTTGCCACATATAGTAGGAGTCCAGGACCACGAATAAGGACTTCTCCTGGCCCTCGCCATACTCAAAGTAATAAGCCAGTTTGGCGTAATTGGGGTGGCCCGGAGGGTAGGTGTCAGGCATATCCTTGAATACCTGTTGATAAAGGACCTGGTTGGAGTGCCGGTAGTCCGGCGGTTTGGCTTCGTCATAAATCTCGTGGTTGCCCTTTACCACGTAGAGTTGAATTTCATCGGGCCGGGTGGGGTTGGTGGTCAGGGGAGACATCACTTCCACCCATCTCCGCAAGAAGGTGTCGTCCCCCTCGGCATTACCGATGCGGGAAGCCATGTCCCCCCCGAAAACCACGAAGTCCGGCTGGGGGTTTAGCGCCACGATCTTGTCCCGGATAGCCTTCAACTCCGTTTCGTTGATCATGCCATTGGGACCCTCTTTGTAATCGCCCCGGCTGTCCGCCAGAAAAACGAAGCGGAAGTCGGCCAGCCCGGAGCCGGCCAGGAGGGTGGCCCAGAACAGGGCGGCGACGATTAACGAAGCTAGAATCTTGATGGGTTTCCTTTGGTTCATGCCAAATTGTCCTCTCGAATTCATCATTTCCGAACCTGAAGGCGTTCGGTGATGGATGGAAAATATTCCTTCTGGGTGTGGGGCAAAAACAGGGCCGCGATGTACTGGTCCATGAAGCCCGGGGTTTCGGACAGCTCGAAGTTGGTCATCATGTCCGCCACCCGGCGCTCCTCTTCCAGCATTTCCCGGGAAAAGGCCAGCAGGGTGGCCCCTTGGAGCGAGCCGTTGCCTACGAACTGGAACTTATCCCGGGGCAGGTCCGGCAGCAGGCCGATGGCGATGGCGTTGTCCACGTTGATGAAGCTGCCGAAGGCCCCGGCCAGGATGACCTGTTCCAGGTCCTGGAGCCTGAGGCCCACGCCCTCTAGCAGAGTCATGTACCCGGCGAACATGGCCCCCTTGGCCCGCATGATGTTATCAATGTCCACTTCGCTTAAGGTGATGTCCTGGCCGATCTCGGTATCCTCAGCGTGGGCCAGGACGTATTCCTTGCCGCTTTCGCTCATCCGGATCCGGGGCGCACAGGTAATGAGGTCGTCCCGGAATTTGCCGTTGGGGAGAATTATCCCCGCTTCCATCAGGTTGGCCAGGAGGTTGATGAGCCCGGAGCCGCAGATGCCCTTGGGCTTCACCATGTCGATGGTCAGGATCATGGGCTCGCAGGTGTCGGGGTTGATGCTCACTTCCTCGATGGCCCCGCTGGTGGCCCGCATGCCGAAGCGGATGCCGCCGCCTTCGAAGGCCGGGCCGGCGGAGCAGGCGGCGCAGGCCAGCCACTGCTGGTTGCCGATGACGATCTCGCCGTTGGTGCCGATGTCGATGAACAGGGTGAGCCGGGACTCTTTATAGAGGCCCGAAGCCAGGACCCCGGCCACGATGTCGCCGCCCACGTAACTGCTGACGGAACTGACGCAGTAAATGAATACATGCTCCGGCACTTCCAGGCCCAGGTCCCTGGCCCGCACCGGCGGGGTGTGGCAGACCGTGGGGGTGTAAGGGGTGAGACGGATGTATTTGGGATCGATGCCGTAAAAGAGGTGGGTCATGGTGGTGTTGGCGGCCAAAGTGATGTGGGAGACTTCGTCCACCGGCAACTTGTGCCGTTTGAGCAGCCGGTGCATCACCTGGTTGATGGTGGCCGCCACCGAGCGCTGGAGTTTTTCCAGCCCCCCGGGTTTCTGGGTGTAGAGGATGCGGGTGATGACGTCGTCCCCGTAGCTGAGCTGGGCATTGTAGTCCGCGGCCTGGCCCAGGATTTCCCCTGACGCCAGGTCCAGGAGCTGGACCCACACCGTGGTGGTGCCGATGTCCACCGCCAGGGCGAAGTGGCGGCCGGCGGTGTTCCCGGGTTCGAGGTTGACGATGCGGGGCTTGCGGGAGAGGCGCTGGGCGAAGTCCAGGGTGGCGGTGACCTGGAAGTTGTCTTCCCGCATCACCCGGCCCAGTTTCCGCAGCAGGAAGAAGTCAGTGGCCAGGTTGTCCAGGGCGTAGCGCCGGCCCAGGCCGTTTTCCAGGCGGGTCAGGTCGCAGATGTTGTCCGCCAGGGAGGCGGGGGTAAGCTCGACAAATTTTTTCTGAAAGGCCGGGTTGTAAAGACCCTGGTCCTTCAGCGCCGCGATATTGATGGGGCTGGGGCGCAGGGCCATGCCGGCCTTGCGGCGCACCAGGGTTTTGCGGTCCAGGAGGGATTCGGGGGGGATGCGGATGACGACGTCGGAGACCACCTGGGACTGACAGGCCTGGCGGTAACCCAGGTTCCACTCCTCGTCGGTGAGCAGCGCCCCCTGGGAGCTTACCAGGTCTCCCTGTTCCAGTAGGACCCGGCATTTGCCGCACACCCCTTCACCGCCGCAGGAGGCGTTGATGTGCACCCCGGCTTCCAGGGCGGCCCGGAGCAGGTTCTCCCCTTCGGGCACTTCCACGGTGATGTCGTATGGTTTAAAAGTGACGCGTCGTACCACTATTAGGCCCTGATAAAGGAATTATGATGGCCGTAAAGGCTAAATTCTTAAGATTCTACCACAAAAAGGGGGAAGGGGAAAAGGCTAAATGGGGAAGAGGTAATACCGTTTTCGGTTTTCCGTTTTCGGTTAAAAGAAATTGTATTATCAATAAGTTAGCCATAGAATTTGTTGCATCTGAAACTGAACTTGGTATAAAAAGGTTAAAAGGGCGAAAAGGCGAATAGGGGAAAATAGGAGGAATCGATCAATTTCGCGTCCCCGAACCCAAATTGGGGTGGGAATTTTTATCTCACCCCCCTTTTAACCTCTACCGATTGTTTCTTTAACTCCGGACGGGACCTTTGAGAACCGGGCGCCTCTTACTGAAAAGAATAAAGACAAAATCTTTAATGGCACAGGCTTCCAGCCTGTGGTTGCCTTGCTGAATCAACAACTCTGTCCACAGGCCAGAGGCCTGTGCCACTAAATTTTTTCAGGTTGGTAATTTCGTTCGAAATATGATCTTTTTTGCACCCTCTCCGACTTACCTTTTCGGAGCTAAGGGAATAATCTATAATCTCTTAACTACTTATCCTTCTCCTTTTCGCCCTTCCGCTATAACTTCTTCCCCCTTTTAACCTTTTCACCCTTTCCCGCCGGTGTTATTTTATAAATAAATAAGAGGACCCTCAATGGCCAATCGGTTGGTAACTCTGCTGGAGGACCTATACGAAAAATTGTGGCAGGCTTTCGGGCCTCAAGGGTGGTGGCCGGGGGACACGCCTTTCGAGGTGGCGGTGGGGGCCATCCTCACCCAAAATACCAACTGGACCAACGTGGCCCGGGTCCTGGACGGTTTGAAGGAAGAGGGGCTCATGGACTCCGGGCGTCTCCGGGAGATGCCGGTGGCGGAGCTGGCCCGGCTTCTTAAGCCCGCGGGTTACTACAACATCAAGGCCCAGCGCCTGCGCCATTTTTTGGATTTTTTGGCGGATACGGCCGGGGGTTCCATGGAGGCCCTGGCCCGGCAGGAACTGGAGCACTTGCGCCCGGCGCTGCTCCGGGTCAAGGGTATCGGCCCGGAGACCGCGGACAGCATCCTGCTTTACGCTCTTAATAAACCCACTTTCGTGGTGGATGCCTATACTCACCGCATCTTGAGCCGCCATTACCTGGCCCCGGAAAACTGCACCTACGAAGAACTGCGCCGGCTGTTCATGGACTCCCTTCCTCCGGAAGTGCCCCTCTACCAAGAGTATCACGCCCTGCTGGTGCGCCTGGGCAAGGAGTTCTGCCGGCCCCGGCCTCTTTGCCTCACCTGCCCTGTAAAAGATTGGCCCGAGGGCTGGGAATACCCGTCCTGAGGCCAGGCTGCTCTCCAAGCTTCGGAGAAAAGTCGGAGCCATTGGGTCAAGCGTCTCTCCTGTTAAGACCCCGCAACTGTTGAACATTAAGAAAATTAGAGACGATTTTAGCTCCGCCTGGTTTGTTTATGGAATGGTTATTGCTATGAATGGGTAAACATGGCATACATTGACAAAGACGATTTTTTCCCCATCTGGTGGCCTGAACCCCTCCCCGACGACTTTTTTTCCGGCGTCTCCGTTGAGGTCCTGGGCCAATTGCGGGAGGCGGTAGCCGAAACCCTGGAGGAAGAATCCTTCGGCTTCATCTTCCAGGGCTGGTTCGGACCCTTCCTGTTAGGCCCTTCCACCCGCTTGCTGAGAGGCCGCTGCTAAACTGTTGTTTTCGGTTTTCGGTAAAAAGATTTCCACCTTCTAGTTTGTCTGCTCATGTGATCCGTCGCTCCCATTTCCAGCCAGATTTTTCCCCCTCCCGCCCGGAATAATGATAATATGAGGGCCGGTATCAAGCCGGTTATACTTCAAACCACTTTTGTTCAAAGATATGGACATTATCGCCCTGGAGCAGCACAGCGCCGCACAACTGGTGGATAAACTTCGCCGGGTGCCCCTGCTGGAGCAGCCGGATGTTTTCGTTTATGAACATGCCCTGATCACCCTGGAGCGGATTCATACCGACTATCTTAATCCGGCCCAAAACTATATCTGGCTCCAGGAGCTACGCAAGACCCAGGAACTGCACTGGAGTCTGGCAGCCTTGGGAGTGGACCTCTTCCGCCTGGACGGCTACGTCACTTATACGGTGCGCCAGGCCGACGGCTCCGAGGCGACCTATGACCTCTATCCCCCCATCGTGGAGGAGTCCGTGGAAGCCGACGGCACTCTAACCGCGGTGATCAATGACGGCATGCATCGGGTCTATCTGGCCCGCCTGGAGTGGATCATTCCCCAGGTGGTCTATATCCGCGGGGTCCCCAAGGCTTTCCCCTATTACGCCTTTCCCCGCCCGGAGGGCTGGGAGGGGCTGGACCTCCTGGCGGAAAACCCCAATCCTCAGACTTACTTGAAAAAATGCCACCGGCAGCGGGAGAATAAAAAACTCTTTCGTGACTTCCAGGCGGTCTTCCACAACGTGGGCCGTCCCCGCAGCCGGCTTTTGAAGAGTTAGCCGTGAGCAGTAAGCAGTGAGCAGTGGAGTTTATCCTCCGCCAATAACTAACTGCTAACTGCTCACTGCTCACTGCTAACTGTGAACGGAGTGAACTTATGAGCCTCTTCCTCCTTGGAATCCTCGTCGCCCTGGCCCTCATCGTTTTTGGCGGGCAGATCGGGCAGTTGCAGCTTCGCCCGCAAATCCGTTATGCCCTGGCCGCCCTGGTGTTGGCCGGCACCCTGATTTTTTCCATGGTCCGGGTGGTTCCCCCGGGCCACGTGGGTGTCCTGGTGCTGTTGGGGAAGGTTTACGGCAGCATCGGCGAAGGCGTGCACCTTATCAATCCCGTGGCCAACATGGAACTCTTGAGCGTGCGCACCCGGGAAATCTTCGAACACGCCGAAACCCCCTCCCGGGAAGGGCTGATTATGGTAATCGAAGTCACCTGCCTCTACCGTCTGGACGCCCAGGCCGCGGCCCAGGTGTACCGCCAAATCGGGCCCAATTACGAGGCGGTGGTGGTAAAGCCTCAATTCCGTTCAGCCATCCGGGCGGTCACCGCCAGGCATGAAGCCAAGGACCTTTACACCTCCAGCCGGGAAATGATTTCCCAGGAGATGTCCAAAGACCTGGCCGAAGAGCTGCGCCAACGCGGCATGGTGCTGGAAAATATCCTGTTGCGCAATATCCAACTGCCCAAGGCTGTGGTGGAGGCTATCAACGCCAAACTGGCCGCGGACCAGGAAGCCCAGCGCATGCGCTTCGTCCTGGAAAAGGAAAAGCAGGAGGCGGACCGCAAGCGCATCGAAGCCCAGGGCATCCAGGACTTCCAGAAGATCGTGTCCCAGGGCCTCAGCGAGCAGCTCCTGCGCTGGAAGGGCATTGAGGCCACCCGGTCTTTGGCCGAATCCAACAACAGCAAGATGGTCATCATCGGCGGCCGGGACGGCCTGCCCTTGATTCTCAATACCGGGCCGGAGGCTCCGGGCCGGAAAAGTGATTGACAATTTTCAGATAAGGGAAATATTTTGAATTTATGAAAGGTGAAATCCGCGGGTCCTTTTGGCTGTGGGTCTCCTTCGTGACCTGGGTGGTGTTGGCGGGGACCGCGCCGGCGGGGGCGGAAGTCCGGGAGGCCAACGCCGGCCGGGGCGGGGAAACCCTGGACCTCAACTCCCTGGCGGCCCCGGGACGGATCACCATGGTGGAGTTTTACAGTCCCTACTGCCCGCCGTGCCTCAGCCTGGCGCCGCTGCTGGAGCAACTGGCCGCCAGACGCTCCGACCTTTCTATCCGGAAGGTCAACATTAACCGTCCCGAGATCAAGGGCATCGACTGGAAGTCCCCCTTGGTGCGCCAATACAGCATCCGTTCGGTGCCGTATTTCGTGATCTTTGACCCCAAGGGAAAAGTCGCGGCCCATGGCAAAGCCGCAACCCGGCAACTGGAGGACTGGCTTACGGAAGCCAGACTTTTAAACATGGGGGAAAAGGGGAAAAAGTAACCAATAATCAGTAAGTAATCAGTAATCAGTAATCAGTAATCAGTGATCAGTGATCAGTCGATTTCCAATTGGTTACTGGTCACTGATTACTGGTCACTGATTAAAGGAGTAATGGGCATGGGCAAAATTAGTTGGCACCTTTTACTCTTGGTCGCGGCGATAATGGGTTTGGTTTTAAGTTGCGGTCTGCCTTCCGGCGCCGCGGCGCCTCCCCTTACCGCGGCCGCGGCCCAGCAGACCATAGACAATTGGAATCCCCAGTATTGTAAGGTCGCGGAATTTTATGGCTTTTACAAGTCCGAGGCCGGCCCGGAGCAGGTGGCCTACGTCTTGATGGCCAACCCCAGCGACCGGGCCCAGAAACCCGCGGTCTATGCCGCCCGTTTTCAACTCCTTACCTCAAAGGACGGCCAGCAACGCTGGTTTTTGACCAGCCTGGTGACCCACGGCTCGGGCCTGACCCGCCGCCAGGGCTGGGATAATCTCATCATTCCGGTTAAGGAGGGAGGGGCCTCCTCTTCCCGGTAATCCTCTCTTGGACGCCGGACCCCATCCACCGCATCCGGAGTCGTCCGCCGCGGCTTCCCTGGCGGCTTTGCAGGAATCTTACTTTTCCCTTCTGGCCCGGGGATTTTCCACCCTGTGCCTCCATGACGAATTCACTTTCTTCCCCCGGGTCCAAAAAGCCTGGGATTACTGGTTTCAGCCGCCCTGCCTGGAAGGGTCTTTTGTGGCCGGGGTCGCGGCCCGGCTGGGGGATTTGCTCTCCCCCCTGGAAGGCCTTCCTCCCCTGCCAGAGGGTTCTCAGGAAGAAGCTGACGCGGTCCTGCTGCGCCAGTCACTGCGAAGCGTCATCCGGGAACTAGGCCCCGGCGGTCCCTGGGAGACGGACCTCTTTTTCTACCTGAAGACCGCGTCCCTGGCCTTAGCCCCCTTGCTCGCCCGCCCCGACCGCCTGGATTGGCAAAACCGGGAAAAGCTGGGGGAGCTGTTAGCCGGAGTGGCCAGGCTGTTTAAATGGGGGGCCGGGCAGGTGGGCCATCTCAGCCAGCCTGCCCGCGTCCTCGGGAAAGGCGTGTTTGGCGACGCCCGCCGTTTTTTCCACCAGGCGCTGCCGGGGTTTCTGGAGGAGCACTTTCCTAAACGCGCCTGGCGGGTCCCCTTGCAGGAGATCCACCGCAGCCTGGAGCATTTCTGCGAAAAGTCGCTCCTTCTTCCCGTGACGCCTTTTGCCCGGGGTGAGGCGGGATTGACCGGGATTCTCGCAGCCAGTTGGGGCTGGCCCCATGACCTGGATACCGCCGCGGCCCTGCTGGAAGAAGAAATTCGGGAAAGCCGGGCGGCCTTGGATCATTATGCTTCCCAGGTCGCCCCCGGTTCCGCCTGGCCGGAGGCCCTGGCGCGGCTTAAGCCCGCCGGCCCGGTGGACATCCTAAGACTGTACCGGGAGGAAGTGGTCCGCGTATGGCGGTTCTGGCAAGGCTCCGGGATGTTGCCCCCCCTTAAAGGCCGGGTCATGGTAGCCGAGACTCCCGTTTACCTCCGGAGCCTCAGGTCTTCGGCCTCCTATGCCGCGCCCGGGGGGCCGCCGGAAGAAGCGCCGGGTTATTTTTACGTTACCCCCGAAATCGAGGACGCGAGCCACCACTTCCGCCACCATCGTTTTTTGAGCGCCCATGAAACGGTGCCCGGGCACCATCTTCTGGACACCCTGCGCCTGTCCCTGGCCGCGCCGATCCCTCGTCAATACGAGTCTCCCCTGTTTTATGAAGGCTGGGCCTGCTATGGGGAAACCTTGTGCTTAAGTGAGGGGTATCTAAACTCCCCCGGAGATTACCTGGTGGGCTGGCAGCGCCGCCTTTGGCGCGCTTTAAGGGGCTGGGCGGACCTGGAGCTGCAGCGGGGCCGCTGGAGCCTGGAGGAAACCCGGGCTGCCCTAAGCCTGGCTGCCTATCCCGAACCCACCGTCCGCCTCCAGGCTCTGCACCTGGCCCTCAACCCCGGCTATCAGCTTTGCTACACCCTGGGCCTCAAAGAAATGCTGCGCCTCCGGGAAGGCTTCGCCCCGGCCCTGGGCCTGGCGCGCTTTCATGACCTGGTGCTCTTGGGCGGCCAACTGCCTTTTTCATTAATAGAAAAACGATTGCAGGCCGCCACGGGATAAGTTAGATAGTGAGCAGTGAGCAGTTGGCTGTTAGCAGTTAGTAGCTAAAACTCAAAACTCGAAACTCAAAACCCCATGACCGACCAAGACCTCGAAAAACAAATCCCCGGTTTTCACTGCGAATGGAACCTGGGCAGCCCCGGCGGCTGGTACTACCAGGAAATGGCCCAGGAGCTGGGAGCGCTGGCCTGGAGCCGCTTAAAGCCGCATCTTAAGCTTCCCTATGACCTGGATTATCAAGCTCCCCTCTTTCACCCGGCAGGCCAATTTGCGGGGATGCTCCTGCGGGCCCACCTGCAGCGCCACGGCCCCAGCCCGCCCTTTATGGTGCTCCTGGCGGAGATCGAGACCCTGGATTCAGTCGTCGAAAACCGCCGCATGGTGGATTTTCTCAATTCCCTGCAAGGGGTGGAGGCAGCTCTGGCCGCGCCGGAGCACCTGGAGCTGAGCCGGGGCCGGGTGACGCTCCAGGGCCGGCCCGTAAGCCTGTTTTATGTGGACTTCAACAACGACACTCTGCTCAAGATGGGCCGGAACATTGACATTTCTCCGGTTATTGAAGCCATTCGCCAGGGCCTGGTGGTCAACCCCCGGGGCATGGAGCCGGTGGGGGTCAAGGGAGTATTTGAAGCTATAACCGGGCGATTTCAACATCTCTTAAGCGAGAGTACGGCGCGCCGCACCCCCTGGACCCGGGTTTTTTATCCCCGGTGCACCACGGGGCCTAAAGGAGAGGAGATCGCCGATCTCATTGAGTGGACCCGGCGGAACTTTTCCTGCCTCATCCTCAAGCCCTCCCAGGGGTATTCCGGAATAGGGATTTTTCCGGGCCCCCAAATCCCGGACCCCGACGCCGCCATCCAGGAAGCCCTGGCTAAAGGCGGATATATCGTGCAGTCCATGGTGCCTGTGGAAACCTGGCAGGAATGCTATCCCCTGCCGGAACCCGGCGGCGGCGGAGTATGCATTGAGGTGCGCCAGACCGATTTCCGCTGCTTCATCACCGACGCCGGGGTAATCGGTTTTTTAGGGCGTTTCGGGGGCATTCCCACCAACGTCGGCTCCGGCGGCGGCACCCAATCCCTGGCGTTGATCAAAGACGACGTGGGCCTCCAGGGGGCCGACGACTTTTTCAACCGGGCCTTGGAAGACCTGCCTTACCACATCTATGAAGAGGTTCGTGAAGAAGTGGAGCAGCGCTCTTTGGACCTGGGTTTCACCTATCTGCTGGGTCCCATCCCCACCAGTCTCAAACCCCGGATGCTTAAAGAGGCTCACCTCCGGGGTCTGGCCCACTATGCCCGGAACCTGTGGCAGGATGCCCTGGCCCTGGAGAAGCTGTGGCGGGAAGGAAAGCTGGATGACGTGGCCCCCATCACCCCGGAGGAGGGGGAACTGGCCCTGGCCGCGCCCTGGGAAGGCCGCCCGGCCTTGATGGTGTCCGATGGGTTGTATAACTTTCGGGGAGCAGGGTTTTAAAGTCAGGTTTCAGGTTTCAGGTTTTAGGTTTTAGGTTTTACTGACCACTGACCACTGGCCACTGATCACTGACCACTGGCAACAAGACATGTCCGACCCCACCCCCCCTAAGGTTCCCCCCGACTGGTGGCAGAGCCTCTTTGACGAGGTGTACCTCCAGACCGACGCCCGCACCGTTCAGGACGGGGACCTGACCCGGCGGGAAGTGGACGGCCTCATCCAGGCCCTGAAACTCGAGCCTCACGAGACCATCCTGGATTTGTGCGGCGGCCACGGCCGCCACGCCCTGGAGTTGGCCCGCCGGGGATACCGCCGGGTGACGGTCCTGGACTTTTCTTTTCCTCTCCTTACCTTGGGAAAGGCCCAGGCCCGGGAAAGCCGCCTGCCCGTGGCCTTCATCCGGGGCGACGCGGCTTGCGCCCCTTTGGCCGGGGACAGCTTCCAGGTGGTCATGATCCTGGCCAACTCCTTCGGATACGGGGCTGCGCCGGAGGACGATGTGGCAATTCTGCGGGAATGTCATCGTGTCCTCCACCCCGGGGGCCGTCTCTTTCTGGAGGTGGCCGACCCTGATTATATCCGGCGTCAACTTTCAGCCCAGTCCTGGCATGAGGCGGGCGACCTGGTGGTCTGCCGCCAACGCTGGCTTATGGAAGAGTATTTGTTCTGCCGGGAGCTGGTCCTGTCCCGGAGCGGGGGACTGGTGCGGGATCGGGGGTACAAGGTGAGGCTTTACGCTGCGGCCAGGCTGGGGGACAGCCTGAAAAAAGCCGGCTTCACCCAGATTGAGGTGGCCGGCCAGCCGGACCTTTACGCCCGGGAGGGCGACTACGGCGCCCTCAACCGCCGCCTGGGGGCCACGGCCTGGAAGTGAAGAAAAGGATTAACCACCAAGACACCGAGACACAAAGGTTCACCAAGGGAATCTCTGTGTCTTGGTGTCTCGTGGTTAAATTTTTTCTGCCCCATGACGGAACGTTAAACTTTTGGAGTGTACTGGGCGATATCCGCGATCCCCAGCTCCTTTTCCAGGCCGGCCACTAGTTCCAGGATTTTCTCATATCCGCCTTTACCGAAACGGGCTTCTTCCTGAGCCTGCCATTTCTTGCCCAGTGCGATAAATTCCTGGGGCGACGTCACGAGGCGCAAGACGGGAAACAGCCCCGCATCTTCCCGAGCCGTATGGGGGCGGTACATCCGGGCAAAGAGGTGGAGATACGCTCCCACCTGGACCCTCCCGGCCAGCCTTCCCAGTCCCTCGGGGGTGCCCTGGCCTTTGACCAGGCCCAGCACCTGCCGGCCGGCTTGGTGCTGCTCCCTAAGGACCTTCACCAGGCTTGCAAATGCCTCGACTTTTTCCAGATGAGGGAAGAGGAGCTCCTCTTCCAGCTTTTCGTGATGATCCTGGACAAAGCTCCGGCCCAACTCCAGGGAGGCGGTGAGGACCCCGGGCGGCACGTCCCGGTCGTACTTCAACCGCCCTGCCATTTCTTCAAACGCCAGGAGCAGGCGCTGAAGCACCCCGTGATCCCGCATTACCTTCTCCGGCGGCAGCACCGGGACTTTATCTTCCTTTGGGCCGCAGCCCAGAATGCCGGCGGATCCCGCCAGGGCCGCGGCCCCCAGCAGGGCGCTTCCGCGGACCAGAAAATCTCGGCGGGAGTTTCTGACATGGGTAAGGTTTTCCATTATTCGGTTTCCCTCCCCCCTCTAAAACCAGTTTCCGGTTTTCGGCTAAAACCTAAACCTTGAACTTTGAACCTTGAACTTAAATTTTAGCCCCAGACCCCTACTCCCTATCTATTCCCTACTCCTATTCCCTAAATAAAAAAGCCCTCAAAAGGGGCTTTGAGGGCTCTTTACCAGAATTGAACCGTGTTACCGTCCCGCAGGGATTCCTTCAGGCAGCAAAAATTGCCGGTTTACTGGATTTCCGGGGAAACCGGCAAAGGTGTGAGGACCGGGGCCAACTTCTCATACTTCATGCCGAAAGCCCGGGCCTCAAATGCCTTGGGATTAAAAGCCTTGGTCAGCTCCACCTCTTCCGGGGTCAGGATACGAACGATGCCGAACTGATCCACGATGGCAAACCGTTCACCCTTGGCCAGGCAAGAGGCCACCGTTTCCTCCCCCTTGAGTTCCTTTTTGGAGACGCACAGCAGCTTGGCGCCCCCCTTGGCTTGCCCCAGGGCGATGGAAGAGACGAAAAAGACTGCGGCCAGCGCCACGATCAACCCTACCACCAGTTTAGAACGCATACTCCTTCCTCCTCTTAATGGTAGATACCCGGCTTCCCCCCCGTCGAGTGAACGAGTAAAAGCCGCCCAAACTCCTTTCTGCCGCTATAATATAGTTCGGCGCCAAGGAAAGTCAACTTAATTATTTTAGGCCCCTAAAAAATTCCTTTATTTAAAGAAATAAGGAGCCTGTAATTGGGGACGGTTTACCTGAGGAACGCCCGTAGTAAATCAGCTTATGATTGTTTAAGTGGTTTTGGGTACACATATCTTTTGGTCCATTGAAAAGGCGCGGCCTTGGGGTTATATGACTCGGTAAGATTATCAATGGCTTCACGGACTTGGTGCGGATGGGTGAAGTTTCCTCCCTGCAAAGCGCCTCGTTCCAAGATGCTGAACCAGATCTCGCATTGGTTCAGCCAGGAGGCATAGGTGGGGGTATAGTGAAAATGGACCTTGGGGCAGGGTGGACATAACCCGATGAAAAATGTCCATCTTGTCCACCTTGGGAGGGGGCGAAAAAAAGCTGGTTTTTGTCCATCTTGTTCATCTTGGGAGAGCTACATAAAACTTAATCGGTTCAACCGACAAAAAATTAGTTTTTTCACCCTCGGCCCCACCTGATCATCGGCACCTTTTGCGTCTTCGTGCCGGAAGAGCTGGTGCTGGCCGCGGATGCCGTCTGTGTGGGCCTTTGCGCCGATCTGGAGGCTATTAAAATATCTATCAGGCTGTTAAAAAACCTTTTTTTTCGTCATCCTGAGCGAAGCGAAGGATCTCAACTACATGAAAAGACGAGATTCTTCGCTTCGCTCCGAATGACAATGTTGATATTTTGCTAGTTTTTCAACAGCCTGATAGACCCTTCGCTTCGCTCAGGGTGACAATTCGGGATTATTGCAGTAATTGCAATAGTTTCAAGTTGGCCCATTGGGACAGGCGAGGCTTGGCGGGCACGGAGGCCCGCCCCACCAATGTAAGGGTTTCATGACGGAAAGCTGCCGGCGCAGGCTGCAGTGGAGCGGAAAACTGAAAACTTTCTATTTTCCCCGAAAAGCCGCGATGGTTCGCTTCAGGCCCTCGGTCAGGCTCATCCAGGGCTGCCAGCCCAAGAGTTCCCGGGCGCGGCTGCACTCCAAGGCGCTGCGGCGCTGTTCCCCCGGCTTGGCCGGGCCGTGCGCCGGCCCCAGAAGCGAACCGGTGAATTCCTGGAGCTTGAGATAGATGGTGAGGATGTCTGTTTCCACGCCGGTGCCGATGTTGAAGATTCCGGCCCGGGGGTAGTTCAGGGCCGCCATATTGGCCGCCACTACGTCCCCCACAAAAACGAAATCCCGGGTCTGGAGGCCGTTGCCGTTGATGATGGGCTGCCGGCCGGCCAAAAACCTTTCAGTGAAAATGGCCACCACTCCCGCTTCCCCCAGGGCGTTTTGACGGGGACCGTAAACGTTGGCGTAGCGGAGGGAAATGGGAATGACGCCGTGCTCCCGATGATAGACGCGCAGGTAATGCTCCACTGCCAGTTTGGCCACGCCGTAGGGGCATTCGGGTTGGGCCGGGTCCGTCTCCCGAGCCGGGACCGGGGCCTCGTCACCGTACATGGCCCCGCCGGTGGACGCGAAAATAATCCTTTCCACCCCGGCCTGAACCGCAGCCTGGAAAAGATTTAACGATCCTAGGATGTTTTCCTGGGCATCAAAAAGGGGGTCTTCCACCGACATCCGGACGCTCATCTGGGCCGCGTGGTGGATTATGACCTGGGGCCGCCACTGCCGGATAAGGTCATGGGTATCCCGAGACTTGATGTCATAAGGATAAAATTGGGCCGGGGCCGGGACAAATTCCCGCCGCCCGGTGCTGAGGTTATCCACCACCGCCACCTCCCAGCCGGCGGCCACCAGGGCGTCAGCCACATGGGAGCCGATGAACCCTGCGCCGCCGGTGACCAGAGCTCGTTTCATCCCATCTCCTTTTTTATTGAAATTTTATCGTTTTTGACCATTTTTGCTATGGTAATTCCCCATTTTTTTAAGGGATGATTTCGGCTCATTTATCCCTGGGGGAGCCATACTGCCAATTAATGATGAAAAGATATTTTTGGGGGGAGGGCCAGGGAGCAACGCTCCCTGCCCTCCCCCAACAACAACTTTTCGAAGCAAAAGTTGACGATTTTTGCAGGGCTCGTAAATTTCTTCTCCAATATCCGGTGTCCCCGGCTGAAGTCTGCGGCTACATTAATGCCGGGAAATTTTGCCGAAGCTATTCTAATTTCCAATTTTCCAGAAAAATTAGGTGAACTCTCCCTTGAACCCTGTTAATATAGGGTCATTGGGAGGATTGACGCAACGTCCTTTAGTTCTTAATTTTTAACGAAGCCGCACCACCGGAACAAAGGAGGGGGATATGCCTGGTTGGGCGCGTCTCGGGGGATTGTTCTTAGGACTGCTGTTGGCGCTGGCGCCGGCGGTGGCCAACGCCGCGGAGGGTCCGGTATTAACCCTGCCGCAACTCATCAACATGGCCTTGAAATTCAGTCCGGAAGTCAAGGCCAGCAAAAGCGAAGTGAACCTGGCCAAGGAACAGCGCAACGAAGCCCACGGTTACCGCTATCCGCAGTTTGACGCTACCGTGATGACCGGGGTGGTGCCTAACGCCCGTCTGCCCATTGTCGCAGGAGTAGGCAATCCCCTGGTTTATCCCGACCCCAAAAATAAGCTGCACGGCGTCAACATTTTTGGCCGCATGGAATTCAGCGTGGTCCAGCCTCTTTACACCTTCGGCAAGATCGCACTCCGGGAAGAAGCCGCCAACAAAAACATCAAGGTGAAAGAACTCGGGGTGGACGCCAAGAAAGGGGAAGTGATCTTACAGGTCTCCGAGGCATATTACGGCCTCATCCTGTCGGAGCAGGGCAAGGACGCCGTGCGGGAGGCCCGGTCTTACCTCAACGACACCCGGGAGCGCATTGACCGTTTGCTCCGGATCAATTCGCCCAATGTCCGGGAGACGGACCGCTATCGCCTGGCGGTTTATGAAGGCGGAATTGAAAAATTCGGGGCACAGGCGGAAGAAGGAGTCAAGGTGGCCTATGCGGCCTTGAAGGCCCTAACCGGCTCCGAACAAAATTTCAAAGTGCCCACAGATCTCCCTGGCCCCACAGCGCCCCAGCCCCTGGACCACCACATCCGCAATGCCTTGGATCTGCGGCCCGAGTTCAAACAGCTTAAAGAGGGCCTGGCCGCCCGGCAACTGTTGGTGGACGCCGCCCGGGCCGACCGCTATCCTTCCTTCTTCCTGGCGGTGGTGGGTCAGTTGGCCGGCGCCCCGGGCCGCAAGCACATACAGGACCCATACATCATCGACTATTTCAATGATAGATACGCCTTCCCCTTTGTGGGCGCCAAATGGCACTTCGACTTCGGCATTCTGAAAGCCAAGGTCAACCAGGCTAAAGCTGAGCTGGAACAGCTCCAGTACACCGAGAAGACCGCGCTCATGGGCATCCCGGTGGAAGTGGCCCAGGTTCACGGCAAAGTCCAGGAAAATTACAAGGCCTCGATAGGATTGGAGAAATCTTACGTCAACGCCCGCCGCTGGCTGATCACCGCGTTCAGCAACTTCGACATGGGCATCGGGAAGTTGGAGGACATCTTCAATGCCTTTGAAAGGTACGGGTTCTCCCGGGGCGACTTCTTGATGGCCCTGTATGAATACAACGTAAACGCCGCCAAGCTGAACAAGGTCACCGGCGCGTTCCGCCGCTCCCTGCCGGCAGAAGCTGTCGCGCTCCCGGCCAAGAAGTAGGGAATAGGGGTTAGTTAGGGACAATGCTGTTCACTTAAGCACCAAGAGATGAAGCGATTTCATTTCTCTTGTCATTCTGAGGGAGCCGAAGGCTACCGAAGAATCTCTAAATACGAGATGCTTCGCTTCGCTCAGCATGACAAGAAGACAATAAAATGTAGAGTGGGCACTGCCCACCAATTCCTTAGAATCGCTTAAGTGAACCGTATTGGGGTTAGGGAGTAGGGATTAGTACTACTACGTTAGATAATATCTCCCATATCGCCCATGATAGGCCAACCATTGGATATTACTGACAATCAGTTTTGTCACCCTGAGCCGTAGGCGAAGGGTCTAGATTCTTCGCTTCGCTCA
>VGSW01000002.1 GCA_016874915.1 Deltaproteobacteria bacterium
CGAAGAATCTCTAAATACGAGATGCTTCGCTTCGCTCAGCATGACAAGAAGACAATAAAATGTAGAGTGGGCACTGCCCACCAATTCCTTAGAATCGCTTAAGTGAACCGTATTGCCCCTAACCCCTTAAAAAAACTGGACACATGCCATGTTCTATGCTATCAGTTACGATATCCGGGATGACCGCCGCCGCCTGAAGGTGGCCAAGACCCTGCAGGACTTCGGCCAAAGAGTGCAACTGTCGGTTTTTGAGGCTCGCCTGGAGTCGTCGGAATTGGCCCGTCTCAAAAAACGCCTCAGCCCCATCCTGGATCAGGACCAGGACAGCGTGCGCCTCTATCCCCTATGCGCCGCCTGCCTGACCGGAGTGGAGATCCTGGGACAGGGGCTGGTAACCCAAGAGCCTGATTTTATTATAATTTAACGAACATCGGCCCCGACTTGAAAAATGCCGGAGGTTACCATCCAGGGTTATGTTATTGAATAACATAGGCTTTCGCCAAAAGAGGGCTGAGGCGCCGGGGTTGATTCTGCACCTTGGTGCCATTCGCCGGGACCTTACCCTTTCAGGGGTCCCCAACCCGCATCATCACTGCCCCGGAAATTGCCGGGGTTGAAGTTCTACTCAGAGCCTTCGGGCGATTGCGACGAATCGAGGCTGGCAAACTTGGGAACCATCCACAGGTTCCGTTGAAGTTCTACTCAGAGCCTTCGGGCGATTGCGACTTCAACCGCCGCCTGCCGCTTGGCCTCGGCCGTTTCCTTGTGTTGAAGTTCTACTCAGAGCCTTCGGGCGATTGCGACCTTGTTAATAGTTCCGCCACGGCGTATTCGGCGTATGGCGGTTGAAGTTCTACTCAGAGCCTTCGGGCGATTGCGACTTTGGTTGTTGCTGAAAAATCAGCGCAACCAGCCAGCAAAATGGGTTGAAGTTCTACTCAGAGCCTTCGGGCGATTGCGACTTCTGTCAGAATCTCCGGCAGAGGGTCAACCGCGATTTTTGTTGAAGTTCTACTCAGAGCCTTCGGGCGATTGCGACTTATAGGAGAAGACAAGTTCATCAGCAACGACTCAATCCGTTGAAGTTCTACTCAGAGCCTTCGGGCGATTGCGACGCTGAATAATATCCAAGATGAACATCGTCGACTGCAAGTGGGTTGAAGTTCTACTCAGAGCCTTCGGGCGATTGCGACTCCCTGACGTAATGGAGGGCATGGCCGTTCTGCTCCACTGTTGAAGTTCTACTCAGAGCCTTCGGGCGATTGCGACGTTATAAGCCGCTTCCGCGCAGGTGGCCGCCTTGTTGTTGAAGTTCTACTCAGAGCCTTCGGGCGATTGCGACTTATCTTGAGCCACAACATGCAATTCGTACTCCTGGCGTTGAAGTTCTACTCAGAGCCTTCGGGCGATTGCGACTTAAGTGGCTGCCAGAGCGCCTTGCCGATCATCTGATTGGTTGAAGTTCTACTCAGAGCCTTCGGGCGATTGCGACTTCTATACTGCTCATGCCAAGAGGGATTTCGTTATGCATAGTTGAAGTTCTACTCAGAGCCTTCGGGCGATTGCGACCACGTGGCGGGCGGGGCCGGGGAATAGCAGGTCACTCTGTTGAAGTTCTACTCAGAGCCTTCGGGCGATTGCGACTTCCGCATCCGGCAGGGCGTCCGGCCGAAGTAGTCCGTAGTTGAAGTTCTACTCAGAGCCTTCGGGCGATTGCGACACACTTCGGTGACCTTGGCGTCGTATTTCGTAATTGGGTCGGTTGAAGTTCTACTCAGAGCCTTCGGGCGATTGCGACATTGAATAGTTAGTCCTCTTCATCTCCTATGGAATCCAGTTGAAGTTCTACTCAGAGCCTTCGGGCGATTGCGACATTTTCCAGTTGAGAAACCCATAGACAATCACAGTTAGCGTTGAAGTTCTACTCAGAGCCTTCGGGCGATTGCGACCGAGACATGGTGGTTACTCCTATGCAAGAGCCACAGCCAGAGAGCCAGAGTTGAAGTTCTACTCAGAGCCTTCGGGCGATTGCGACCTCCAATTTTCTTGGTCTTGTTCAGGCGGTGGTTCATAATGTTGAAGTTCTACTCAGAGCCTTCGGGCGATTGCGACCTTGCCATCTCTTGTTACGCGAACATTAATCCGATTTAGGTTGAAGTTCTACTCAGAGCCTTCGGGCGATTGCGACTGACTTTGCTCAAAAGCTCCTGGCCCACTCCGATACGGCCATCCAGAGTTGAAGTTCTACTCAGAGCCTTCGGGCGATTGCGACCTTTTCCTTCACCTTCAGGACCAGCTATTTCGAGAATTTTGGTTGAAGTTCTACTCAGAGCCTTCGGGCGATTGCGACGTATGGCTGGTGGTGCCGGCCCCAGGGGCGATGCTCATAATGTTGAAGTTCTACTCAGAGCCTTCGGGCGATTGCGACGGCCATCAGGGCGCGATTGATCGAATCATTGTGTTTGCGTTGAAGTTCTACTCAGAGCCTTCGGGCGATTGCGACCAGGCGTGTTAACCTCATCATCCCGCGTCTGCCATAACTTCGTTGAAGTTCTACTCAGAGCCTTCGGGCGATTGCGACGACGACTAAGAGATATCTTTGCGTCCGTTTCCATGAAGGTTGAAGTTCTACTCAGAGCCTTCGGGCGATTGCGACTCAATGGAGTTAAAAACGGTTTTGGTGCAGCCCCAAATGGAAGTTGAAGTTCTACTCAGAGCCTTCGGGCGATTGCGACTGACAGGTAGCAATGAACAGCCCGTTGGTGGTTTGTCTTAGTTGAAGTTCTACTCAGAGCCTTCGGGCGATTGCGACCCAAGGTTGTTCAAGTCGCTCCGGATGGAAAGTTGGCTCAGTTGAAGTTCTACTCAGAGCCTTCGGGCGATTGCGACGGAGCGGGGCGGGGAACGCACATATCGAATAGTACTGGCGTTGAAGTTCTACTCAGAGCCTTCGGGCGATTGCGACTCCTGTTCGGGGTAGTGTTCCTCAGCATAATCCTCAGCCGTTGAAGTTCTACTCAGAGCCTTCGGGCGATTGCGACCCACCAGAGGCAGGGGAGAGGGTATAGACAACCAGATACTTAGGTTGAAGTTCTACTCAGAGCCTTCGGGCGATTGCGACACTCAAGGATGGGTTTGCAGGCATCATTACCGTTGCGTTGAAGTTCTACTCAGAGCCTTCGGGCGATTGCGACTATTTCCCCAGGATAGGAAAATTTAGGACCATTATACGTTCCGTTGAAGTTCTACTCAGAGCCTTCGGGCGATTGCGACGCCTCCAGGCCGCCATTGATGGTCAGGGTTTTAGTGGTGGGTTGAAGTTCTACTCAGAGCCTTCGGGCGATTGCGACGGCCTACACCATTTGCGCTGAAATTGTCGCCATTCTCTGTTGAAGTTCTACTCAGAGCCTTCGGGCGATTGCGACGAATTTCTGACATGGCTTTTTCTCCTTTTCTTTTCCAGAAGTTGAAGTTCTACTCAGAGCCTTCGGGCGATTGCGACTTTGCCGGAGTTGCTGATGTTTCCGTTCCCCCAGCTTAATGTTGAAGTTCTACTCAGAGCCTTCGGGCGATTGCGACTCATCGCTGGGTTTTATTTTGACTTTTAAAGTGACGGAAGTTGAAGTTCTACTCAGAGCCTTCGGGCGATTGCGACCGAAAATGGTCCGGCCCCAGCCGCACGTATACGTAACGTTGAAGTTCTACTCAGAGCCTTCGGGCGATTGGTTGATAGACAGGGGACGGGGGACGGGAGACAGGTAAAACCTATAAGCGCCATTGTCAAGATTGAGGCTCCGGTCATCGGTCTCCGGTCCCCGGTCCTTCGGGAGACGGGAAAAATATTCCCGGTCATCGGTCTCCGGTCCCCGGTCCTTCCCTTATAGCCTTCGGGCGATTCTGAATTAAGTGGGCAACTTTGGCCGGTTGACGCCAGAGGCAATGGGCCATACAATTAATTATGCGGTTCGAGTGGGATGAGGCGAAGCGGCTGGCCAACCTGGAAAAACATGGCATAGACTTCGCCGACGCTCCGGAACTGTTCCAGGGACAGATGGTAATCGCCCTGGACCGGCGGATTGGTTACGGAGAAGAGAGGTATACCGGGTTCGGCGTTCTTAAGCAGCGGGTGATGGCCGTGGTTTTCAGCAGGCGAGAGCCCGACCTCATCCGCCTGATCTCCCTGAGGAAAGCCAACCGGAGGGAGCGGAGGAGATATGAACAAGCAGTCGCAGACCGATTGGGACAGGATTGACGCCCTCAAAGACGAGGAGATCGATTACTCCGAGATCCCCGATTTGGGGGAGGATGAAGCTTTTTGGTCCCGGGCCGAGGTAGTGGTGCCGGTGACCATTTGGGTCGATCCCGAGGTGCTGGCCTGGTTTAAGGCCCAGGGGGAAGGGTACGAGGAGCGCATCAGCAAAGCGCTGCAAACCTACAAAGAGACCCACGAAAAATAACCCCAGTTAATAAGAGCCTTCGGGCGATTGCGACGGACTTCGGCCATCATTGCTCATCCTCCCGCCCTCCTTTTTGTTGAAGTTCCAATAAGAGCCTTCGGGCGATTGCTTTTCAGACGGGAGACGGGGGACTGGAGACGAGGAAAAACATTCCCGGTCATCGGTCTCCGGTCCCCGGTTTTTTTGGCACAGGAACGACGCCGGGCCGGGAATCCCCTTCTACGGCCCCTTTCTTTTCTCCTACCCTTTTCCCCAGAATGCCTCTAAAAAAGCGCTAGCCGTTTTTTCAGCCACGTTGGGGAGCAGGGCAAGGGTTTGATAAGGGGAAGCGCTAGGGCAGGTAAGGCGCCTCCTCAGCCTCAAAAAAGACTTAACCAAACCCCTCCACCCATGGCATAATGTCCTGGTGAGGGCTGGATGAACCCCCTGGAAACCTACCTCAAGGAGCTATCTGAAATCCGCGTGTCCGGTGCCGGGGTCAAGGAGACCTCCTATTACGGCCCCCTGGCCCTGCTCCTGAACGAGATCGGCAAGACTCTCAAGCCCAGGGTCAAGTGCATCATCAACTTGCAGAACGTGGGGGCCGGTCTGCCCGACGGCGGGTTCTTCACCCAAGAGCAATTTCAGAAATTCGCGGACGCCGCCCCCCTCCCCGGCCAGACCCCCGCCCGCGGCGTCATGGAAGTCAAATCCACCCAGGATGACGCCTGGGTCACCGCGGCCGGCGCCCAGGTCACCAGGTATTGGGGCCGCTACCGGCAAGTCCTGGTGACCAACTACCGGGATTTCGTGTTGGTGGGCCAGGACCCCTCCGGCCAGCCCGCCAAGCTGGAAACCTACCGCCTGGCCGACAGTGAAGCCGCATTTTGGGATGCAGCCCGGCACTACCGGCGCACCGCCCAGGAGCACGGCGAACGCTTCATTGAATACCTGAAGCGGGTGATGCTCCATGCCGCGCCCTTGGCCCGCCCGGAAGACGCGGCCTGGTTCCTGGCCTCCTATGCCCGGGACGCCAAGGCCCGCCTGGAAGGAAAGGACCTGCCGGCCCTGTCCGGGCTGCGGGGCGCCCTGGAAGAAGCCCTGGGGTTGCGATTCGAGGGCGACAAGGGCGATCACTTCTTCCGCTCCACCCTGGTCCAGACCCTCTTTTACGGCGTCTTCGCCGCCTGGGTCCTGTGGCACAAGAAAAACCCCCTCCCGGACCCCAGGAAACTCTTTGACTGGCGCCTCACCCCTTGGTTCCTCCACGTCCCCATGATCCGGGTGCTCTATGAGCAGGTGGCCACCCCCACCAAGTTAGGCCCCCTGGGACTGGAAGAAGTCTTGGACTGGACCGCCGCGGTCCTCAACCGGGTGGACCGGCCGTCCTTCTTCTCCCAATTCGATGAAGGCCACGCGGTGCAGTATTTCTACGAACCCTTCCTCAAAGCCTTTGACCCCCACCTGCGCAAGGATTTGGGCATCTGGTACACCCCGCCGGAAATCGTCCAGTACATGGTGGCCCGGGTGGACACCGTGCTCCGGCAGGAGCTTGGCATTGCCGACGGCCTGGCCGACCCCCGGGTTTACGTCCTCGACCCCTGCTGCGGCACCGGCGCTTACCTGGTGGAAGTCTTGAAACACATCCACGCTACGTTGAAGGAGAAAGAGGACGCCTTAACTGCCCAGGACCTTAAAAGCGCGGCCCGGAACCGGGTCTTCGGCTTCGAGATTCTGCCCGCTCCCTTCGTGGTCTCCCACCTGCAACTGGGCCTGCTCCTGCAAAACCTGGGCGCGCCCTTGTCCGAGGAGAAGGCAGAACGGGTGGGGGTCTTCCTCACCAATGCCCTGACCGGCTGGGAGCCCCCGGAAGGCCCCAAGAAGCAGCTGATGCTGCCGGAGTTTGCGGAGGAACGGGACGCCGCGGAAGAAGTGAAGCGGGACAAGCCCATCCTGGTGATCCTGGGCAATCCCCCGTACAACGCCTTTGCCGGGGTGAGCGCCGAGGCGGAAAAGGCCCTGGTGGAGCCTTACAAGGAGGGGTTGATTTCCCGGTGGGGCATCAAGAAATTCAACCTGGACGATCTCTATGTCCGGTTCTTCGGCCTGGCGGAACGGCGCATTGCCGGGATGACCGGCAAGGGCGTGGTCTGCTACATCTCCAACTTCTCCTACCTGGGCGATCCCTCCTTTGTGGTCCTGCGGGAACGGTTCCTCTCCGGGTTTGACGCCCTGTGGTTCGACTGCCTGAACGGGGACAGCCGGGAGACCGGCAAGCTCACCCCGAACGGCCAGCCGGACCCCAGCGTCTTTTCCACGGAATACAACCGGGAAGGCATCCGGGTGGGCACAGCCATTGCCCTGATGGTGCGGAAGGCCAGCCGGGATGAGAAACCCGCGGTTCGCTTCCGGCAGTTTTGGGGAATTACCAAGAGGGCTGACTTGGTGGAAAGTCTCAAGGCCCCGGATTTTGAGGGTCAATATGAGGCCGTCTACCCAGATGGAACTAACTGGTTATCATTCCGGGCCATGGAGGTAGCAGCCCATTATCTGGGATGGCCTAAAATAGTGGATTTGTGTTCAGAGTTACCGATAAGCGGTCTACAAGAGATGCGCCATAGTGCGCTCATTGACATTGACAGAGATTCCCTCAAGAAAAGGATGCAGTTGTATTATGACCCTGAAGTGTCTTGGGAGACACTAAAAGCTCTGGGCACAGGGTTAACTCAAAAGGCAGGAGGGTTTGACCCTAAACCATGCAGAGAACGAGTGCAAAAGTCAGAACAATTTGATGACAAGAGGATCATGCGTTACGCTCTTTATCCTCTTGACTTGCGCTGGTGCTACTACAGTCAAATTCAGCCGCTTTGGAATAGACCGCGGCCCACCCTTGTGGCTCAAAAATGGCTTGGCAACAAGTTTATCATTACCCGAATGATGGCTGAAAGACCTAAAGAGCAGATCGCCATCACCATAACATCAGAGTTGCCCGATTACCATTTGCTCAGACCGAACGCTATCGCCATTCCCATCTATCTCCGTCAGCCGCATACAGAAAAAGGGAGCAGAGGTTTTAACCATCCCAGCCTTATTGGAGAACCAGAACAAGGGGAACAAACCCCCACAGCCAACCTTGCCCCCCTGGCCCGGTCTTACCTGGCCGCCCTGGGGCTCCCGGACCCGGGCGCCAACCCGGAAACCGCCGCCCTCATCTGGCTGCACGCCCTGGCCATCGGCTACGCCCCGGCCTATCTCGCGGAAAACGCCGACGGCATCCGCCAGGACTGGCCCCGGATTCCTCTGCCGGACAGCCGGGAAGCCCTGGAACATTCCGCAGAGTTGGGTCGGCAACTGGCAGCGCTGCTGGACCCGGAAACCTCGGTTCCGGGTGTGACCGCCGGAGCCATCCGGTCTGAACTGAAATCACTGGCCGTGATCTCCAAAGCAGGAGGTGGAGTCCTGAACCCCGACGCCGGGGACCTGGCCGTAACCGCAGGATGGGGCCATGGCGGGAAAGACGGCGTGACCATGCCGGGCAAGGGCAAGGTGGAGAGGCGGGAATATACTGCCGCAGAATTGACTTCCATCCGGGAAGGCGCCCAGGCCCAGGGCCTCACCCTGAAAGAGGCCCTGGACCACCTGGGCGAGACCACCTGTGACATCTACCTGAACAAGTCGGCCTATTGGCGCAACGTCCCGGCCAAGGTCTGGGGCTACTACATCGGCGGCTACCAGGTCATCAAGAAGTGGCTCAGCTACCGGGAACGCGACCTCCTGGGCCGCTCCCTCCACATGGAAGAAGTCCGGGAAGTCACCCACATGGCCCGCCGCCTGGCCGCGATTGTTCTGATGGAGCCCGCCCTTAATCTAAACTACCAGTTGGATAAAGAACACCCTTTTGCCTGGCCCAAGAGCCAAGGAGGACCACGATGCTAAAATGGTTAAGGAGGAAGGAAGCAAAGGAACTTAATAAGCAAATAGACTTTAAAACCTTTAAACCTCCAGATGACCCTGTTTTTGGAAATCTTTTGGAAGAAGCTGTAAAGGGCCGGGTGCCAGTTTATTTCGCTGCCGTGCCCTTGACCCTTGTCCGCCCATATGACCCGGAGTTTCACCCGGAAAATATGCCAGAAGGTGAAAAAATCGTGGAAGCTATCATGGCAGATTGGCGAGCCGGTAGATTCCGTCACCTTTGGGTATATCCCCAGCAAGATTATTTTGTCATGGCAGATGACTATCTCACTTATGCAGCGGCTCTAAAGGGCCAACCCGATTTTTTCCCGTGCTGGGTGCTCGGCGAACCAAGGTTGCCCGGAGTGAAAGACATTCAAGGGCCAATAAGGATAGAGGATGTTCGCCGATTACTTTTTGGAGATTGATCATTAGCTGCATATGGTAAGTTTTCTGATACCATTTCAGTGCCAATATGACCGGACCCTGGTTTTTATATCTGGATGAGAGTGGGGATCTAGGCTTTAATCCCGACAAGCCGGGTCGGTCCCGGCACTTTACCATCTGCATCCTGGCAGTAAGCACCACCACCAGAAACCGGACGGTGGCCTCCGCGGTGAAAAAGACCCTGGCCCGGAAACTCAACCCCAAAGGCAAGCGCCGCCGGATGGTGAAGGAGCTTAAAGCCAACGCCACCAATTTTGAGGTGAAGGAATATTTTTTCCGCCAACTCTCGGGAGTGCGTTTCGGCCTCTATTCCCTGACCTTGAATAAGGACCGGCTCTTTCCCGAACTTCAAAGGCAAAAGGACCGCACCTATAACTACCTGGCCCGCCTGATCCTGGACCAGCTTCCCCTGGAGAATGCCACGGACGCGGTCAACCTGGTCCTGGACAAGCGGAAAAATCGGAAGGAGCGCCGGGAGTTCAACTCCTATATCCAACGGGAATTAGCCAGCCGTATCCCCCCAAATGTAAGATTGCGAATCACTCACGAAGATTCCGTCAACAATCACTGCCTACAGGCCGCGGACTTGTTCTGCTGGGGGATTTTTCGGAAATACGAGCGAGGGGATGCCGCCTGGTATGAGATTTTTCAGGGCAAAGTCCGCTATGACCGCGTTTATCTGCCCCCGAAATAAAAAAGAGCGCGCCTTGGAGGCCATCGTCCCAGGGTTTGTGCCACCAGATGGAGGGACCATGCCCCGGGGACCTACAGAGGACTCACCGCTCATGTATAAGATAATACACCGCGTGGTAATGTCAAGAAAAATTGTCCCTATCACTCCCTTTAAGTCCTTGAAATTACAAGCTCCGGGTACTGGATTTGAACCCACGACCTTATGATCAATAAGGGGAATCATGGTCAACGTCAACCCCTGTCAACCCCGTTTTTCTTTGAAAGAATTTCCCGGAAATGAAGGCAACCACTGGATAATGCTGAATAATTGGCAATTTATCAGGAATTTTTTATTGTCGGACCGGTGGAAATTGAATTTTATGGATTTTCTTTCGGGAGAGGAATAATGAGGCAATTTACTATTGATTTCAGTTAATTATAATGGGGGAGACAAGAAAAAGAGGATAGAAGAGGTGTGCAAAATCATGGCAAATATGGCAGGGAGGTGCCAAATCTATCTTGGAAAATGATACTGGAAAACCTCAATTATCTGAAAATACTGATGATATTTGACTAATACAAAAATCACCCAAAAATATTTATTCGTCTGTAGGGATGCAAGAGGTATCAATGAGCAAAGGGAAAATGAATCTTGCATATTCGGGGTGGCGTTCGACTTGGGCTTGGACATCAGGCCGATCTGTGATAAGAAAGCCGCCAACAAAGGAGGCCAAGCCAACATTTAAGTTGGGGAATCTTACACAGACATAGGCCCGGTATCCTCGGAGAGGGTGAGCTAATTCTGCTCGGCGCCGCCGTTTATATTGTCTCTGGAAATTTCTTCTCACTGTTGGATCTTTATAAGGCATCGAAGCCCCCTCCTCGTGATCTGGAGTTATATTATTATTTTTTCCCTTGCCCATCGCGGTGGGAGTGCCCTGACCGGCCATTTCTTCAGGCGCACTTACTACCGGGGGCCGTTGGCCGGTAGCGGCTGTAGCGGGTTCGCTCCGCTTCCGAAGCAGCCCGAGGACCGTGGTACGTCTCGGACGTGAGAGAGGGGAGACTTCGCGATGCGTTTCAGAACATCAGGAAGGTACATTGCTCGCAGCGGCCCTCATTTTCCCCCACAAATACGCCCGCAGCCGCAGTACTCCTTGTCTTTATCCTCCTTCAAAGCCAGGATCGCTAGCACCGAATAATTGGCCAGGTCTAGCAAGCTGTCCTCCAAAGCCTCACCCTCTACCTGGGGGGTCTGGCCCCGGGCCAGCCGACAAGCACGGGCTAATTTGTCAGTCATTCGCACCAGTAGGCCAACATAAGCTGGGATGCCCAAGAGAGATGGCGCTAGGTTATAGGACGCGCCATAATCAGCGTTTTTGGCCCGGTGTATGGCCGCCATGCGTTCAAAGATGGTCTCAAAGGTTGTATGCCCTTGTTCCATAATCATCATGCTCCCCCATAGACCCGGCTTCGCCCTCGGGCCGCGTTCTCCACAAATTTCGCATCAACATCATAGTAATCCAAAACTCTATACGAGTCCTTCCCCGGCGCTTGTCGGATCGCTCCCCGACCAAAAATTTATGGGTATTTCTGCCGCGAAAATTTTGGGCTTCGCCATCTCTGGTACCACATGTCGTGATTATCCCTCTCCTTCCAGTTCATCTGCCAACCTTCCCCTCTTCATTAAGGAGTTTGTAATTTTCAACGGTGGGCACTTTCCGTCTCCCGAAGGTCTTGTAAGCCACATCCACCCAACAAACCATACCCTCTAGATGTTTCCAATTTACTTGAATAGTTTCCTTATTCCCCCATGGGATAAGTCCCAAACGACAAGCAATGCGCAGCCGGCGTTGGAGCATTCCCTGTGATTCTTTGGAGTGCGGTAGACTGATGTTGTCAAAGAGGGGCCTACGGGCAGCGGGTCCCTCTAAAATTTCCATTCGCAACCTGGCCCTCGGCCCCCGATATTCCTCGAAGTTATGCAGGTAGCCTCTTACCTGTTTAATTTGTACTAGATGCCGCCCTTCCCCCGGTGGCCCTCCATGGGAGGCGTCTCCACGATCTTGATAGGTCTCTTTCCCTTTAAGGGTTTGGGAGTATTCTAGACCAGCCAACCCATAAGGCGAGGCAGCTGCTAAATCCGTTAAAGTTGTCACGGGCTCTGTTGGAATCAGGCTTTCTTGAAGGAGTCGGCAGATGGGGTTGTCGATCAGGAGCCCCTCCCCCCAGTAGAGACAAAAAGCAGGCAAACCAGGCTCAATCTCTTTGGCCACATACTGAGGGCATGCGGCACAAGACATAATCTCCGCTACATGGTCACTGTGGGAGGTTGAAGGATCGCTCTGTGGTTCGGGTTGTTCATCCCAATTGGAGCTTATATTAGAAGAATTATCTGGTCTTGAATCTGTCCGGTCTGTCCACTCCCCTAGTTCCAAATACCTATTAGCAGCCCATGCTTCGCTTAAATCCTTATAGCCGGCGTAGGTTACCCGAGACAGAAAATATACCTCTATTCCCAATAGCATGGCGTGGCAGGCTAATTCTCTCCAACTTTCGCCAGCTTGGTCCCGGTCAAACCCAAAGACGACGGTGGCTGCCTTGACCCATGGCCACCGCAATCCATTTAATCCAAAAATCGCACAAGCCTCATGGCCCGCAGCCAACAAAGAAACCGCGTCAAATGGGCCTTCAGTAATAAATGCCCTATCTTTAGTTAAAGCCTGGGCATTAAAGATCCCTTTAGGTCCTTCCAGATGGGCATGACGATGCTGCTTTAGCAGATCACCATTCAAATCAACACCCCGCCCATAAAGATTTACTATTTCCCCGGCAGGGTTAGTGTGAGGGAAGACTATGCACCCCTGAAGAAAGTACTTCTTTGGGTTCGGCCACAACCCCGGGGCTGCGTAACCCAAACCATATTTCTGGGCCACTTCAAGGGAAATTCCCCGTTGTTTAAGATATTCTTCCCCTGGGCCCCCAGGCAAGGCCTCTTGGAACTTTCGGAGCGGCTCAACCAGCTCAGGCCGGGCAGGGGGTTCGTCTGCCTTCGGAAACGTGTATGTCGATGTAGCCTGGTTCAAGGGCGTCGGATTGTGATGAATGTCTGCTTTCCAAGACGGACCTGACAGATTTGTCCGGCGCCTTTCCTGCCGCTTCTCCGCCAGATACCCCCAGGCACCGCAGGAGAAACATTTGAACCGGCCAGTCTCCGAATCCAGAGATAAAGACCTCTGGTTGTCGCCTCCATGAATTGGACAGTAGTATCGTAAATATTTTCCGGAAGGCTTCCCAGAACCCTGATCACGGTAGCTTTCAATCTCCTGCAGGGTAAGGGTGAGGTTCTCGTTGGGGCAGTACTGATTCAAAATTTTGCCTCCTCGCGAAATATCCCGATAGTAGGGCGAAAAATCAGTGGGATTATCCCCGTATCTCCAAAGCGATTTTTGCTAACATGCAGGTCGACTGCTCTGGCTGGAGGGTTGGCTGGCCTTTTGCTTTTCACCAAGAAAAGAATAGAATCGGCGGCGTATTCCAGATCCCCGGATTCTTTGAGACTAGTCATAAATGAACTCCCCTGGCCGCCGCGGTTTTGAGAAGAGATCACTAAAATTGGAGAGTTCAACCTATTGGCAACGTCGCGAAGTTCCGCAACTAAGGCCCCAACAATGTGCCGGAACTCTGAAAATTCCCTGCGACTGGAGGCCCACTTCTGCAAATAGTCAATAATGACAAGGCATTGATTTGTCTTATGCCGCGCTAAAATCTGAAGTGCCTTCGCCTTGAGCTGGGGGACCGTCAGGCGGGAACTTCCTTCTATTAGATAGAATGCCTTGAGCCTGGAGCCGTACTCTTTTATCGCCGTATTCAATTGTGCAAGATCACCGTTGCCATCAAAAAAGCGCTTCATCTCTAAATTAGCTTGCTGGCAGACAGATTTAAGGCAAAGGCGGGTTAAAGACTCTTCAAAAGAAACGAAAAGTGCAGGCGCCTGGGCCGCCACCTTCGCTGCAATTTGAAGGGCCAGAGAAGTTTTTCCTTCACCAGGTTCGGCTGCCAAGATGTGTAGGCCGGTTTGTAGGCCGCCGATCATTTTGTCCAATCTCGATATTCCGGTTGGCAGTCCCACGGCGACGGTGCCGGTTTCCATGACCGCCTGCTGGCGGCTGGCCATTTCTTTTAGAACCTCAGGGAGCAAGTCGGCGACGGACATCGCCTGACCGGAGCGCATCTCCCGAATAGCCGTCTGGATTCGAGTAAGTTCTACTTCAGTCTGTGCAATCAACTCATCTGCTTTGATTTCCCCTCGGAGTTTTTCGGTAAAAGGTTGGATCATCTGGGCGAGAAGACGTTTTTGATAGAGATTAGCCAATTCCCGGGCGGCCAGAGAAGGGTCTGGGGTGGGCGACACTGTGTTGAGGGTGTCGATGGGTGGAATGGGTTTTTCTGCCTCAACCGCCGCGGCGATGATTTCGTATGCTGCCTGCCCCACTGTCAGTACCCCCGGGGGGAGCGAGTCGAGGGTCTCCCAATACTTCGGGGGATCAGAGATTATTGCAGCCAGCAAGGCCCATTCCAGGTCGGGGTTTACGAACTGACCGGCAAAGGAAAATTTCTGGGGCATGGGCTCGGTCCTTTCAGAAACACGCCGGCCCGCCGTCAGGCGGGGCCTGGCGTGCCGTTATTCTAGTTAATATAGTTAAGATTAAAAAATCCTTAAAATCGTCCATATATAGCCCACTTACAAATATCGTTCGCACCGGATGATGCCGACATTCGCACCAGATAATGCCGACATTCGCACCGGATAATGCCGACTCTTTCTCCATGTTCCCCACCCTTATTTTCCAGATGCCAGCGGCGCTTTTTTGCCAGTCAGGGTATGGTTCATCTTGCGGTATTGCTCCATAATCTCCTGGGGCGGCTCGATTTGAATCCTCGACGAAACCCAGTTTTCCAACCAGCCCTTTCGACCTGCTGGCCTCTCTGTTACTTGCTGCACATAGCGCCAATATCTGATCACGCCGTCCTGGCTCAGTAGATCGAGTGCCTTTTCCATGCGGGCCCGGGTTTTCTTGGGATTCCGCTTGCACACCTGCAGACCCGCCCCTTGAAGTAATGCCCCCACCGAAATCGGGGCCAAGTAGTCGTTCCGGGCCCGCCGGATGCGCCAGATGTAGGCCAGGAAGCGCGTTATTCGTTTTTCCCATTGTTGGCGGTATGGATCATAGTGAAGGGCCTTCTGGCTGATTAAAGCGGTCTGCCTCCCAGGACCAAAAAGAAATCGGGCAAAAACATCGCCTGGACGTATCTTCCATGCCCGCGGCTCCACGTCGCCTGAGGGGGTGACTGGTCCAACCCGGCTGGAGACGACGATGGCGCGGGACTCACCGGCCCACTTCGTTCTTTTGCGATAGGCGCCCTTCTTCCCCTCTGCTATTTCCGTAATTGTTCGTTCAAAAACCCGAATCCAGGTGCTCGCCAGGACATCTATGTGCCGGGCTACTTCCTGGCGCAGGTGATTATGGTAACCACCGCGGCGACCTGTCCCACCTTTCTTGGGGTTTATGCCCCGGTGCCGTAAGAAGTCATCCGCAGTCAAGACCACCATGGATTCCGGGTGGGAAACCTGCTTCAGCCATTCCGCGGAGATAACGTCCAACACATCCGCAGTCAGGTCATCCATAACGCAGACATATTCATGAGCTCGTTCCTGCCATTCAGCAATCCCATGTTCGGGCAGAAAAGGTTCTATCTCTGTGGGGTCTGGCATCAATCGGGCGATGGCCTTGAGTTTGTTAGTAGGGTTTTTCAGATCGGCTGCCGGCCAACGAGCATCTTCCGGGACAGAGAAATTTCTCGTGGCCATGGAGCGGCGTAATGTATGATAGAGGTCGGAGTTGTCAATATTGAGAAACCGGGGTTCTCGTCCTGCCAACGGCGGGGCACATTGTCCGTGAGGATGCTCAAAGGTGGCGTTCTTTTCATCGCAGCGGACACTATCCTGTTCGCCGCTGCCGTTGGCCACCAAGCTTTTTTGCTGACCCCGGTCGCTCATTAGCTTTTCCTGTTCCCCCATTTAAAGGCGCCATCAAATTTCGTTTACCAAGCTGCCCGAACCTCAACCTGTTCCCTGTTCACGCTTGCAAAAGTTTTGGCAGAAGTGGAGACTGTCAGGTTCCTGGAACAACTCGCCGTTCCAAGATGATGTTTGAGACTGGCAGGTGCCGGTCATCTCTTTATTCTTTAGCTTCAAGCCAGGAGAGTATCGGCGGCAACTTCTGCATCGGATATGGGAGGCTGCCAGTTAATTCTTTCCGTTTATTAACTTGCGCCACCGCATCCATCTTACAAGTATCAGTCCATGCCATTCTCGTTCTCCTTTCTATAGGTCAAGAATTCCGTCCAAGGTTAGTTATGACCGTTCTTCAGACCCTTAGCCGGCGACCAAAGGCTTTTTCTTTCGGGGTAGCGGCGTCTTCCGTTGGCCCCGGGAAGCGTCAATGAGTTGCTCCAGCCGTTCTAGGTCCAGAAATAATGCACCAGAAATTTTTACGAAAATTTCGAGATGCTTGCCCGTATGGAACCACTTATAAAAAGTTTGCGCCTTGAAAGGCAACTTTGTTGGTAAGCGTGGTATCTCTGATATTCTCACTAAGTTTTTCATAACATCACCTCTTGTTTGGAATAAAAAAGGCAAGGCCATTACAGCCTTGCCCAAAATTGTAAAAAATAACCACAGACGAAGTCAAATAGTACTTATGCTTCCTATAGTATTTAAAGTAACCATTTTTGCCCTTAGTAATTAAATCAAAAGGTTAGAAGATTTTAGAAGAAAATGGCAGGAAGAGAATAGGTTATTTTTGAGATAACTTATTGAATTTGTTTATAAGGGCAAAAAAGCTTACTTAAGGGGAGTAAGTTGAATCAAACTTTGCCCCAAGGCCAGGAAGGATAACGCTGCTTAAGCATTTCCTTAAAAGCTTGGGGGGATATTTTCTTTGGTAACCATCTCTCATTCACCAATATTTTGATGACCTTATGCCAAGGATTTCTCTCTTTTCGGGTTCTTTTTTTTTCTCTGGCGTTGCCCTCCTGTCGTTTCACATTTTCGAGCATTTCATCAGTCACTACCATTCGCGACCTTTCTAAAATATCTTTCAAAGTGTTAAGGGAGGGTTCGTCCTCCATGGCAGCCGCTAATTGATCGTCTTCGATCACGAATCCCCGGAGTTCCAAGACTCTAATGAGAAAGGCCATATCCCATGGCCGCTTCATGCCAGTTTCAAGGCCCTCTACTTTAGTTTTGCGTAATGTCTTCCTCCCTTCCTTTCCCCGTAAGCGTTGGCGCTGAATCCAGTCTTCTAGGTGACTTATGGCCCAAGTCGGTAATTCAGGGTGGTAATAGTGTTGTATTTGGGGCTTATCCAAACCTTTCTTTTTGGCCCAGGCATGGGCCTCTGGAGGGAAGGAGAAAGACTTATCAGGTCCCCGTAAAATTGCACCAGACCTTGTTAGACTGACTGTAAATTTATCTATTGCATTGAGAATTTTTTCAAGTTCGGATATCCCCTGGTCGGATTCTGGAGTATTTAGATTTGTGAGCTTTTCTTTTTCCGACTTGATTTTTTCGAGGAGGTCCCATTGCCTTGGGGAGAGTGGGGGAAAGTCAGGGATGGGGGTTTTCATCTTGCCGCCTCCTGCCGGGGTCTAATCTTGGAGTAACGCCATCTCGGGTTTTGGGAGGTTTATGTGATGGTCAGGACCGGTTCAGTGTAAGCTCACCTGGCTGGCCTGTTATTCGTAGGCCCTATAGGCCCTGTGGCTGGATAGCCGTTTAATCTGTTAATGCGATAAAATTACTCTCCGCCTTTTTGAGGATCAGCAACTCCCCGCTTTTAAGGGCCGCATCCCGGATAGCTCCGGGGGCTAGGTGAGCATAGCGGGCGGTTGTCTTGCTGTCCTTGTGGGTCAAGAGCCGTTGCACCACCAGCAAGTCAACCCCGTTGCTCACTAGGGTAGAGGCGAAGTGGTGCCTCAGGCCGTGGAACCGGAAATTGCTGGGCAGCCCTGCGGCTTGGCGGATTTTTTGCCAGGGGCCGTTAAACTCCACTCTCTGCTTGCCGCCCTTGCCGGGAAAGACAAAGGGTGAGGTTACTTCCAAAGATTTGAGCACGTCCAGAGCTTGCAGGCTCACCGGGACACTTTCGGTCTTGCCGCTCTTGGGGTCCTTGAGGGTGATGAGGCCTCGTTCAAAATCCACGTCATCCCAGCGCAGCTTGAAGATTTCACCGCGGCGCAGCCCGGTGAACAAGGCGAATTTCACCAGAGCAGCGCTTTCGGCAAAGGGCCAGTTGTCCAAGGTGTCCAGGAGCCTTGTCAATTCCTCATTGGTGAGAAATTCGGTCTGCTGATTGTCCAGCTTGGGCATGGTGACTGATTCAATGGGGCTTTTCCCCTGGTAGAGGCCCCACTTTCGGGCCAGGTTGTAAAGCCGCCTCAGTATCACGATCTGGTGTTTGATGGTGGCCGCCGCGAAGGGTTTTCCCCGCTTGTTCAGCCCCTTTTTCATCTCGGTTTTCATCCGCTCCACGTCAATGGGGGAGATGGCGTCCAGGCCCTTCTTGCCGAAGCGGGGTTCCAGGTGGAGCCGGTAATATCTCAGGTCATTGAGCCATGATTTCTTGTGCACCTTGGCCCAGGATAAGTATTTATTCCACAGTTCACCTAGGGTAATGGTCTTCTTTTTCTTTTTCCCCCGGTTGATGCCAAACTCGCCCCTTACCGCGTCGCCTTTAAGGGCGGATTCTACCTCTTGGGCCAGGGTGAGGTTGTCCACCACTCGGGTTTGGCGCTCCCCCTTCTCAGAGACGCAGACCCGGTATCTCCGGCTTCTACCGAAGACCGCCCCGCAGTTGGAGCACGATTTAGCGTCTTTGCTGTTGCTGGTATAGCACTTTTCGCAATAGCTGTGGATCGCCATGTCAACCCCTCCCGCCGAATCTCCTGTGCACCTCCTGTGCACCTGTGCATGAAAAGCAATTCGTAAGTAGATAAAATTATCTCAATCTTTGAGCTTATAATAGGCAGGAATACAAGTGGTTGTCAAGAAATATCTTAAAGGAGGAAAAACGAGAATAGACTTTCTAAACGGACTACGAATCCGTGTGTCGGGGGTTCAAATCCCTCCGGGCGCGCCATTGATTTCAGGAGGTTAGGCTTAATAAGCCTAACCTTTTTTTTTGACTGTCAACACATTATCAACAGATGAGGCGGGGTCACTGTCAGAGGATTCAGATATTCCTCAATGGTCAATGTCCGGCTCGGGCATTGGCTGCCTTCCTCAGTTTTCGCTTGATGGCAGGCCTTCCCGTTATGCCTCTCCGGGTGGAAACTGATGGAGCTGAGAGAGGGTGAATCCCTGAACCGGTCCGGTCTTTTGCAGCCAGGTCAGGAAAGTGCGGATTTTGTGAAGGAGTCGATGGACGGCTGCCGGGGTGGGGAATTGGGGACTGGCCCCGGGGTGGAGTTCGGAGGAGTGGAAAAACAGGTTAATCACCCTGCCGCGCCGGCGGCGGTGCAAAGACGCGGCCAACCGCATGGAGGTTAGGGGAAACCAGGCCGGCTGGGTACCGGCCGCCCCCAGATAACGGAAGGCCCAGAGAAGAAGTTCGCCCCCCTTTCTGGGAAGGGCGCGAGAAAGACGGTAAACCAGGGATGGGGCCAAGGCAAAGACCGGCACCAGGGTCAAGGGCGCCTCCCACAACTGGGGTTCAAGACCCGGCAAGGGGAAGGGGTCAGAGGGCCAGAGCAATTGCTCCAGGCCGCCCAGGTGGGGCATAAGCGGCACCATGCTGGAGTCCACCTTGAAGCCCAATTCAGGCAACAGGGACAAAACCTGGTCACTTAAATCAAACCGCCCCATCCGGAAAGAGGTGGGAGTTACCCCCAGATTATTCTTAAGGCTGGAAAGTAAAGTGACCATCTTCTTCCGCAGCAGATCCCGGGGAAGATTCTTGGACCTCACCGGCTCCGGATAGGGCAGGTGGGCATATGGCGGGGTACTCCAGGGGTGCAGGTGAGCCCCCACCTCCGCCCCCCACCGCTCCCGCCAGTGGGCCAGAACCCGGCAGGCTTCCGGATCCCGGGATACCTGGTAGGTAACCAGAAAGGTTAGAGGAAAACCGAATTCCCGGGGGATGAACTCCAGATGCCGCAGCGCCGCCACGTTGCTCACCCCTGGCGGCGTCCTGGGGTACCTTCCCGCGAAAAGGCCCTCTTCTTCCACATCGACGCTGATTACCAGTTTCACCGTTGGTCCCGTTTCCCGTTGCCAGGTTTCAGGTTCAAGGTCCAAAGTTCAAAGTTCAAAGCAATTGCCCGAAAACCGAAGAGCTTGGCTTTCCGATATTTGCCGCCCAAACTCACCAAGTGTCAAGGGGTTTTTCTGGGAAAAGGGTTGGGGGCTTTCCTGACATTGAGGTATAATTGATCTCTCGGGATACCGCGATATTTCGAGAAAGGTGAGAATGGCCCATGAGGCATGGGGTTTCTGCCCATCACGCTTGGCCCAGACCGGCCCGGTTGGTGTTCCTGCTCCAGGATTTGCGGTTTGGGGGGACCCAACGGCAGGTTTTAGAGTTGGCCCGGGCCCTGGATGCCGCCCGGTTCCGGGTGGAGGTCTGGGTGATGATGGCGGGAGCGGACCTGGAGCCCCTGGCCCGGACCTGGCAAATTTCGGTGGTCCGGCTGGCCCGGCAGTCCTGGGTGGGCCCCCCGGCGCTGTTCAACTTGTGGCGCCGCCTCAAGAGCCATCCCCCGGACCTGTTCCTCTTGTTCACCGTGGTTCCCAACATTTGGGGACGAATTCTGGGCCGGCTGGTCCGGGTGCCCCTAATTGTCGGCAATTGCCGGGGCGGGGCCGCTCCCTGGCGCCAACATGAGCACTGGCTCTGGCCCCTGTCCGATCATCTCATCTGCAACTGCCAGGCTCTCAAACAAGTCCTGACACGCCGACATGGGGTGCCTGCCGACCGGGTCACGGTAGTACTTAATGGGGTGGATACGGCATTTTTCCGCCCCCCTCCCGGGGCTGGGGGGAATGGCCCCCTACGGGTGTTGTCTCTGGCCCGGTTTGCTCCGGACAAGGACCATGAGACGCTGCTCCGGGCCTTCGCCCTGGTGGCCCAAGACTTACCGCAAACGGAATTGTGGCTGGTGGGAGAGGGCGACCAACAGGCAGTTTTGGAAAAAATGGCCTCATTGCTCTGTCCGCCCAAGTCGGTGCGGTTTTTCCCCGGACGGCCAGATGTGCGGCCGCTCCTGGAGCAGGCCAGCCTCCTGGCGCTGAGTTCCATCCACGAAGCCCTGCCCAATGTCCTCCTGGAGGCTATGGCCGCGGGGTTGCCGGTGGTGGCGACCAAGGTGGGAGGGGTGCCTGAGGCAGTAGGGCATGGCCAAACCGGCTGGCTGGTGCCGCCCCGGGACCCGCCCGCCCTGGCCGCGGCCCTGCGGCAGTTGCTGGCCAGTCCGGAAACCCAGCAGACCTTCGGGGAGGCGGGACGGCGCAAGGCCATGGAGGTTTTTTCCCTGGAGGGCATGAGGCGCGGCTACGAAGCAGTCTTGCAACGGTTGCTACACAGCAAGTCGGGGCCTCAGCATGGTTGAGGTGAATAGTTGAGCCATAACCCCCTTACCGGCGCGCTGGCGCTTTTGAAGCAGGTTAATCCCGGAGCCTACCTCAATGCCTTTTTGGCTTATGCCAGCGGGCGGCTCCGGGTGACCAAACCGCGCAGTCTGCCGCTGAAGCTGGACATCATCTTGACCAAGGCCTGCAACCTGCGGTGCACCTTCTGCATCTCCTATGGTTCTCTCACCGGGGAGAGGTGGATGGATTTTGGGCTTTATGAACGCATCGCCCGCCGCTTATTCCCCACCGCCTTCTCAGTGCTGTTCTGTTCCGGCGGGGAACCGTTGCTCTATCCCCGGTTGCGCGAGGCTCTAAAGTTGGCCCAAACCCATCGCACCGCCACCATAATGGTGAGCAACGGCATGCTTTTGGACCGGGAAACGGCCCGGTGGCTTGTCGCCGATCAGAGTCTGCACGATTTAAGAATTTCATTTGACGGGGCCAGCAAAGAAACGCTGGAAAGGATCCGGCGGGGCGCCCGGTATGAGACGATTCTGGAAAACCTGGCCTACCTCACCCACCTGAAACGGCGACAGGGGCGCGTCTTTCCCCGATTATCCCTCCGGTATGTGGTGATGAAATCCAACGCCCCGGAGCTGCCGGAAATCTTCCGGGTCGTGGCGCCGCAGGGGGTGGAGAGAGTGGAGGCGGTCTCTCTCATTGTGGCCAATGACCTGGATTTTCAGGAGTCTCTGTTTAACCATCGGCAGTTGGCGGCGGAGGTTTTTGCCCAGGCCCGATGCCAGGCCCGGCAATATGGCATTGCCTTGAAGCTGCCGCCATTGCCCGGGTCTGATGCCGGCAGGCGTAGATGCCGGCAGCTCTGGGAATTTTGTCAGATAGACACCGACGGTTCCATCAGGATCTGTTACCCTTCCTGGCGGCAGCGGCTGGGCTTTTTTGACGACGGGTTTGAGCGCGTCTGGCGGGGTCTGCATTATCAGCGGCTGCGGCAAACCGTGGACAGCAGCATCCCCTATTTTCCTTATTGCCGCCACTGTTACGTACACCAGGGTTTTAATCAGAAAAGCTCCCACCACCAGGAGCTCCAGCCGGAAGCATACACCATTCCCGGCCTGGAAGACCTCCAGGTCCCCTTCAATGAACGGCGGCAGGAAAACCTGGACGCCTGGCGGTCCCGAGAAAGGCTCCACTGACGTCGCCGTGCCGGCGCGTTATAACGGCAACTATCCGCGGGTTGGCACGGTCAGGAGCCTCCTTGGAGAAGGGAAGGCGGCCTGCCGCAGATGGCAGTGATCAGGCCCCAATGCCAGCCAGCCACGGTTACCAAGAGGAAAAGCAGCCAGCGCCAGCCCCGGCGGCGGTCTCCGGTCTTGATCCAAAACCACAGGAAAGCCGCCATCCCCGGCAGGAGGAGAACCGGCCAGGTATGCGGGTTCCGGAGCAGTAAACCCAAAAGCAAAAAGGCCCCGGCCAACAGGCCCGCGGACAGGTAGTGAATCTTGCGAAAAAGACCGTATTTGCGGATGAGCGGCCACTGGCAGGCGCCGTAACGCCTGACCATCCGGGCCAGGCCCCCGTAGTTCCGGGGGCGGTAGTGGGCCACCCGGGCGGCGGGGTTGTAAAGGAGCCGATACCCCCGGCGCCGGATTCTCAGATCCAGATCCACATCCTCTCCGGGCCACAGAGACTCATCGAAGCCCCCGACTTCCTCCAGGACCTGCTTCCGGTAGGCGGCGTTGCAACTGGGGTTATGCTCCGTTTCTTCCAGGCCGGAAGAAGTCTTGATGTAGTCGGTGACAAAGCCGATGGCCTTAAAAAAAGCCTGAACCTCCTTTCCGAAATCGGTGTCGTCCGGAGGGCTGATCTGGTCGCCGCCCACGCCAGCCACCTGGGGCGTGAGGAACCCCTTTTCCAGCTCCCTTAGCCAGGCCCTATCCACCACGCAGTCGCTGTCGGTGAAGGCGACGATGGCGCCCCGGGCCGCCTGCATGCCCAAATTACGAGCCCGGGAAGGGCCGCCCGGGGGTACCTTGATGAGCCTAACTCTGGAGTATGCGGCACAGATTTCCGAGGTGGCGTCGGTGGAGCCGTCGTCCACCACGATAACTTCGTAGGAAGGATGCTCCAGGGCGGTGGCGGCCTCCAAGCAGCAAGCCATGGTAGCCTGGGCGTTGCGGGCGGCGATAACGATGGAGAAGACGGGGTCCGGCGCCATCACTTGCCCCGCTGGGCAGCCCACTGCTGGGTCCGGTTAAACCAGGGGAGATAAGGCTCGTTGATCAGGATAATCTTCATGGACCTCAAAGGAGAGCTTAACTCTGTCTCTTGCTATTCATACCAATTCGAGAACTCTGCGAAACTTGCGCGAAGGCCAAAATCTTCGGCTTTTATCCCCCCTCCCCTCGCAGCTTGTTTGGACCGGAGAGATGGGTAACAAACGTTCGGGGACATAGGTAACACATTTTTGGTTAAGTTTGTAAACTCATGCGGCCACAAAATTTTTTTATAAAAAAAGCCTGCCGTTCCATGATAAACTGGCCTTCCCCGGCGGAGGATAGGGTCTCGCTGTTACAAAAGTGATTTTGGGGGGAGGGCCGGGGGACATTTTCCGTAAGTGCCCCCCGCCCTCCCTCAAGCTCCCCTCCCAACCCCCGGCCCCCTCTCCCAATGGCTTTTCTCAAAAGTCTCAAACTAACGCCGTTCCAGCCGCAGCAGCACCGAAGCGCCCTGGTCGTCCAGGACGGTGGCTTTCAGGCCGTCCAGGGGCGGCGGCAGCAGATGAGCTGAATCAAAGGAAAAGGCCACCCGGCCGGTAACTGGGTCTTTGGCCATCACGGTCACCACTGCTTTGTGGGCCCAGGGCCAGCGATGAGTCGAATCTCCCAGGTTGATTCCGCCGATGGCCAGCCGGTGGGGTGTCTGGGGAAAGATGACCCGGTATCCCAGGATATGGTGGGCCTGGCTCCACGGGAACTCCACCCAGCCGCTCCAGTTCGCTGCCACCGAGGTTTTCGCCGCGGCCGCATGGGGAGCCGGATGGGGACCGGTGAGGGGGCGGCATTGGAGTTCGGCGGGGCCGCCGGGATTACTTACCCATACCCTCAAAAAGGCAGGCCGCGGTCCCTCTTGGGGTTCCACTTGCAGCCACCGGAAGTCCGCGGCTTCTAAAGATCCGCTCCGGCCCAGAGGCTCGTAATTTCTACCCCGGTGCAGGGGGGAATAGTGAAACTGGGGGCCGGTGACGCACCGATCCTTTTCGTCCAACCCTGCCAGGGCGGGATGGAAAACTATCGGGTTATAGGCCACCGCAAAGCGGATATCCGGCCGGGAGAGCCATTTCCCAACCCCTTCCGTATCTTGGAAGGCCGGATGGGAATACACCGCGCCCCGTTGCATGGCCCCGTGGGCAAAATAATAGCCCATGGGTAGCAAGGCGGTGTAAAGCACCCGGTCCCCGGGCCGGGATTCTTCCAGCAACCGCCGGGGCTGCCGGGAGGCGAAAGTCAGAGACTGCCGGAGGCTCATATGCTCCCGGGTGGCATAAAGCTGTTCGCCTCCGGCCAGGACCATATTCCCCATATACCCCACCATTACGGCCAGGGCCAGGACAGGCCAGTAGGCCGCCAGTCCCTTGGCCCCTGTAGAATCGGGGTCCTCATGGCGGGCTGCCCAAAGAGCCAGGCAGCCGCGCCCGGCATAAGCCACCGTCTGCCCCACTGCGCCGAAAAGGGCCGCTGCCAGGGGGATCCACATGCGGAAGAACAGGTCTCCCGGACCGGAAAACAGGTCGCGGTGAAAGAGAGTTGCCAGCAGAACCAGGGGATAAAACGTCAGGAACCGGCGGATCACCAAGCGCCGCTCCTCCGGGGCGGTGAGGTATCCCAAGGCGGAGGCCAGGCAAAACAGCGGCAAAGAGCCGAAGAAACCATCCTTCAGCCGGACTATCTCCGGGAAGAGGCCCATGAGGTTGGCCAGGAAGGCGGCGCCCAGGCCGCGGCCCAGGAGGATGATCCGGAGAAAAGCCAAGGAGTCGAATATAGGAGGCTTCTTCAAGATTGCCGCCAAGACCAGGATGGCGCCGAGAAGGGCGGCGGCCGCGGCCATAGCCCATTTCATGCGGCGGGGGGTCTGCCCTGGCGCGGCCAGCCAGGCCATGATGATGCTGATGAGGGCATAGACACCCCCCAGAGGATGGATGGCGGCCAGGGGGAGGGTGCTCAGCACCAGGACCCAGGGGGCATTGCCCCGGCGGACGATAAGCCGGGCCCACACCAACAAAGCCAAGCCCAGGGCCAGGTTAGAGGGAGTGCAATAAAGCAAACCGGAATCCGGAAAGACCTTGAAGGCCAGGAGCGCCAGGCCGATACCGGCTGCGCTACGGCCCCAGAGGCTGGCCAGGAAGCAACTGAAGGACAATCCGAAGAAAATCGGACTGCCCCCCCATACCACCTTGTAGGCAGAAAACAAATCGCCGGTCAAGCGGCTGACGCCCAGCAGAAGTAAAGAGAACAGGGGATGGTAAAAGGCGAAAGGAAAACTGGCCAGTTGGCGTTGCCGCAGGGCTTCCGGGTCGGCCACCGGCTCGGAGAATTGCTCCCGTAAATCTATAAGTGCTGGACAATCCTGAAAGAAACACTCCTTTAGCTGGGCGGTGCGCACCAGGTAGGCCAGGCTGTCGTCCGCCTCGGGGGGCAAGGCCCGGTTCCACAAGGGAGGCAGAATGACCAGGCTCTGCACCGTCACATAGAGGAGCAGGCCCAGAAGGAGAACCCACCAGGACAGGGTCTGCCTGGCCCGGGGCGAGGTGTCCAGGGTTATAAGCAGTCGCGTGCCGGAGTCTCGGGCCCGGTTAAGGAACGCGGACAAGAAATTCATGGGATTCGGGTCGAATGCCCCCAGCCTTATTCATAGCGGATGGCATCCACCACTTCCATGCGGCTGGCATGCAGAGAAGGGTAAAATCCGGCGCCCAGCCCCAGGATCAGGGCGAAGAGGAAGGTCAATCCCAGACAGCCCCAAAACACCTCGGCGGGAGGGGGGGAGTCGATGACCCATCCCATGACCGCCACGATCAACCGGGCCAGGACCGCCCCGGCCACGAAGGCGACGCAGCTCAACAGGATGGCCTCCGTGAGAAATTGTGCCAGAATATCCTTGTCTTCGGCTCCCAGAGCCTTTTTCAGGCCAATTTCCCTGGTCCGGCTCCGCACGGCCGCCATCATGACATTCCAGATGCCCGCTCCCCCTAGGATAAAAGTGGCGCCGATGGCCAGATAGATAAAGAATTCGGTCCACCAGAACACCCGCTGCACCCGCCTTAACCCCTCCCAGGGGACATGGACCCGCAGATACTGGGCGGACTGGTATTGCTGCACCACTTCGGGCACCGCGGCGGCAACCGCGGGCACATCATCTGAGGTTATGCAGCGGAGATAAAGCCGGTCCGTCAGGACGACCCCTGGAAACCTGTCCAGGACGGTGGTCAAGGGGAGGAAGGCGCAGTCGGACAAACCCAGGTCCGTAATGCCTCCCAGTACCCCGGTGACCTCGTAGCCTTCTTTATAAATTTCCAGGGTCTGGCCCTTTAGTTGGTAGTTTCCGAAAATCCTATCGGCCAGGGTGGCTCCCAGGACACATTCCCGCTTCCGGGCGGCTACGGTTTCGGAGGTGAACAGGCTTCCGGTCAGGGCCCAGAAACTGCGCACCGCCCAGAAATGTTCATCCACGCCCACCACTGGGAAGCGATATTCCCGGCCCCCGGAGAGATTGGTTTTTCCTCCCGTGGAGGCCACCAGGCTGACTCGCATCACTCCCGGCAATTGGCGCAGGGCGTCCACCGCCGCGGCCTGGAAAGATTGGGGCCAGGGGGCCAGGGCGTTGTCAAAATAGACCCGCATCACCGTGACCCCCCCGATGAGGTTCAGGTCTTTATGCAGGTTCCGCTTGAAGTCCCGGCTCATGGTGATCATGGTAATGAGCCCGGCAGTGCCCAGGGCGATGGCCAGGACTACTCCCAGATAGCGCCGTTGGCGCAGGAGCTGGCGGGTACTGACGTAAAGCAGGTCAACAAAATGCACGGTCTTATAATCCCGTCTGGTTGCGCCCTTTAGAAAGGCTGATTCCTTAGGTCGTCCAGCAGCACGGAAAACAGGAAGCCGGCAAAAAAGGTTTGTACGCCAACAACCAGGAAAATAGTGCCAATCACCACCATACGGTATTCAAACAAAGGACCGAATGCAGCAATAATCCATTTGGTGCCGACATATCCCAAAACGAGAATACCGCAGGCAATTAATAACGCGCTCAATAACAAAGCATTCTCCAAGGTAAAATATTTGACGAATTTATCCATGAGGGAGTAATGATTCTGTTGGGAGTGATGATATAGGGCGGAAATGATCCCCAAAACAAACACCTGATAGCCGATGATGAAGATGCCGCCGGCCAGGATCATCCAATGGTCCCCCAAGCGGAGGGCCCCCAGGGTGAACATGTGTTGGGCGGGGGTTAACAGCAGGACCAAGAAGATGAGCAAGCTGAAGGACATCATCGCCAGTGCGGGAATGAAAAACAGCCATAAGGGGCTGTGCCGCAAAATCAGCTTGAGGCCGCACCAACCGTCCCGCCAGGGTTTCAGATAGGACCGGTGGCTTCGCCGGTCCGGGGACAGGGTAATGGGCACTTCCGTCCGTTTCAATTGCAAAAGGGAGGCCTTCACCACCATTTCACTGGCGAACTCCATCCCCGAGGAGTTCAGTTTCATGCGGTCGTACGCCTCCCGGGTGAAAGCCCGGAGTCCGCAATAGACGTCGCTCATCCCTGACCGAAACAAGAGGTTCACGATCTTGGTCAAGAGGGGATTGCCGATAAAGCGGTTTTTCCAGGGCATGGCGCCGGGCAGAATGGTCCCTTTATACCGGGACCCCATGCAAAGGTCGTAACCCTCCTGAAGTTTTTCCACCATGGACACGGATTGGGTGAAGTCATATGAGGCATCGGCATCGCCCATGACGATGTACCGGCCCCGGGCATGGTTGATGCCGTAGATCAGGGCATTGCCGTATCCCCGGGAGGGGCAGTGCACCGCCCGACAGCCCGCCTGGCGGGCAATGTCCTGGCTGCCGTCGGTGCTGCCGTTGTCGACCACCACGATCTCTCCTGTCAGGTTTCGCTTCTTTAGCCCGGCAAGGGCTTGTTTGGCGGAAAGAATGGCGAAGGATATGGATTCCGCTTCGTTCAAACACGGCATGACGATGGAGACATCGGGTCTCATGCTGGATATCCGATCAAGAGCCAAATCACTTTTCCGGCGGGACCGGCGGCATCATTACCTGGCGGCGCCCACCACTATCCGACCTTTCAAACCTTCCCGCAGGGACAGGTCAGTATTGGCCACGGTGAATTCCACTTCATAGTAGGAAGGTTGGTCCGGCGCGGCCGACAGGGGGGTCCAGGACAGGCGGCTGACCGCGGCGGCAAATTTGCGTTCCGGCAGGGTTTCCAGAGTTAAGTCCCCCCGGCTTCCCAAGGAGAGGTGGACCGCTTCCATCTCGTGCACCTGGGCCCGGATGATCATGGGGTCCATGACCCCCACCTGGAAGACCGGCTCCATCGCTTTTAATTCCGCCCCTTCCCGCAGTTCCGGATGGAGCCAGATCACCTGTCCCCCCAGAGGAGCCTTCAGCACCCCTTCCACCGGGAGGCGGGAGGAGTTGACCGGAACCCCCAGTTGCTTGTTCAGGAGCGCCAGGTAATCCTGGTGAAGCTGCCGCTCGCCCTGAAGCCGGTCCTGCACTGCTTTTTGCTCCTGGGAGAGGTTCTGGAGCTCCCGTTCCACCTGGGCGAGGCTTTGCCGGGAAGCCAGGTTTTCCTGGGCCAATTTTTTTAAGGTTTTGACCTTGGACTCCAGCTCTCCCCGCTTCCTTTGCAGCCCCGCTTGCCGGGCCTCCAGTTCCTTGATATGGCTGGCCACCAGGCGCTGACGGATCTGCCAAACCGCTTCCGGGGTCAGCCGGTAGCGAGCCAGCACCTCCCCCTGGGCCACCCGTTGACCGGGTTGGACCGTGAGGCTGGTGATCAACGCCTGGAAAGGCAAAATCACCGGCTGTTTCAGGGAGCAGGCCAGCTTACCGGTTAAGGTAAACTGGATGCTTTTATTTTGGGGCCGGTCACTAGGGTTCGCCTGGGTCATTCCGTGGGTTGGCGCCAGCAGCAGACCCAGTAGAAGCCCGACGGCGGTGGCCCTCCGGCGGCTATTTTTGCCAGGAAAGTTCATCCACATAACGGGACACCAGTTCTCCGGATAGATGGCGGACAGCCAGTTGGGCCAAATCATGTTCCAGGGACTTGAGGGCCGCGTTCTTTTGGGCTTCCCACAGGCCCTTCTTCCCTTCCAGGAAAACACTGAAAGGCTCTCCGCCTTGGTAATAGCGGATCTCGCTTTGCCGGTCTTTCAACCGGGCCAGTTCCACCTGGGCCAGGGCGGCTTTATGGGCCGCGGCGGCGGTCTGTAGCTGCTCCAGGGCTTCCCGCCGTTTCTGGCTGAATTCCATCTCTTTTTCTTGGTACTCAGCCTCATATTGTCTCAAGACGATTTTTTGCCGGGAGACGTTCCGGACTCTTTTAAAACCATCCCATACCGGGAACGTAAAACCCAGGGACACGAAGTAGCCGCTGGAATCCAGGTTGCTCAACGGGTCAGGATTTTGGACCCCCATGTACAGGGTGGGCAGGAGTTGGGCCTTGGCCAGCATGATATTGTAGGCTTGGAGTTCCTTTTTCAAGGTTTGCATTTTTAAGTCCAGAGAGCGCCCCTGGGCCTCCTCCATCCGCCCGGGAGAACCGTCCCCGGGCCCCAGGACCTGCGAACGGCTGGGCTTCAAAGAAAAATGGAGTTTATGGGCCGGGGGCAGGCCCAACCAGGATTTCACCGCCTCCCGGATCCGGCCCTGGGCGCCGGCCAGACGGTCCTTTTCCGCCCTGGCCACCTCCAGTTCCTGCCGGCTCAGGTTCACTTCCAGGGTGGTGCCCTCTCCCTGACTCTGGCGCTGTTCCGTATAGACCAGATTTTTCCGGCCCAGCTCCAGGATTTCTTCCTGGCAGTCCGCTATCTTTTTCAGGGTGTCCAACTCCAGAAAAGAACGCCCCAGGCGGTGCAACCCCTCCGCAATAACCTTCATGTGGCTGAGAACCGCCACCCGGGTGATGAGTTTTTGGGCCTGCAAGGAAAAGTAGGCAGCTACCGGATTGTAATTTTCGGAAATAAAATCCAGGGCATACGTCCGGTTGCTCCGGCCAGATTGAGTGGGTTCATTGACAAAAAACCGGGTGCGCAGGGTTACGGAGGGCGCGAAATCGGAGAGCGCGTCCGTCTCATTTAACCGTCGGAGCTGAATTTCCAGGCCGCTTTTGATCAGGAAAGGGGATTGTTTGAGGGCCAGCCTGACGCCCTGGTCAAAATCCACCGTAGTCTCCCCCGGGATGGCGCCGCGCTCAGGGGGGTGATCGGTGGGGAAACCGGCCGATGGCGCTCCTATTAGCAAGACCCATATCGTCAGCAGGATCACCCCTGACCGGAGTAGGGGCGCGCCACCATTACGTAATCCAGAGATGCACATAAATGAGCCACAGAAATTATTCAACCGGTGGAGAACCGCCGCCCCGCCAAAGATGGTTCGATGGTGGACCGGGGATGTTCATAAAGGACGCCGTCTTTTAAAATGCAGATGCGGCGGCACCGGGAGGCGATCTCAGGGTCATGGGTAACCACGATGACTGCCTTTTCCCCGGCCGCGGCGATTTCCGCGAAGTAGTCCAGGATGAGGTGGCTGTTAGCCCGGTCCAGTTGACCGGTGGGCTCATCCGCCAGGATAATGCGGGGGCGGTTCACCAAGGCCCGGGCTACTGCCACCCGCTGCCGTTCGCCTCCCGACAGCCGGTTGGCCGGGTGGTGCACCCGGTGATCCAGGCTCACCTTCCCCAAGGCTTCCATAATGCGTTCTGGCCGCTCCCTCCGGGGAACCCCGGCGTAAATCAACGGGAACTCCAGGTTTTCATACACCAGAGAATTTTCCAACAGGTCCCCGTTCTGAAAGACGAACCCCAGGAGCTGGCGGCGATGCTCCGCCTGTTGGCGCCGGCCAAAAGAAAGGGTGTCTTCCCCGCCCAGGAGATAGGTTCCCTGGGTGGGTTTGAGGAGCAGGCCCAGGATATACAACAGGGTGGACTTGCCGGAACCCGAAGGTCCCATGACGGCCACCAAATGTCCCGGGGCCACCTGGAAGTTGAGATTGTCCAACACCGGCAGGCGTGCGTTGCCGAGGGTATACTCGTGGGTCAGCCCTCTCAATTCAATGAGATGATCCGCCGCCTGGTTCGAGGTTTCCCCGCGGTTCATTATTACTGCTCTCTGCCGTTGAATTAAGTGAGGCCTACGTTTTATCTAAAGACGGGCACGTTTTCTTTTTTCCGCCCGGGTTTCCGCATATCCTGGTCCCCGATCCGAATGCGGTGCTTAACCGCCAGGTTAGCCAGAACCTCCAAGACATGGTCCACCTGGGAATCCTGGTGAGTGCTCATATAGGCGGTGCGGATGACCGCCTTCCCCTTGGGGACCGCCGGGTAGATGGAAGGAAGGGCGAAAACCCCATGGTCGTAAAGGTCCTTGGAAAAAAGAACGGTTTTCATCTCCGAGCCGATGTGAATAGGAATAATATGGCTGGGCGCGTCGCTGTAAATCAGCCCGATTTCCTGGTAGCCCCTTTTAACCCGACGGGTAATTTCCCACAGGCGGTGAAGGCGCTCCGGCTCCCGCTCCAGAATATCCAGGCACGCCAACACCGTGGCGGTGTTGCTGGCGGGCAGCGCCGCTGAAAAAATCAGGGGAGTGGAATGATGACGCAGGTACTCCAACGCTTCCGTGTCGTCACCGGCTATGAAACCGCCGATGGAGGCCAGGGCCTTGCTGAAGGTGCCCATGATAAAATCCACGCGGTCCGTCAGGCCGAAATGGGCGGCGGTGCCCCTCCCGTTGGGGCCCAGGACTCCGAGACCATGGGCGTCATCCAGGTAAAATGATAGGTTGGGATAATGATCTTTCAACCGCATCAGGTCCGGCAGGGCCCCTATATCCCCTGACATGCTGAAGACGCCTTCAGTAATCAAGAGGATGGTGGCGGAGTTTTGCCGGGGCAAAGCCGCGGTGAGCTTCTTTAAGGCCCCCTGGGCGTCGTTATGAGAGAAAGTTACCAGCCGGGCCTGGGAAGCCTTCCAACCCTGAAAGATGCTGGCATGACTCTCCCGGTCCACCAGCAAGATGTCGTTAGGGGTCAGCAGGCAAGGAATGGCCCCCAGGTTGGTGCTGAACCCGGTGACATGCACCACCGCTTTCTTCTTGCCCACAAATGCGGCCAGGCGCTCTTCCAGCTTTTCCAGCAGGGTAGTGTTGCCGCAAAGAAACCGGGAGCCTCCCGGACCGGTTCCCAAGCATCGCGAGGCTGCGGCCGCGGCTTCGTGCACCCGGGGGTCATGGCTGAGACCCAGATAGTCGTTGGACCCCACCATGACCAAGCGCCGGCCGTCCACCTCCACCTCGGTACCCCACGAACGGGAAATGGGCCGGAAGTAGGGGTATATTTCCTGGCTTCGGGCTCCCGCAATATACTCGAAAAATGCCTTACAACGGTTTTTGAGCATAGGAGTCACAGAGGGTTGAGGGGAGGTCTTACGCCCGTCTTATTTCATCTTCCCCTTCAAGTTAAGCAGACTAACCTGTTAATATCGTTACTATTTTTAACAGAAAACGCTATTATATAACCTACCAAACTTTCCCAACCTCAGCCGGGAAGAAGGATGGGGGTCAATTAAAATGATAGGCTACTCCAAATATTATATCGTACAGATTATACTTGGTCCGCATCACCACATAACGCCATGATTGATCAAATATGGTATCATCAACGTCAAGATGATTGGGGATATATCGGTATCGAAAGGCCATATTGAGGGAAACGTTCTTTCGAAGCATATAGCGTATGCCGCTTTCAATCCCAAGGCCAACATCAGCCTCCGTAGATTTAAATTCTCGCCCTATATTTAATTTTTGACTCGAGAAAAAAACAATCGGACCAATGCCTATGTAAGGTTGAATGCGGCCAAACGGGACTTCCGAGTCCTTGCGGAATCCATAACGCGCCATTAATAGGAATGTAAGGGTAACCGCCGAACCACTATTCTCAAGAACAAAATTACGACTTAACGGGTCGACCCTGACACTTTGGCTGGGCCAGCTCAAACTATGATAGCTAATATCGAGTTCAAAGCCAAAATACTTTAACCATTTAGGCATGTTTAACCCGAAAACGCGTTCCCGGGTAAACCAATGTCCGATTTTACCCCCGACGATTAGTGCCGGGTCCATAGATATATCTCTGGCAGTACGGTTGGCAATAATAACTCTACGGTGGTCAAATTTTTCGTGAAAATCGAATTCAGAGTCAAAATTACTGGAAAAATTGCCCCCGAAGTAGACGCCAAGATATGTTTCGGACCGGGATGATGTTGGGGTAAGCACCAGACAGAACAGCATTGCCAGCAAAAATATTTTCCCATTCTTCATGGCTGCACCACCTTTATCATGATCAGAGATTATACCGCAACCTTGGCCGCTCCGGTCCCAAAATAGTTTTGAGGACCTCTTTTCCCGAGTTTGCTCCAAAGAGGTTTTCATCCTCTAGCCAAATTGTCTTTTGGGGGCATGTTAGCACAAAATTAACTGAAAAAGGTTTTTTTCTAGTTTTGAGTATATAGGTACTTGATGACCGGACTCTTCTTTGCTCGACAGCCTTCTTCGCATGGGGCTTAACCCGTTGGTGAATCCTCTTGTTGGCTTTCCCCACTGCAAGCATCTTGAAGGCCCTGGATTAAGCCAATTACTTCTTCATGTTGCAAATAATTAATCAAATTTCTAACTTATTTGCGGGATAACTCAGGTTAGTAGCCAACTACTATTAGCAGAATCCTCTTAAAAAAGCAACGCTTGAAAATGTTGTTAGCTGCTTCGAAATGTTTTTTGTAGGCTGGGCACGCTCGCCATAACTATTCGCAACTTTTTATGATTTACAGTTGACCCAAAAGCTCATGAGCCACTGTTCTCAAAGTTCAAATCCACCAGCCCGAGTTCCTGAAAAACCCGATTTTTCGGAAACAACGGCAAACTTAGAAAAATGGTGCGAATCAGCTCCAAGGCAGCATGGGATTTTTTTACCGGCTCGGCCTCCACGGTTGGGAACCTCCCCGGGGTGTGCTATAATCCCGCCCATGAACCTTGCCGTTTCCCGGGGGCGCCTGTGGCAGAGGGTGGTGGCCAAACTTTTCCGGGGCATCGCCAGGCATCCCTGGATCGGCGTCAGAGTGGCCGCCTTGGAGGCGGAAAAATGGTTGTTCCCTATCCTCTGGCCCCGCCCCCAAGAGGGGTTCGGTCATAGTATCCGCCAGGTGAGCTTCCGCATCACCGACCTGTGCAACCTGCGCTGCCACACCTGCGGCCAATGGGGGGACCAGGGGTTTTTGCGCGGCCGCGACCTCCGAGACCTCAAGAAAAACGAGGTGCCTCTTCTCAGATACCTGGAAGTGCTCACCGATTTGCGGCGGCAAGGCCACCGTCCCCTGGTGTACCTTTGGGGAGGCGAACCCATGTTATATGAAGGGGTGGTTGACCTGATGGAGACCGCCACCCGCCTGGGGATGCCGGTGTCGGTGGCCACCAACGGCACCATGGTTGCCTCCGTGGCCCCCCGTCTGGTGGAGGCGCCGCTTTTCCTGTTGCAGCTTTCCATTGACGGCCACCACGCCGGGCTGCACAATCAACTGCGGCCTGGGGTGGGGGGAGTGGATAATTTCGCCCAGATCCAGGCCGGTCTGGCCGCGGTGCAGGAAGCCCGCCGCTCCCGGGGGAGCACCCTGCCCCTCATTGCCTCTCTCACTGTCATTTCCCGAGCCAACTTCCGGCATCTGGTGGATATCTATGACACCTTCCGGGAGCAGGTGGACCTGTTGGTGTTCTACCTGTCCTGGTGGATTGACCCAAAGAATGCCCAGGCCCACGCCGACGATTTCCAGCGCCGGTTCGGCTTTCTGCCCACCCGGCAGTGGGGCTGGGTGGGGGACTGGAAACCGGACGACTTTGGAGAGTTGTCCCGCCAGCTCCGCCTCTTGCAGGACCGGAGCCGCGCCTGGTCGGCGCCGCCGGTGATCGTCCTCCCCCCTCTCACGGCCAAGGCCGATCTTGAGACTTACTACACCCGGCACCAGGCGACCTTTGGCCTCCGCCGGTGCCTCTCTATCTTTCAGGTGGTGGAAGTCAACAGCAACGGCGATCTCTCCCCCTGCCGGGACTACCACGATTACGTGGTGGGCAACCTCAAAGAGCACACCATCTCGGAACTGTGGAATTCCCCGGCGTATCGGAAATTTCGCCGGAGCCTGGCCACCGCTGGCCTCATGCCGGTATGCTCCCGCTGCTGCGGCCTCATGGGGTACTGAGGGATAGGGCCTGAGGGAAAAAACATGTCCAGGGCGAAGGTGGCCTATATTCTCCTGTTTTTTCCCGAACCCACCGAGACCTTTGTACTGGATGAGGTCAATACCTTAATAGGGCTGGGTCTGGAAGTGGAGGTTTACAGTCTATACGGCCCCCGGTCTCCGGCCAGGCTAGCCGGGCTGGCGAGGCCGGCGGCGCCGGTGTTCCATCTGGGGCTGGCCTCTCTGGGGAGCCTGCTGCAAGACTTATGGCGAACCGGTAGAAATGATCGCCCCACCATTTCCTTTCTCCTCCGGGTTCTGGCCCGGAGGTGGCGCACTCTGGAAACCGCGGGGGAAGCCGCCTGGTCCGCCTTGGCCGGGGTGCATCTGGCCCGGCGCTTTAAGGCCCGGGGGGTGACGCACATTCACGCCTCCTGGGCCAATGGGCCGGCCACCGCCGCCTGGGTAGCCTCCCGGATAAGCGGCATCCCCTTCAGCTTCTGCGCCCGGGCCCATGACATTTATCCCCCCGACGGCGCCCTCGAGGAGAAGCTGGCCGCGGCCAGGTGGGTGAGGACGGAAAACCGGGCCAATCTCCGCTACCTGGCCCAATTGTGCCCTTCCCAGGCCCGCAAATTGAACAGTATTTACAATGGGGTCCCTTTGGAAGCCCCCACCGATTCTTCCCCCCCAGCGGCGCCTCCTTTCCGCCTCCTGGCCCTGGGCCGCCTGGTGGTGAAAAAGGGATTTGCCGTGTTGCTGGAGGCCTGCCGCCTCTTGGCCCATCAGGGGCTGGAGTTCCAGCTTACCCTGGCGGGGGCCGGCCCCCAGGAACGCGCCCTGCGGAGAATGATAGAGATTTATGGATTGGAGTCCCGGGTATCCCTCCCGGGCTTCGCGCCCCACCGGGAAGTGCCCCGTCTCTTGGCCCAGGCCCATCTATTCGTGATGCCCAGCATCATCGCCCCTTCCGGGAACCGGGACGGCACCCCCACCGTCATCCTGGAAGCCCTGCAGCACGGGGTGCCGGTGGTGGCTACCGATATTTGCGGGATCAGCGAAATGGTGCGCCCCGGGGAGACCGGCTGGCTGGTGCGACCCGGGGATGCCCCGGCCCTGGCTGCGGCCATCCAGGTGGCTCTCAGCCACCCCCAGGAGGCCCAGCGCCGGGCCCAATGGGGGCGAAGGCTGGTTCAGCAGGAGTTTGACTCCCGGAAGAATTACGCCTGGGTGAAAGACTGTCTGGAAAAGTTTTCGGTAAGCTGAGGGAGGGATGCAGTGCTTAGGCGCTCTGCCCGCCTCCCCCGATAAACTCCTCCACCAGAGTGAAGACCGCCTCATTGCCGCAGAAACTTCCTTGCCCCACGGCCCGGCGGTAGTGCTCCAGCCCCGATTCAAAAGACTTGAGCAGCCCGGCCCCGGCGCGGAAATCCTCCGCATAGGCCCCGTAACCCAGGCGGGCCAGGTAAAAGGCGTTCAAATATTGCTCAAAATCGCCCCTGAAGGGGAAAGCCAGGATCGGCTTGCCGTAAAACAGGGCCTCGGACATAAGGGTGTGCCCCCCTCCGGCAATTACATAGGAGCACGAGGCCAGGTCATCCAGAAAGCCTTCTTCGGAGTGGGGTTTGAAGGTCAGGTTACCTTCCCGGCGGTCCTCGTGGGCACCGTACACCACCACCGGTCGGGGGATTCGACGCAGGAAATCCAGAAATTCCGGCAAACTGCGGGAGCGCTGATAGGCCAGCACATGGTCGCCTTCCCGGGGCCGGCGCGCCAACACCGTGTCCCGAAGCAGGGGAGGCAGGAGCCGGGCCGGCAAATGGCCCCGCAGGGGCGGCCGGTAAAAAGAAATTATCCCAAACTCATCCGCCCTGTTATATAAAGCCTGTATCAGCAGACGCGCTAGAAAATATTGGGGGAGCCGGCGCACCGGCACCGGGTGGGAGCAGCAGGTGATCACGTGCTGGTGGTCCAGGGAGAGGCAGGGCAGCCCCACGCTCCGGCACACCCAGGGTATAAAGGCTTCAAAGTCGGTGATGGCCAGGTCCGGCCGGAACCGGTCCATGAGGTCCAGGATCTGACGGCGAATGTTCCGGGCCTGGATCAGGGGCCGGAGATTCGCGCCGATGGTGGCAGCTATGGCCACCCGGTGCCGCCGAAACACGGTCTCCAGGCCGGGTAATGCCACCATCGGAAATTCCCACTTCAGGATGGCGGCTCCCGCATCCTGGCTGACGAACAGAAATTCGTGATGGGAAAAACGGCGGGCAATGGTCAAGGCCCGAATGGCATGCCCATGATTGGTGCCGTGAACGCCATATAAAATTTTGGCCATGATGACCCCACTATTTAAGACAACCGATGCCAGTTGTCAAGAACGGCAAGTTGAAAGGCTCTAGGTGGAGTGGTCCATTAACCTGGCCTACCTGGCCTTGATTCTGCTCCTGGCGGGTTTGATCCGTCAAGGGGGCCGGTCCCTGGGGGGAAGGGGGGGCGAACCCGTCCGGAATCCGCCGCAATGGCCCGTCGCGACCCTGATCATCCCCTTAGCCGGAGCCTCCCCCCGCCTGGCCGACAACCTCCGGTCCCGGGTGGTCCAGGATTATCCGGATTACCAGGTAATCCTGGTGACGGCCGGGGTGGAAGACCCCGCAGTCCCGGTTATCCATGGCTTGATGGCGGATCATTCTCGGCTGCGGCACGTGGTGAGCGGCCCCGCCCAACAGTGCAGCCAGAAGAACCACAATTTGCTGGCGGGCCTGCAGATGATCGGGAACCCGGTGGAGGTCTTGGTATTTGCCGACGCCAATCAGGAAGCGCCCCCGGACTGGCTCCGGGAACTGGTGCGCCCCCTGGCCCTGGGGGAAGCCGAAGTGGCCAGCGGCTACCATCAGGTCCGGCCGGAGACTTTCACCTTGGCCGCGGTGGGCCGCAGCGTCACCGTCCTCCTGCTCTCCATCCTCCGCACCATCCCCGGGTTGGGGCAGCCCTGGGGCGGCGCCACCGCCATCACCCGGGAATGTTTTACTCGTCTGGAGCTGGACCGATGGTGGGGACATCAGATCGTGGACGACGTCTCCTTAGCCCGGCGCCTCACGGAAAGAGAGGCCAGGCTGGCCATCACCCACCGGGTCCTCCTCACCACCCCCCTCGATGATTGCACCATATCCGGCTGGGTGTCCTGGCACATCCGCCAATGGATCTATTTGAAATTTTGTCTTTGGGGGCACTGGGCCGTCAGCGGTTTAATGGTGTTGGGGATCGCCGGAATGCTCCTGGGGGCGGGGGCCCGGCTGCTTCTGGCCCTGGGGGGCTGGGTCCCTCGGGCGGAGGGCGCCGCCCCGGCCTTGTTCCTGGCCCTGATGACGGTACTGGCCGCTTCCCTCCGGAGGCTCCATCCCTGGCCCGGGCCGGCGCTTAAGTGGGTGGCCGCGGTCTATCTGGCCATTTTCATGGGGGCCTGGTGCCATATCCGCACCTGGTTTCCCCAAACCCTGCAATGGCGCGGCCTGTCCTACCGCGTCGGTCCCCAGGGGAGAGTCACCGGCATCCGGCGGCAGGGCTGAAGAGCGATGTTAAAGGCTTATGGGGGAGGGGAGTTTGAGGGGAGGGCGGGGGATTGGTTATCCCCCCTGGCCCTCCCCTCAAGGTTTAATTGGTCATTGGCGCTTATCCAGGCGCCGCCAGCGCCACCCGGCCCAGAGAAAAGGCGCCAGAGCCAGAGACTCGGCCAACAACCGGGGCAGATGGATTTTCCCCACTCCATAAAGAATAAGGGCCACCAGGCTAATGACGGCCATATCCCGGAGCAGCGCCAGGGTGATAATCTGCAGGCGGCGCTGGACATAAAGAACCGTCATCAACGCCACCACCCCTTTAGTCAGGACAATGGCCGCCGCGGCCCCCGGCAAGGGAGCCAGGGGAATCACCCAGGAGCATAATCCCAGATTTGCCAGGAGGCCGCCCAGGTAAAACAGCAGTAACAGGCGCTGGCGATCCATGCTCATCATGAGAAACCCGGCCAGGTTGTGCAAAAATGCGATGATGATGGCTGGGGCCAGATACTTCAGCAGCCAAACCGCGTCCTGAAACCGAGGGCCAAAAATTAGAGGGATAATCCGGTCGCTTTCGACAAACAGGAAAAACATTAGGGGAAACGCGGCCAGGGTCAACCAGCGGGCGGTGGCCCGGGCCAGGCGGCTAATTTCCTCCTGATCCGTTCCCCAAAGCCGGACAAAGATGGGAAACATGACCTGGTGCAGCAGGAGGTTGGATACCAGAGCGGTCAGGCCCTCCACGATCTGCCAGGGGGCGCTGTACTGGGCCACGGCGTTGACGCCCCCATGGTTTTGCAGGAAGAAAATGTTGGCTTTGTTGTAAATAGCCGCGACGAGTTCGATGATGGCAAAGATCGAGGCGGTCCAGAGGAGGCGCCTCATGCTCTCCAGGTTAGGGCGCCGCCAGGAGAACCCCTGTAGCCGCCGGACGGTGAGCGCGCCTCCCACCAGGTTGGTTAGAGCCTCCACCCATTTGAACAGCACGATCAGAATGGGGGGGACGCCCAGGGCCAGAGTGATGAGCCCGTAGCCGAAGCCCAGGGCGGCGGCCACGGTCCTGATTTTGCCTTCCAGGTCCTGGCGGCCCGCCACCTGCAAGGCCACAAAAAAGGTGCTGGCCAAGCCTTCCAGACCCACCCCGGCTCCCATCAGCAGCATGATCCAGGCTAATTGCGCTTCGTAATTCTGCCAGGAGACAAACCGCCAGGTTCCGGCCAAAGCCACCGTGAGAAGGCAAACTTTTAAAGCCAGCGCCTGGCTGAGGGTCTCGCCAGCTTTTTCGCCTTTGCGGATAATCTCCCCCACCAGGTGGTAGTTGAGGCCGAATTCCACCCCCATAAGCAGGATGCTTCCCAGGCCCAGGGAGAGCATGAACTCCCCATAAGTAGGAGCGCTTTTACGGGCCAGGTAAATAAAAAAGACAGCCTGGAGGCCCTCCCGGGCCCAGCGGGCGCTTAAAAGATAGGCGAGGGGTCTAAGAATTGCCGACAACGACTGCGGGCCTCAGAGGTTCAGGGAAGTGATGCCAATGCCGGCCGATGATGGGTCATATTTACCAATCATCTTCCTACTGGCAGGCGCTGAAAACAATGTTATTGATGGTCGCTTGTGCGGCCCAGGCCTTCAGGAATAGGCCCCCCCGGTGTAGTTGCAGGTTGGCGGCATCGCAGCATCCAGTCTAGCCGGAAGCAGCCCGCGCCTCATGATTTTTTCCTTTCCGAAAGCTCTTGCTCCCGAATCTCAAACAGGTTCTCCCCTAAGAAGAGGAGGTTGATATACCTGAGCAAGCGGCTGGGGTTGTGCCGATAAACCCCCCACAACTGCTTCCAGAACTGCCCGCGGTATTCCGCTGCCACTCCTTGGCGCCAGATGAGCTTAAGAAAATTCCAGCCATCGCGGAGGGAATCAGTCCGCAGCGGCCGGGAGCGCTTCCCCACTGGAGGAAGAATGACGCCTTTAGCCTGGGCAAGAGTTCTCCGCGTGGGCCTGGTCCCCAGGATATAGCGATAGGTCCGTTTTAAGAAACTTGAAGGCTCATACAGAAAATCTATCGCCTCCCGCCATTCGCCGCGGATTTCGGACTCGGGGCGGTGGGGGCGGAAATTCATAACCTGTCCATGGAACTCGCCAACGTCCAGATGCGGCAAGAGACGGCCTTCCTGCTGAAGCCGGTCCCACAAGGCGGTCCCGGGAACCGCAGTCAGGATGTTGATCATGACCATGGGAATATCGGTCTCTGCCACCAAATCGCTGATGCGGCGACCGGCCCCTTTTTCTTCCCCATCAAACCCGATGATGAAGCTGCCCATCACCGTCAGGCCGTTGGCCCGAATGTTTTTCAGGGACTGGACGATGGGATGGCCCAGGTTCTGAAATTTGCCCGTCTGCGCCAGGAGCTCGCGGTCCGGTGACTCGATGCCGATGAAAACATCGCTAAAATTGGCGGCTGTCATTAGATCGATCATTTCCAGGTCCGACCCCAGATTCAGGGAGGTCTGGGCCCAGAATGACAAGGGTTCGCCGCGGTCCTCCAGCCAAAGAATCATCTCCCGGAGGATGTCCTGGGCGGCCTGCCGGTGGGCGATAAAATTATCGTCACAGATGAACACCACCCGCCGCCAGCCCTGGAGATACAGGTTGTCCAGTTCTTTGACGACCTGCGCCGGGGTCTTATAGCGCGGTTTATGTCCATAAAGCCTGGCGACGTGGCAGAATTCGCACTTGAAGGGGCAGCCTCTTGTGGTCTGGAGGCTCATGGCTTCATAATCTTGGAAGTTGAGCAGGGCATAGCGGGGCACGGGAGATAGGGTCATGTCGGCCCAACCGTCCGCCTCAATTACGCCCCGGGACTGGCCTCCATTTATCGTGGCCACCAGGGGCGCCATGGTCATTTCCGCCTCGCCGCACGCCACCAGGTCCACTCCGGCCTCCATAACTTCCTGGGGGAAGGAAGTGGGGTACGGGCCCCCGGCCACCACGGTTTTCTGCCGCTCCTTGGCCTCCCGGGCCAGACCCAGTAGGCTTTCTTTCTGGACAAACATGCCGGAGAGCATCACCAGGTCGGCCCACTGCCAATCGTCCGGCGTCAGGGGGCGGACATTCAAATCTGCCAGGCGGACCTGCCACTGCGGCGGCAGGAGCGCCGCCACCGTCAGGAGACCCAAGGGCGGCGTTAAGGCGCGGCGGCCGGTGAGCTGTAAGGTGCGGCTCATACTCCAGAAAGTTTTGGGGAAAGGGGGGCAAATGAGGAGAACTCTCTTCTCGGGCATGGGGTACCCCGGATGGAGAAGCTTCATCCTTCAAAAAAGGCTTTTGTGCCGAAAAAGGTTTTATCGGTTATTGGCCGCAAAACGATGGTGCAACAATATCACTAACTGCGGTATTATAAATTAATTGACTGGATGTTTTGGGAAAATTTTGCTCCAAGTTCCCCCAGAATAGAAATTAGGAGCGCCTTTGAGGCCAGTGGAGGCCAAGTTGAGTTTATGGTTGACAAGATGGGCGTCTTGGGAGAAGGTTTCTGAGGGTTTCAAAAGTACCATTGCCGTAGTGCGTACTTATGCCGCGAAGAAGCTTGTTTTTAGAGTTTTTCAGTCGCTTCGTTCCCCTATAATGACCAGTTAGAGGTCGTTTGCCCAGGCCAAGGTGCAAGGTCAATGGCGCCGGTGACTCTCAGCGTGGTGGATGAGCCTGCCCAGATGCAGGCTTTCCTGGATCTGCCCTGGAAAATTTATGCCCGGGACCCCAATTGGGCCCCCCCTCTCAAGAAAGAACTGGCCCATCTCCTGGATACCAATTCCCACCCCTTCTGGCGGTTTTCCCAGCGAGTCCTGTGGGTGGCCTGGCGCGGCTCCCAGCCGGTGGGCCGCATCGCCGGCGTCGTGGACCACAACTACAACCGTTTTCATAACGAGCGCATGGGAATCTGGGGGTTTTTCGAATGCGCTCCGGACCCCGAGGCGGCCGCGGCGCTGTTCGCCGCGGTAGCGGAATGGGCTCGTCAGCAAGGGATGGCCTTTCTCCGGGGCCCCCTCAACCCCTCCACCAACTACGAAACCGGGCTGCTAGTGGAAGGCTTTGACCTGCCCCCGGTGTTCATGATGTCCTACAATCCCCCTTACTACCCCGGCTTGGTGGAATCCCAGGGATTGGTCAAAGAAAAGGACCTGCTGGCCTTTCGGGTGGACCGCCACTGGCGGCCGCCGGCTTGGGTGGAACAACTCAGCCAGCGTATCTTGAGCAAAACCAACATCACCATCCGACCCATGCGACGCCGGGATTTCCTGGCGGAGATGCAGCATGTCAAAGAAATTTACCATGAAGCCTGGTTTGACAACTGGGGCTTCGTGCCCATGACGGATGCCGAAGTTGAGGAAATGGGCCGCAACTTGTTAAAATTTATCGACCCCAACCTCTGTTTTTTTCTGGTGGACGGCCAGGAGCCGGTGGGGGTGGGCATGGTAGTTCCCGATATCAACCCTCTCCTCAAGCGATTGAACGGCAGGGTGGGATTCCTGGGGCCCCTGAAGATTCTCCTCTATCGCCGGGAAATCACCGGGTTGCGGGGGCTTATTTTCGGCGTGCGGAAAAAGTACCAGGACCTGGGATTACCCCTGGTGGCCTTCCAGTTCTTGTTTCACCTGCTCATTGAAAATGCCCGGTACAAAAGGTATAATTACATCGAATTGGGTTGGAACCTGGAAGACAACGACCTCATCAACCAGTGGTACCGGGACGGTGGCGCCCGGGTGCACAAGCGCTTCCGCTTGTACCGCAAGGATTTGACCTCCTGATCAGCCCCCTGGCCGGCCTTTTTCTCCCGGCTGGGAGTCTAATTCCCTATTTTTCATATCGATAAACGCACGCAAACAAGAGGGCCAAATGGATTTCCACCACGAGCGTCAGATAATCGCCACGGTGTGGAGACCTGAAGAAATCAGCCCCGGAGTGGTCCACATGGCCCGGGCCACCGGCACTAAAACCATCTTTGATCTTTCTCAGGCTGACATCGCGGCCTGCCGTCCCGCCCTCCGGGCGGCGGCCGGGGGGGACGCGGCATTCCTTAAAATCTCCCCCGCGGCCCTGATGGATGACAGCCTTTCCGGCCTTCTCCAGGCCGCTAACATCAATGGCATTTTCGTAGAAATCCACCCCCTCCTCCTGGATGGCGACCCGGGGCGGTTTCTCAGCCGCCTGGAGGAGATGTCGGAGCGGTTCCTGGCCATCCCCATTCTCAGCGACGTGGGCCTCATCTTCCAGGCATGGGACCGGTATCCGGGCCTCACCCATATGGCTCTCAAGGGCTGCGAAGCCGCGGGCCTGGTAAGTACGGAAAGCATCTTCAGCTTGTATTCCGCCCTCCGGGACCGCTTCCGGGAACGGGAAGAAGGTCCGGCTCTCTACATCTGGGGAGGCGTGGCCACTCCCGAAGCCGCCGCGGCCTTTCTGAGCAGCGGCGCCCGGGGGATAGTGCTGGAGAGCCTTCACTGGCTCACCGACCTGGTGCAGGGGGGCGAACCGGCGCGCCAGGGTCTGGCCAAACTTCGCCCCGATCACACCCAGTTGGTGGGCCTTAACCTGGAGGCGCCCTATAGGGTGTTCAATAAAGGCAATTCTCTGGCGGTGCGGGATCTGCAGGAATGGGCCGCTTCCGGGCCTGGCGGAGGTTCCCGGGAGCACCGCCGGGCTTTCGTTCATAAGGCCGCCCAGGAGGCGGTGCACCCCTTGGCCAGCCGCTTCCACCGGGATGAGCTTATCCCTCTGGGGGTGGAGGCGGCCTTTGCCCAGGAGTTCGCAGACCGCTATGGCGCCGCTACGGAAGCGGCCCTGACCGGTTTCCTGGAAGATGTGGCCTCCCAATGCTCCCGGGCCCCGGAAAAAGCCCGGGCGTTTCTGGAAAGCCCCGTCGCGGCGGAACTGGGGCGCCGCTATCCCTTCATCCAGGGGGCCATGACTTGGATCACCGATGTCCCGGCCTTCGCCCGGGAGGTGGCCGACGCCGGCGGCCTCCCCACCCTGGCTCTAGGGCTTATGGACCCCAAGGTCCTGGAGGAAAAGTGGGGCGGGCTCCAGGAGGTCATGGGGGACCGGCCCTTTGCGGTGAACCTCATCGCGTTGCCGGAAAATCCCCACCGGGACCACCAACTGGCCTGGATAATAGAGCGGCGCCCCCGCTTCGCGGTCATCGCCGCCGGCGACCCTCACTATGGGGCCCAATTGCGCCAACACGGCCTGGAGGTCATGTACCTGGCCCCCAACGAGGACCTAATACGACTGGCCGGCGCCGCCGGCATCCGCTATCTCATTCTGGAAGGCAATGAAGCCGGCGGCCACGTGGGACCGCACACCACTTTGAGCCAGGCCCAGATCGCCTTATCTTTGAAGCGCCGGGAGCCCGACCTTCTCAAAGATCGCCGCATCATCCTGGCCGGGGGCATCTACAACCGGGAAACCGCGTTCATGGCCGCCATGTTGGGCGCGGACGCCATTCAGATGGGCACCGCCTACCTGGCTACCCGGGAGATGGTGGCCACCGGCGCCCTCACCGCGCTCTATCAGCAGATGATCCTGAAAGCCTTGCCGGGTGACACCGCGGTTACCGGGGAAGCCGCCGGGCTCCGGGTCCGGTCTTTAAAGACCCCCATAATTGACCGCGTAGCCGCCCTGGAGCGCGACTTCCTGGCCCAAAAGGAAGATGAAACCTCCTTCCGCCAAAAAATGGAGGCCCTGGCCGCGGGGAGTCTGTTAATTGCCGCCCGGGGGTTGGACGGACCTGACGGCCCAGTTTTGCCTGAGGAGAGCTGCCTCAGCCAGGGACAGTTCATGAGCGGGGCCTGCGCCGGAGCCATCAACCGGGTGCAAACGGTGGCCGACCTGCACCGGGACCTGGCAGAAGGGCCCCTTTCTTTGAGCCGGGTGGACCTTCAGCCCGGCCCTTACCCGGACCGCCGGACGGCCAGGGCCAAATCTCCGGGCCGGGAGCGCCTGGCCATCACCGGAATGAGCCTGGTCAATGCCCTGGGAAACTCCCCGGAAGAGGTGTGGGCCGCCAGCCTGGCCATGCAGAGCGGCATCACCTGGGTGCCTCCCGAACGGTGGGACCACCTGGTTTACTACGACCCCCGGCCTCGCACCCCGGAAAAGACTTACTGCCGGGTGGGGGCGTTTCACCGCCTGGAGATCCATCGCAAAGACCTGGGCATCGCGCCCCAGGATTTTCGCACCATGACCCAGGCCACCCGCCTTACCCTGTGGCTGGCGGCCCGGGCCATCGGCCAGTCCGGGATTTTAGACGCTGACATCCCCCCGGAGCGCATCGCGGTGCTCATCTCCCAGAACTCCGGCGAAGCCGCGGCCACTCTCCGGGACCTGATAGTCCGGGGTTCGCTGGAGGAGATTTTCCACTCCATCAGCCAGGTTATCCCTCTTTCCCCGGAACTTAAGGAGGCCCTGGCCCGGGAAGTGAAGTCGGGGCGTCTGGCCATCGACGACACTACCCTGCTGGGCCGGCTCAACTGCACCGCCGCGGGGTTCATCACCCAGAAGTACGGCTTCCAAGGCCCCAGCTACGCAGTGTCCGCGGCTTGCGCCACTTCCCTGGTGGCCCTTTATAGCGCTATCCAGATGATCCGCAACGGCGTTATTGACGCGGCCATTGTGGGGGGTGGGGAAGAAAATCTCACGCCCATGCACTTCCTGGAATTTTCCGCCCTGGGAGCCCTGGCGGGCATCTCCGAGCAGGAGTGCCACCCCGCGGAGAGCAGCCGCCCCTTTGACCGCACCCGGGACGGCATGGTGCTGGGGGAGGGCGGCGCCATGATTGTAGTGGAGCGGGAGTCCCTGGCCCGCCGCCGGGGCGCCCGGGTGCACGCCTATATCACCGCCGCGGGGGCCTCCAACAGCCACCAGGGCCTGGTGGAGTCATCCCGGGAAGTACAGGAGATTGCCATCCGGGCCTCCTTCGACGACGCCCCTTACGGCCCCGAGGCCGTGGACCTGGTGGAATGCCACGCCACCGCCACCTTCCAGGGAGATGTTGAAGAAGTGCACGCCCTGAAAACCTTTTTCCAGGGCAAAAGCCGGACGGTGCTCTCCTCCTTCAAGTCTCAGATCGGACACAACCTGGGGGCCTCGGGGCTGAACAGTCTCATCCGGGGGATCACGGCCATGCGGGCCAAGACCTTTCCCCCTACTCTCAATTACCAAAACCCCGACCCGGAAATGGCCATTGAGGGGTCAGGCCTCCTGGTGGCCACCGAACCCCTGGATTGGCCCTCCCCCAATGGCCTCCCCCGGCGGTTCCAGGTCAACTCCTTCGGCTTCGGGGGTTCCAACTACGTTATGCACCTGGAAGAATCCCTGGAGGAAGGAGACGCGGTGCTGGTTTCCCCCCCAGAGGTCCTCCCGCCCGCAGAATCGCCCGTTCCCGAGGGAGGCGAGCTCCAAGGGATTGCCTGCTTCCAGACCACCCTGGACGGCGCTCCCTACCGGGTGGCGGTGGTGGCGGATTCCCCGGCCGAAGCCCGCTCCCGGGCGGAAAAGATATTATCCCAGGCGACGCCGGGGATTTCTGCCAAGACCCTGAGGATGCTGGGGCGGCAGGGCCTGTTCCTGGGGGCGGCGGAGGAAGAAATCCCGCCTCTGGCCCTGGTCTTTCCCGGGCAAGGAGCACAATATCAGGGCATGGGGCACGAGCTGTACCGGGCCTTCCCGGTCATCCGCCACTGGTTGGACCGGGCCGCAGCATGGGCCGACTTTGACCTTCTTAGCCTGCTGTTCCACGACCGGGAAGAGGACCTCCAGAAAACCCGGTGGCAACAGCCCGCCACTTTTTCCCTGGAACTGGCCATGGCGCAGCACCTGCTCCCCCTGGGGCTTGAGCCCGCGGCCATGGCCGGCCACAGCCTGGGAGAGCTCACGGCTCTGGCCTGCGCCGGAGTTTTTTCCTGTGAAGACGGCTTCCGGCTGGTAAACAAGCGGGCCCAGTGCATGGACCAAGCCTCCGCCCTCCACGCGGACCCCGGCATCATGATCGCCACCGACGCCCCCCTGGATCTGGTGGAGAGAGAGGTCCGGGGGCGGGACGGCGTCTATTTCACCAACTACAACGCCCCCCAACAGGTGGTGTTGGGGGGAAGTACCCAGGCTCTCCTATCCCTGCGGGAGGAAATCAAGACCCGGGGATACCGGGCCACTCAGCTGCGGGTGAGCATGGCCTTTCACTCGCCGATGATGCGGGTCATCCGGGACGAGCTGGAAGAATTCGTCAGCCACATCGCCTTCCATCCTCCCCGCATCCCGGTGATCTCCAACACCACCCGGCTGCCATATCCCTCGGACCCGGTGGAGATCAAGAAGACCATCATGGCCCATCTGGAGTCGCCGGTCCACTGGATGGAGAACGTTCGGACCCTATGGCGGGACTACGGCATCCGGTTTTTCCTGGAGGTGGGACCTGGGGACACGTTGAGCAATCTCATCAGTCAAACCCTGGAAGAACCCCAGTGCCTCCCCACCTGCCTGCCCCAGGCCGAGGCCCACACCTTCAAAACCGCTGTGGCCCAACTCCTGGCCGGGGGGCATCTTCCGGCTCCCCGGCCGATGTTACGGTTATCCATTGCTCCGGCCCCTAAACTCCAGCCGGTATCTCCGGCTCCCGCGGGGGCCAGCCCTGACCCGGTGGGGAGCATCATCCAGCGGGAGATCAACGCCTTTGTTTTGAAGACTTTCGGGGAGGTTCTGAAGCCGGACCTTATTCAGGCCCTTCGCCGGGAGTACGATCCCCGATTCTCGGAAGAAAGCCTGGAACGCTATTTAAATTCTTGGAGTTCGCTCCCGGTGCGGTCCCCGGACCCGGCACCGGGAGCAGCGGCTGTGGTCCCCCAGGCCATACCGCCGCCGGCGACTTCTCCGCCGGAAGAGGGAGCGGACCTCCTGGAAGAGGTTATCGGCCTCATCATGGCGGCCACCGGCTACGAGCGGGATGAAATCGAGCCGGACATGGACCTCCGGGCCGACCTGGCCATCCGCTCCAGCCGCATTCCCGTCATCATGGACGCCGCGGAAACCAGGTTCGGCATCCAGATCAAGCTGGAGGACTTCCTGAAGGTGCGCACGGTCCGGGATCTGGCCGTCCGCCTCCATGAGGTCATAGTTCGAAGCGGAGACCAAGGCGCTTCCGGGGTCACAATTTCTATGCTGACAAGTCCTTCGGCACCGGGTGTGGCCCCCCAGCCCGGAGCCGCAAAGCCCTTGAAACGGCTGGCATTCTCCTCCGCCCCCCTCCCCTCCAGCAGCAGCCCCAGGCCCTTGGAGTTTCAGACCTCGGATACCCTGGCCATCCTCACCCTTAAGGGGGATTCGATCCTGGGACGAAATGTCCAGGAGTTTTTCAGCCGAGAATATGGGGCGGCGACTCTACCGGTGGCCATGCTAGGAAAACCCGGCTCCGAAACTCTGGGGTTTGATTTGCGCGCTCCGGAAGAGGTCCGGAAGGCGGTGGCGCGGTTAGTTCAAGAAACCTCCCTGGCTGGCCTCCTGTTCGTTCTGGACGAGACGCTGAACGAAGAACTCCAGGATGGGGCCGACCTCACCCCCGTGCTGACCGGCTGCTTTGCCCTGGTGCAGGCCCTTGCCGCCTCGCCTCACAAGAAACTGGCCCTGGCTCTATACGCCGGGGCTGAAGGGGCCCCTGGCAACATCTTGATTCAAGGGCTTTTGGGGATGTTCCTCACCGCCGCCCTGGAGTATCCCGAGGTCCAGTTCCGCACCTTGAGGGTGGATCACGAAACCGATCTTCCCCTGGCTCTGCGTCAATCCCTGGACCTTAACCAACCGGTTATCGACACCATCTACCGACAGGGCGCGGCTTTCACTTTAAAAGGACGAGTAGCCCTCCTGGACGGGAGCAAGGCCGCCGGTCTGGTTCTGAATCCGGGAGAGGTGGTGGTGTTCTCCGGGGGCGGCTACGGCGTCACCGCCCACCTGGTCCGAAGCCTGGCGCCTTTCCAGCCCCGGGTAGTCCTCCTGGGACGCACCCCCACCGAGTTCGACCCGGAAATCAACCGGCTGCTTCTGGCGCCGGAGCCGTCGGAGAAGGCTCTCCGCTGGGAGATAATGAAACGCCGGCCGGACATCTCCCGGGAGGACTTAACCCGGGAAATGTCGCGTCTCCTCCAGGCCCGCACCGTGCTTAAAACTCTTGACGACCTCAGGGCCGGGGGGGTGGAGGTGGCTTATTACACTTGTGATGTCACGGACCCGGGGCAGGTTATGGGCGTCATCCAGGAGATCGGGCAACGTTATGGCCCCATTGCCGGCATCGTCCACGGCGCCGGGATTCTCCGGGACGGCCTGCTGTCCCACATGTCCCCGGAAGAGTTCGCCGCGGTGTGCCGGGTCAAATTCCTGGGGGCCTTGAATCTCTTTACCGCGGCCGCCCCCGCGGAGCTCCGGTTCCTGGTGGCCCTCTCCTCGGCCGCCGCCATTCAGGGCAACCGGGGCCAGGCCAACTATACCGCCGCCAACCGCATGATGTCCGCGCTCCTGGAGGACCTCCGGAGAAGACACCCCCACCTGCAGTGCAAGGCCCTGATGCTGCCTCCCGTGAGCGGGTCGGGCATGGCCGCCGATTCCCAAGTCCGCCGTTTTCTGGAGAAGATGGGGGTGGGCTATGTTGAACCTGAAGAAGTTGCGGAACTTTTTCGCCAGGAACTGTTTTTAGGGAAGGCCCAAGACGTCTGGGCAATGTTCATGACCCAGATGCCCAATATCCCCCAGGTGGCCCTGGATACCACTTCTCCGGCCCCTGAGCCAAAATTCCTGCAGGTCCAGACCATGAGTTTTCCGGCCCCTAATTTTCCCCTGGTGGACACTGTCCTGGAAGCGGATTACCAGGAGGGGCTATTAAGGGCGGCCCGAACCTTCTCCTGGGAAAGGGACTTGTGGCTCCCGGACCACAAACCCTTTAAGTTTCTCAAGCATCCCCTGGTCTCCACCATCATGGCCTTAGAGGCTTTCATGGAGGCCTCCCGGCTCCTTTATCCTCATCTGCAGGTGCGGGGAGTGCGCCAGGCCGAGTTCCGGGAGATCATCGAGTGTCCTCTTGACGCCTCCGTGACGTCGGAGATCACCTGCCGCGGTCATCAGGAATCCGGGGGAGTAATCTGCCGGCTCACGTTGGAAACTCCCCTGCTGTCTCCCTCGGGAAGAGTCCTGGACCAAAAGGCGCTCAACTTCCGAGCCCAGGTGATCCTGGACGGGGGGGCCTCGCCCCGGTGGCCGGAAATACCCGGATTTCCCGTGAACCTGAAGGACCTGGACACCCGTCCCGCCGGGTTAGCGGAAATCTCCGGATGGTATGACAAACATACCGACATGCAGGGCCGTTACCGGGTGGTGGAGCATCTGGACGGCTCCGGCCCGGAAAAAGCCCGGGGCGCCATGACCTATCGGGACAGTCAAGATTTCTCCACTCCCGGCGCCCCCGTCCGGCAGTATCCCGCTTATATTCTGGAAGGAGTCATGCATCTGGTGAATTTTTATTACAGCATGAGGGATGAAGATAACCCCCGCACTCTGATCCCCGTGGGCATCCAGGAGATGGTCTTTTCCCGCCCGTGCCGGGATGGGGAAAAGATCATTCTGGAGGCATTGTTGCGGGAAGAGGACCCCAAAGGGGTGATCTGGGACGCGCGGGCCTTGGATGCGGAAGGCCAGCCCCTGATGATGGTGGCGGGGCTCCGGATGCAGTGGTTCAAGGAGTAAAGTTGCCATGATCGGCTTTCTCCCCACATCGATTTCAGCCCTGTTGCCGGGATCTTCCGGGGGCGCCGGCGTCAGTGGCGTTGGGTTGGAGGTCCTGACCCCCTTCCCCCATGGAGGGCTCATTCTGGTGGCATCCATGGAACTGTTCCCGGAATGGCCGCAAAACCCCCAGCACTGCCGTTTTTTTCAGGACCCAAAAGATTTTTTGGCTAATTACCTGTGGCGGGAGTGGATGGCCCGGGTGGGTGGCCATGGCAGCCCTGGCGATCCCGGACTCCAGCCCGGTGAGGTCGTCCTGGCCGCAGACAACTTGGGCAAACCATTCCTCCGGGGAGCACCCCACCCGGCTCCGGCTATCTCTTTCAGCCGGGGCGGCAGCCGCTTATGGGCCGCCCTGGGGGGCGCGCCCTCCGGATTGGGGCTGGATGCCGCTTCATCTCGGGAATTCGCCGGCGGGTATCCCTGGCATCGGGTCTTTCATGACCTGGAACTGGAGCATAGCCAAAAATATACCGGGGGTGATCGGCCGGAGGCCGCCGCGCTCTTGTGGTCCGCCAAGGAAGCCGCGGTGAAATCCCTGGGCTGCGCCTTCCACTTTTTCGGCCCTCGGCATCTCCGGGTCAGGTTCGCCGGACCATGGCCCCAGGGCCTTCTCTGGCAGGTGATCCTCTCCGGCGTCGGGGTAGTCCGCGGCGCCTCCCTGCGCCGGGAAGGCGTCTGGCTTTCCCTGGCCCTGGGCTGAGAGGCTTCCCATTAACATGAAGCTATTGCAAAAGTAATTTTGAAGGAAGGGCCGGGGGATAACCAATCCCCCGCCCTCCCCCAGAATCCTTTCGTAACAGTCTCAACATGAAGGAATTAATCCCATGCGCGCCTTGGTGACCGGGGCCAGCGGGTTCATCGGCAGCCACCTGGTGGAACGCCTGCTGGCCGAAGGCGCCCAGGTCAAGTGCCTGGTGCGCCGCCACAGCAATCTCCGCTGGCTGAAGAACCTGCCCGTGATCCTGTCCCCGGGGGACTTCCAGGACCCGGCCTCCCTGGCGCGAGCCGTGAGGGACGTGGAGGAAGTCTATCATGTGGCCGGGGCCACCCGGGCGGCCCGGCGGGCGGAATATTTTCGGGCCAATCATCAGGCCACCGTAAATCTCCTGAGAGCCTGCCGGGACCATGGCCCCCCCGGGCAAAAGTTCATTTTCATCTCCAGCCTGGCCGCCGCCGGTCCCAGCGCCGGTGAGCCTCTCGCCGAGGATACACCCTCCCGCCCGGTGTCCGCTTACGGCGCCTCCAAGCTCCTGGCGGAGCAGGCGGTCCTAAATTTCAGCCGGCAGCGCTCCGCCACCATCATCCGCCCCCCGGTGGTGTACGGGCCTCGGGATCAGGAGGCCCTGCTTCTGTTCCGGAGCGTCCAACGGGGCTTCCATATCATCCCGGGCCGGGGGGCCCAGCGGTTGAGCCTGGTGCATATTCAGGACCTGGTGGCCGGCATTTTGCTGGCCTCCCGACGGGCTCAAGGCCGGGGCGAAATTTATTACCTTTCGGGAGAACAGGATTGCGATTGGCAGGATCTGGGGGAGTGCCTGGGCCGGGTCCTGGGCCGCCGGGTTCGCACTCTTTACGCGCCCGGCTGGATGATCCACCTGGCGGGCCTGGCCGGCTCCGCCATCTCCCAGTTGTCCCGTACTCCGGCCCTTTGGAACCTGGACAAGGTGAAAGAAATAAGGCAGACCTACTGGCTCTGCAGTTGCCGGAAAGCCCGGATGGAATTGGGATTCCAACCGGTCATGGATCTAAGCGAGGGATTGACCGCCACGGCCGCCTGGTACCGCCGGATGGGCTGGCTTTAGGTTGAGTGGCCTCCGCTCCCTGGAGCCTACCGGGTGCTGCGCTACCAGGCGCCGGTGGCCGTTTTCACTTTAACCGCAGAGGACCTGGCGGCCGCGGGGGTACGGGAGGCCGGGCCGGAAATTGCCGTGGTGGGGACGCTGCACACCGAAAATTTGGGCATCGAGCGCCTCATCCAGAATGTCCTGGCCAACCCCCACTAGATTTCCTTGCTCCTATTCCGCATCCAGGGCCCGCCAGCCGAAGCTTTCCCAGAGGGGCGGGCAGTCGTTGAGGCTGATCTCGCCCTCCCGCAGGGCCGCGGCATAGGCCATGCAGGTTCCGTAGCCGCAAGCCTTGCAGTTGGTCATGGGAGTCAGCTTTAAAATGTCCATGACCTTGAGTCCAGCCTGGCCGGTGTAGCGTGGGGTAATTTCCTCCGCCGTTCATAGACCTCGTTGATCTGCCCCTTAATCCATTCCAGCAGGGCATGGGATTCCTCCATGTCTCGGGCGCCCCGGATGGCAATCTCTTTGGCGTGCAGGGTGATCCACTTGCCGGCGGAGAGCTTGAGCAGCAAGACCTGGTTATCCTGGTCGTAATCCCAACCGCCCAGTTCGGCGTTGAGATAAGGGAGAACCGGGGAAATATCCGTGTCAAAGGTGGCGATGCTGTGCAGGACCTCCTTGGTGGAGTCGCACTTGGGACGGAAGATTTCATAATTATTAATCCGGTCCAGTAACATGGCGATCCCTCATGTACCTGTACATGTCTGGTGAGTCCTTTAATGCTATTTAATAAAGCCTTGCCATATGTCCACCGGGCCGTGAAGAATCCGCCGATTATAACGGCGGCGCCGGCGGGCGCCTGGGCGGGAATTTAGCGCGCCGGGCGCGCCTGAGCCTTCTCTCGCAGCAACGGGATCAATTCGGCCCGCAAGGCGTCCCGCACCTGTCGGAACGCGGCCATGATCTCCTCTTCCGTGCCCGTGGCCCTGGCCGGGTCCGGGAAGCCCGCGTGCATGACCTCGGTTTCCCCGGGAAACAAGGGACATTGTTCCTGGGCCTGATCGCATACGGTGATCACCAGGTCGAACTGTTCCCCGGCCAGGTCGTCCACCGACTTGGAATAGTGATGGCTGATGTCGATGCCCAGCTCGGTCATGGCCTGGATGGCCCGGGGATTCACCCGGCTGGGCCGCACCCCGGCGGAAAAGGCTTTCACCTGCCCGGCCAGGTCGTGATTCACCAGGCCCTCGGCCATCTGGCTGCGGCAGGCGTTTTCGGTGCAGAGAAACAAGACTTTATACATTGACGCGGTCCTTCAAGGCAATTAAACATGAGCCTTCGGCTCACTCGTTAATCATGAAAGCTGCCTGGCATATAAGGAAACTGTGGCCCCTACTTTGAACTTTGAACCTTGATGGATTC
>VGSW01000003.1 GCA_016874915.1 Deltaproteobacteria bacterium
GTAAAGTCGGCGGCAAGCTTTTGGGGGTCAACCTGCTGTCCCTGGTGGCGGCCCTGGTGGGGCTGCTCCTGGTGATGCAATATCTGGCTACCAGGCAGATTCTGGAGTGGCACGGCGAACGGGTGGAACTGACGGCTCGCCTGGTGCTGGCGGAATACCTGGGCAAAATCCAGCGGGTGGCCCAGGCCGCCAGCCTGCTGGCGGACAACCCCAGCTACGCCGAACTCCTGGCCGCGGGGGACGCCGACAGTCTGCGCCGCCTCGCCCTTCCCATGATGAAGGCCACCGGCCTCCATGTTCTCACCATCACCGACCGAAAGGGAATAATCCTGGCCCGGGCCCACGACCCCGAAGCTATCGGGGTGAACATTTCCAGCAATCCCCTGGTGCGGGCGGCGCTCAAGGGCAAAGACGCGGTGCGCATGACCCAATGGAAGGATTCCATCGTGCTCAGCGCCTCCACCCCCATTTTTTCCGAGGACAAGGTGGTGGGGGTGATCCTCACCGGCCTCCTGGTGGACCGGGGCTTTGTGGAATCCCTGTCCCGGCCTGGGGCCGAAGTGGCCCTCTTCTTTGCCAACCGCCTAGTGGTCAATTCTTTCAAGAATCTCACGGAAACCGCGTTGAACGAAATTCGGCGGAGCAAAGAGCTGGCCGCAGCCGGCTCCCCCCCGCCGACCCGGGTCCAGAGCCTGAAACTGGGCGACCAGGACTATACCCTGTTCTACCTGCCCCTGGAGGAAGAAGACGTCAAGCCCTGGGAAAACCTCATCGTGGTGGGGGTGAACCGCAAGGAAATGGACGCCACCCTGCGCGGCTTAAAACTGGTGATCTTCGGGGTGGGGGGCGCCGCGGCCTTCCTGGGGGCGATTCTCAGCTTCTCGCTCTCCCTGGGCATGCGCCGCCAGATCTCTTCCCTGGCCGAGGGCACCCGGCAGGTGACCCAGGAGGCCGCCTTGGCAGGGGACATCCCGGTGACCTCCCGGGACGAACTGGGGGAGCTGGCCGAGTCCTTCAACGCCATGACCCGGGCCCTAAGGGAGAAAACCCGGCTCCTCCAGGAAGAGCGCGACCGGGTGGCGGCCAACGCCGATTTTCTCTCCATGATCGTCCATGACATCAAGGCGCCCTTGACCGGGGTGCGCCTCACCATCGAAGCCCTCCAGGATGAAACCCTGCCCCCGGAGATTCATCAGAAGCTCCAGGCCATCATCCGGCGCAGCGAGACCCTGCTGCTGCATCTGCACAACGTCCTCGATCTGAGCCGGCTGGAATCGGGACGCCTGGTCCTGAAGCCCGAGGCCGTGCCTCCCAGGTTCATCGTGCAGCGGACCCTGCACCACTTCAGCGCCCTGGCTCAGCAGCAGGGAGTGAACCTGACCGCCGACGCCGAATCCGATCTCCCTCCCATTATGGTGGATGAGCCGTCCTTGGACCGGGTGCTGTCCAACCTCCTGGCCAACGCCCTGGCGGCCACGCCTGCGGGGGGTGAAATCCGGGTGGCGGCCCACTTACTGCCCCCCGGCGACGGCCAGGGGGTGGAAATCACCGTGGCGGACACCGGCTGCGGTCTCAACCCTGAGCTCAGGGAACATCTCTTTGAAAAATATCTCTTCAATCGGGAAAAGACGGGGAGCTCGGGCCTGGGCCTTTACATCTGCAAAACCCTGGTGGAGGCCAACCACGGCCGTATTTGGGTGGAAAGCGACCCGGGCCGGGGAACCATCTTCCACCTGGGTTTTCCGGTTGGGTAGCTTTCAGCTATCAGCAGTCAGCGGTCAGCTATTTTTTATCTGCACGATTCCCATGGGCTTTTTGGCTTACATCAAACGCTTTTTACTATACATAACGACTTAAATAATTGCACATCGTCAGATAACGGTGGGAAGGGGAAATAGACCTATGTTCTCCAAAGATTGAGAAATTCCCTCCCCCGGCGAGGGGGGAGGATTAGGGTGGGGGTGGCGTCGTCTTGGCATTTAAAGGGATGGCAAGTTGCCACCATCCCCCTCTCACCTCGCAGGGAGGGGGAGTTTGCCATTACGAGGCCTACTCTCCATTAGGTTAACGAAACAATAATTGACGCTACGTATAAAATAGCTGAAAGCTGACAGCTAAAATTAAGAAATGAAGCCAAGCGTTCTGGTCATCGACGACGACCCCTTTACCCGGGAAGCCCTGGCGGCCATCCTGGTGCGGGCTGGCTACCAGGTGGACTCTCTGGCCGGCGCCGGTTGGGAAGGGGAGGCGGAATCCTTTTCCCAGCTTTATCAGGTGGCGGTGGTGGACTTTCACCTCCCCACCGTTAACGGCCTGGAGTTGGCCCGGCGCCTTAAAGCCTGCCAGCCGGAGTGCCGCATCATCATGATTTCCTCGGAACTTCCCCGGCTGCCGGAAAGCGCCGCTTCGGTGGTGGTGGACCGCTTTCTGGCCAAGCCCTTCTCCAAAGACGTTATCCTGGAGGCCATCGCCCTGCTTTGCCCCCCCCAGGCGCCTTGATCCAACCCCTTCTGGACCCGGCCCGGGCCGCGGACTTGCTGTCCTGGGTCTTGGATTACGTCCGCCGGGAAGCGATGTTCGCCGCCGGTGACCGGGTTCTGGCCGCGGTATCCGGCGGGCCGGACTCCGTGGCCCTCCTCCATCTCCTATACCGTCTCCGGGCTGACCTGCAAATAGCCCTGGGAGTGGCCCATTTCGACCATGGCCTCCGGGGGGAGGAGTCCCTGGAGGAGGGGCGGTTTGTGGCCGGCCTGGCCCGGAGCCTGGACTTGCCATACTTTTCGGGGCAGGGGCTGGTACGGGAAATGGCCCAACGGGAAAAGCTCTCTCTCCAGATGGCGGCCCGGCAGCTGCGCTTGGATTTTCTTAAAGAAACCTGCCGGAGCCAGGGATTTACTAAACTGGCGTTGGGCCACACCGCGGACGACCAGGTGGAGCTCTTTTTCCTGCGCCTGCTCCGGGGCGCGGGGCCGGAAGGCCTGAAAGGCATGTGGCCCGCCACTGCTGAGGGCCTGGTGCGCCCCTTGCTGGCCGTGGGCAAGGAAGCGGTGCGATTCTGGCTGGAGCAGGAAGGCCTCCCTTACCGAGAGGACCCCAGCAACTTGAACCGCCGATTTCTCCGCAGCCGGGTGCGCCTGGACCTGGTGCCGGAGCTGGAGCGCTCTTACAACCCCCGCCTGAAAGAGGCGGTGTGGCGCACCCAGGCCCTGCTGCAGGAAGAGGAGCGCTTCCTGTCCCAAGAAACCGCGCGGCTCTTAAACGAGGTGGGCCGGGACCGGGGACCGGATTTCCATTCTTTAAACCTGCCAGGCTTGTGGAAATTAGATGAGCTCTTCCAAAAAAGGCTGCTCCGGGAGGCCGTGGGGAAAATTTTGGGCGACCGGGCCTTGACCGCCGCCCAGGTGGAGAGCCTCCTGGACCTGGCCCGGGGGGAAAAAAGCGGCGGCGTCACCGCCCTGGGGGACTGCCGGGTGGCCCGGGCGGGTTCTGAGCTCCACGTGTTCCGGCGCCTGCCGCCTCCATCCGGCGTAATTACCCTGTTGCCGCCCTCCGGGGTGGTGGAGGCCCCTGACGGCTGGAGCTGGGAAATCCGGGAAGGCGCAGGCCGCCCGGAGGTTTCCCAAGCTCCACCCCCTAACGTGGCCTGGATTGACGGGGAAAAAGTCACCCCACCCTTGCAGGCCCGTTATTTCCGTCCAGGAGACCGTTTCTGGCCCGCCGGCGCGCTTGGCGCCAAAAAGCTTCAGGACTTCCTGGTGAACCAGAAAATTCCCCGATGGCTGCGGCTTTATGTCCCCTTAGTGGCCGACGCCCGCCAGATCCTCTGGGTGGCGGGCCTGCGGGTGGCCGAACCGGTTAAACCCACCCCGGCCAGCCGCCGCGTCCTACAACTCCAACTATCTCCCCACACCCCCCCCACCCGGCGTCTTTGGGAAATGCTTTTGGCTTGCCGGTAGGGCAGAATTTGAGGGGAGGGCCGGGGGACACTTTAGTTGTCAGTTGCCAGTTCCCAGTTCCTAGTAAAAAGATGTCAGTATGAGCCCCAGCTTGCTGCCCACTAATAAATCCCTCCCCTCAAACTCCCCTACCCGCCCCCTGGTAGGGGCGTGATTTATCACGCCCGCTGGAGTCGGGCGCAATAAATTGCGCCCATACATGGGATTGGGGATGGGGGTTTGGGGGAAGGGGCAAGGGCGGGCGCCCTTGGCCCCTTCCCCCAAATAAACCGGGCCGGGATGGGGGTTGCCCATTCCGGCCCGGTGGTGGCGGCCTCGAACGGAGGTAAGCCCGGGGCCGTTTATTTGGTATGGGAGATTTGCTGGCAGTTTATCGTCTTACTTCTTGTCCTCCTTGGGCTTTTCCGGGGTGGTTACCGGCTTCTTGTCGTCCTTTTTAGACTTCTTGGAGTCCTTCTTGTCGGTCTTCTTGGACTTGTCCTGGTCTCCGGGTTTTACCTCGGTTTTGCCCTTGACATCCGCGGGTTTGGTTTCTTCCTTGGTCACCGGTTTGACTTCCTTGGAAGCCTGAGGCTGGGCCCCGGGGGTTTCCATCTTTACTTCCGGTTTGCCGGTTTCTTTGGTGGCGGTTTGAGCCATTCCCGGGCCGGCCAGACTCAGGGCAAAGGCAATGGCAGTCAAAGTGATGATAAATTTTTTCATGGTGTTTCGTTTCTCCTTGATTAGGTCATGGTCGCCAAGGGCGACTTAATCTCCTTATATGCATATGTCTTGCCAGATTCAAAATGGTCGGAAAAAATTATAAGTGCCATGAAATATTAGATAAATACAAACAATAATCTTCTTCCGGGATTTTCGGTCACCTCCCTGAAAACGGGAAAATCTCAATTTGAGAGAGAGGATTTATAGGGGCTTTTTCCTTATCAAATTGAGAATGGGCCGCCGTGGCCGGCGGCCCATTCAAGATAAATCCGGGGCTCAGGGAAGGCTGAAAAGAAAAGTTTTTCTTATTGAGAATTTCGCTGATTCAAATAGATCTTCAATCTTCGCAGGGCTTCCTCAATATTTTCCAGGGAGTTGGCGTAAGAAAACCTGAGGAACCCTTCGCCGCCGGGGCCGAAGTCGATGCCCGGAGTCACCCCCACCCCGGCCTTTTCCAAAATGTCGAAGGCCAGGCCGTAGGAGTCCAGGGACAGGTGCCGGGCATTGACGAACACGTAAAACGCGCCGGTGGGGGGGAAGGGGATGCGGAAGCCCAGCTCCTGCAAGCCTTCCAACAAAAACCGGCGCCGTTTATTATAAACGGCCCGCATCTTCTCCACCTCCGGGCCGGCCTGGGTCAGCGCCGCGATCCCGGCCCGCTGCACGAAGGGGTTGGCGGAGATGAAGAAGTTCTGCATGAGCTTCTGGAGGGGCCGGACGAAGTCCAGGGGCGCGATGAGGTATCCCAGGCGCCAGCCGGTCATGGCGTAGAGCTTGGAAAAACCGTTGATGACAAAGGCCCGGTCGGTGAACCCCAGGATGGAGTGCTCTTTGCCCTCATAGACCAGGCCATGGTAAATCTCGTCAGAGACGATGTACGGGCCCAACTCCGCCAACTTCGCCAGCCGCGAGGCCGGTAGCAAAGTGCCCGTGGGGTTGGCCGGCGAATTGATGATAATGGCCTTGGTGCGCCCGTGGATGTATGGCCCCAACTCCTCGGGGCGGAACTGGAAGCCGTCTTCTTCGGATACCGGGACATAGCGGGGGTGGGCGTCCACCAGCTTGATGAAGTTGGGATAACAGGCGTAGTGGGGGTCGGTGAGGAGGACCTCATCTCCGGGGTTGAGCAGCCCGGCGAAAATCAGGATCATGGCCGGGGAGGTGCCGGAGGTGACGATGAACTGCTCCGGCTTTACCCAGGCGCCGTACTTCTCCAAATAGTGCTGGCTTAAGTGCTCCCGCAACTCCAGCAGTCCCTGGGAGTGGGTGTACGAGGTTTCCCCCGCGGTCATGGCCCGGATGGCCGCGTCTTTCACCGCCTGGGGGGTGTCGAAGTCCGGCTCCCCGATCTCCAGGTGGATGATGGACTCCCCTTGCCTTTCCAATTCCTGGGCCCGCTCCAGGATGTCCATGACCAGGAAGGGAGTGATTTCCTGGGCCCGACGGGAGATGGCAGTATTAAAGCTCTCCTTTGATTTCATAAATCCGTAAAATACCAGGAGGTTAGGCGGAAAGCAAGAATTATTAAGATGTTCAAAGCCTTAAACTTTTTCTTGAAAACTCGAGAGAGAGTTTCAGCTAATAATTGAAACCAGAGGTAACCATGAAAAAATTTACCTGGATTAATGCCCCCATTAAATAATGGGCGTAAAAACCTGAATAAAACTCTTAACCTTTTTCTAGAACCTCACCCTTAACGCGTTCACTGTAATCTATTTCTCCCTTGCAGATGGCCGCCGGCCATTGACAAGCGCCCACTTCCCCTGATATATTTTAACGTTGTCGGGACGTGGCGCAGCCTGGTAGCGCACCTGAATGGGGTTCAGGGGGTCGGAGGTTCAAATCCTCTCGTCCCGACCAGGAATTAGTCAGGTATTACAAGAGGTTGGCAGACGTGAGGCTGTCAGCCTTTTTTTGGTGGAGATTTTCGTGGTTTTTGCGCCCCTGGCCTTTGGACAAATGGTCTGAGTCGCATTATTCAATATATAATTAATGCCAGGCGGGTTCCCCGACTGAAAAACTGAGAACCGGCTTTATAAAGGAGGCTCAACTTACATGCACGAGTACGGTTTGGTGCAAGAGGTGGTGTTGCTGCTGCTCAAAAAGCTTCAAGAAGGGGTGTGCCCGGAAGCCGGGAATATGGAAGTGGTCTTAAGAGTGGGGGGATTCGCGGTGCATTCCGTCGCGGCTACCCGGCAGGCTTACGAGGTGCTCACCAAAGACACTCCCCTGGAGTCCTCCAGGTTGACCCTGACCATCTCGCCGGTGACCTTGAACTGCCCCGGCTGCGGCTACCAAGAGACCCTGGGGGATGATCAGGTGGATCCCCACGACCCCCTGCCCCTGGCGGAATGCCCCCGGTGCGGCCAGGTGGGCCCGGTCCATGGAGGCCGGGGGGTGGAATCTTTGGAACTGGTATGTGATTAAACAGAGTTTTTGGAGCCTGCTTCGAAAAGTCGTTGTTTGGGAGGGGACCAAGGGCGCCCGCCCTTGCCCCCTCCTCCAAACCCTCTCCCCCAATCCCTAAAGGGAGATAATCAGGCTGAGGAAGTCGGGGCCTGCGCCCCGACTTCCTCAGCCTCCTTAAAGGGTTGGGAGGGGGGCTTGGGGGGAGGGCAGGGAGCGTTGCTCCCTGGCCCTCCTCCCAAAATATCTCTTCAAGAAGCCTCCAACTTCTTCAGACGCCCGGATCGAGGCCGCCTCTCCTTGACTGGCCCTCCCCGGTGATTATCCTTAACCCAACATGCAAGAACCAAACGCGCCCGCCGAAAACTGAAAACTCACCCCCCGATCTTTTCTTACCCCTCCCAGGCGGGTTAACAGGAGAAAACCATGTTCCAGGAAACCGTGGTGGCCCGGGTCACCGACCTGAAAGACGGCGAGATGAAAGAGGTGGAGGTGGACGGCGCCAAGGTGCTGCTGGTGCGCTTGAAGGGACGATTTTTTGCCATCGGCGGGGAGTGCAGCCACTACGGCGGGCCGTTGGCGGAAGGCGCGCTTTCCGGCTCCCGGGTGGTCTGTCCCTGGCATCAGGCCACCTTCAACGTTCAAACCGGAGAAGTGCTGGAGCCGCCGGCCCTGGATGACCTGGCCCGTTTTGAAGTCAGGGTGGAAGGGGACCAGGTCATCGTCCGGACGCCGGACACCGGAGCGGGGCCTCATCCTCCCCAAATGTGCCGGTGCGATAGCCGGGCCGATGGACGGACCCTGGTTATCCTGGGCGCGGGCGCGGCGGGCAACGTTGCGGCCCAAACCCTGCGGCAGGACGACTTCAAAGGCAAGGTGGTCATGATTACCCAGGAGATGCGCCTGCCTTACGACCGTCCCAATTTGAGCAAGGGCTACCTGGCCGGGCTGGCGCCCCCCGACTCCCTGCCCCTCCGGTCGGAAGATTTTTTCCGCCAGATTGAGGTGGAGGTGCTTCTGGGGCGCCGGGTGGTACAGGTGAATCACGGTTCCCGGGAGATTATTTTCCATGACGGGGCGCGGTTGAATTATGATGGGCTGCTCCTGGCCACCGGGAGCATCCCCCGCCGCCTGGCGGCCCCGGGGGCGGACCTGGAAAACGTCTTCACCCTGCGCAGCGCCGATGACGCCGACGCCATCATGGCTGCCGCGCCGGCCGGCGCCCAGGCCGTGGTGGTGGGAGGATCCTTTATCGGCATGGAAGTGGCCGCCAGCCTTACCAAAAGGGGCCTTCAGGTTGCCGTGACCGCGCCTGGGGCCACCCCCTTCGCCCGGACCCTGGGGCCGGAAATCGGCGGCGTCTTTCAAAAACTCCATGAAGAAAACGGCGTAGCTTTTCATCTGGGGGCGCGGGTGGACAAACTGGAGGGCCGGGGTCGGGTGGAGCAGGTGCACCTGAGCACCGGCGTGACCCTGCCCGCGGACCTGGTGGTGGTGGGCATCGAGGTGCGGCCCGCCACCGATTTCCTCAAAGGAGTGGACGTGAACGCCGACGGCAGCGTCTCCGTGGATGAATGCCTCAAGGTGGCGGAAGGTCTCTACGCCGCGGGAGACATCGCCCGGTTTCCCGACTGGCGCACCGGGGAAGCCATGCGCATCGAACACTGGCGTCTGGCCCAGCAGCACGGCCGGGTGGCCGCCCATAACATGGCGGGAAAGCCCGTGGCCTTCCGGGGCGTGCCCTTTTTCTGGACAGAGCACTTCGACCTGAATCTTCAGTACGTGGGTTTCGCCGCGGCCTGGGATGACCTGATCATTCACGGCGATCTGGCGGCCCGGAATTTTCTGGCCTTTTACGTGCGAGAGGGCCGGGTGCTGGCCGCGGCCGGCATCAACCAGGACCGGAAGCTGGCGGCCATTGCTGAGCTCATGCGCCAGGAGGCCCTGCCCCGGCTGGAGGAATTGGCCGCGGGGCCTCTGGATTTTTCAGAGCTTTTAGGGAGATTGCCCCAACTCGAAGCTTAATCTATTTTCCCCAAACAATTCCGGCTTTTCCTGAGCTGAATTTGCTCCCTGAGGGGGGAGGACCTGTGGTTCTTCCCCCTTTGGTTTCCCTGTGACAACGATCGCTCAGTTTTATCCTTGGCGATCAAAAAAGTAACCCACTGTTAAACTTGATAAAATAATTTCGCATTCAGGCTAAACCGGAAGGGGTTTAGCCCTTAAGTAAAACAGGTTCGGGTTTCTCCTTACCTTCCCCACCTCTTCTCGCCCCTGGATCTCAGGCCTTTCTCCCGAGGAAATCAGAAATTTAGAGGAGAGAATTGGGAGTTCCCCGATTTACGAGGGGTGACCCCTTACACATAATTGTTGCCAATTTAAGGTTAGTTAAAGCAACTTAAAGACTATTTAAGCCATAAGCTAAAAAATCAATAATCAAAATAACTTAGTTAATTGCCTTTTGATATTGCTGTTTAAAAATGGACAAAATTGCATAAATGTTAAAAAAGGTGAACGTTCCCTGCCCATTCTCCTGGGCCGGCTGGAAAAACCTCTTAGAGGGGAATCGGCATTGGGGCAAAGCGAATAAGCCAATTATTTTAGTAAGTTTCGGCTTATGCGCCTCGTTCCAAATATTTTGACAACTCGTTTTTCAAACAACCGGTAAGACTGGAAAAGGGACCAATAGAAGGGTTTCTGGTTTCCCCGATATTTGGCACAAGAAATGCTAAAGTGAATCCGGAATCAGGCTATCACACAGATTTTATTAATTTTTTAAATTCTCTCTTGATATATAATATTTTGTTTATAAAATAAATGAAATAGATAACAAAATGACAAGAAATGGGAGTGTAATGAGGATTGGAACCCTGGCCCTGGCAGTTCTGACCCTAGGGCTGTTGGCCAGCGCGACCTGGGGGGCGCTGACGGAAACCGTGGTGGTGAATGTGGACGCGCTGGTGGCTTCCGCCGCCAATCTGACCATAGGAGCCACCACCATTAATTTTCCCGACGCCGATCCTGATACCACCCCGGTGGTGCCAGCCCAGCAGAACCCCGTGGTTGTCACTGCCAGCGCCCAGACCGGCAGCAAAAAGGTGGTCGACCTGTCCGTCATGGCCGCGGGAGATTTAACCTCGGGGAGCAACACCATTCCCATCACCAATGTTTCCTGGATCGCCACGGGGAGCGGCTATCTGCCTGGCACCATGAGCAGAACCAGTCCTCAACCCGCCGGCAACTGGCAGGGGCATGGCACCAGGAACGGCACCTTTTCCTATTTCCTGGTCAACAGTTGGGCCTATAAGACGGGGAATTATACCGCCACCGCCACTTATACCCTGACAGTGCCCTGAGGCGGCGGCCCCATAAACAGATAAGGATAAGTAGCAAATACTGCTCAGCAGTTTGATGAAACAAACCAGCCCCCATGAAATTGACTAAAACCATAAGGAGAGGAAACAAATCATGAGGTTAAGGACCATCTTCTTGGCAGTCCTGGCTCTGACCCTGGTGGCCTCCGCCGCCTGGGCAGTGACCGCGACGCAAGACATTACCATCAGCACCAACATCGCTTCCCGGGCCAAAATCACCATGCCCACGACCACGGTGACCTTCCCCGACTCGGATCCGGATACCACTCCTTCGGTGAGCGCCACCCAAAACCCCCTGACCATTACCTGCGCGGCCCGCACCGGGGCCTCCAGCGCGGTCACCGTGACCGTAAAAGCTGCGGATGATCTGAAGGACGGCGCCAAGTCCATCGGCATCAGCAACGTCGCCTGGACGGCCACGGGCGCGGGTTACATAGCCGGCACCATGAGCAAGAGCGCGGACCAGAATGTGGGATCCTGGACCGGTTCCGGCAGCCGGGCCGGCACCCTGAGCTTCGCCCTGGCCAACAGTTGGGACTATGAGACCGGTAACTACAGCGCCACGGCCACTTACACCCTGACCGTACCTTAATAGACTTCCCCGGAGCGTTGGCCGCAGGGGGCGGGAGCTCGTCCCCGGCATAAATTTACCCAGGGGCGATTGGCCAGGTCGCCCCTGACTTTTTTATCCGGCCCCGGTGGTTAATGTCCACTTTACAAATCCATAATTTTCTTGAATAATTGCAGTGGACAAGGTACCCCCTTATTTCTCCTCTTTCCGGAGTGGTGAAAAAATTTATTTTTGGCTTTTGAAAACTGAAGTGATAATAATTTTCTGGTTGCTAATCTTGGGTATGGTGACCGCCAGTCCCGCTGTCGCTGCCAAGGTGGCGCCCCCGGGAGCAAAGCTGGTGATCAGTCCCCAATCCCTGATCTTCCAGGTGGGGACTCCCCCGGCGGTAGCCGTGGCGGAAGTCACGGTGCAGGTAATCTCTCCGGGACAGCAGCCCTGGCGGCTTACGGTCATGGCCTTGGGGGACTTGCAATCCGAGGAAGGAACCCGGATTCCCGTCAACCAGGTTACCTGGCGGGGCAGGCCGGGCGCAGTGTTCGTGGACGGCGCCTTGAGCGCCAACCACCCCCAGCTCCTGGCCCGGGGTCAGAGCTCCAAGGCGGGAGTGGTGCGCTTTTTCTTGAAAAACCGCTGGGAGCATGCCGAAGGCCGCTACAGCCAACGCCTGATCTTCAACCTGAGTTCCCCATGATAAAAAAATGGTTTTTCGCGCTGGGATTATTGGTGCTTTTAGGAATCTGGGAGGCGCAGCCCGCGGCCGCCCAGTTGAATCTCTTGGTCAGCCCCATCCGGGTGGAACAGAAGCTCCAGCCGGGAAGCTCTGAAACCGACATCATCTCGGTGCGCAACGAAGGCGGCCGCCCGGTGCGGGTCAAGGTCTATCTGGAAGACTGGCAGATGGACGCCAAAGGCAGCCTCACTTATTTCCGTCCGGGACGGGTTCCCCAGTCCTGCGCCGCCTGGCTTCAATTGAACCCGGCTGATTTTCGGGTGGAAGCGGGTCAAACCAGGGAAGTGCGTTTCACCCTCACCGTGCCCCCCGGAGCCAAGACAGGCACTTACTGGGCCGCCATCATCTTCGAGGGCCTGCCCGTAGAAGAAAAAGTGACGGTGCAAAAAAGGATCGGCGTCCTGGGCCGCATTGGGGTGGTGCTTTACCAAACCGTGGGCAACCCGGAGGTCAAGGCCCAATTTCAGGACTTGCAGGTGGTGCCGGATAAGAAAGGGGTGACCTTCAAGATAGCCTTCACCAACCCGGGCCAGGGATTTGTCCGGGTCAAAAAGAGCTGGATCGCGGTGAAAAATTCCCAGGGCCAGGAGGTGGCCAAGCTGGAAATCCCCGATATTCCGGTGCTGCCCGGCGGCTCTCGGGACCTGGAATTGAAGCACGAAAAGCCTTTGCCGCCGGGCAACTACCAGGTGGAGGCGGTGGTGGACCTGGGCCGCCGGGAACTCCAGGGGCGCAAAAAGCCCTTCACCGTGGGCCGCTGATCAGTAATCAGTGATCAGTAATCAGTGGCCAGTGGTTGGAACTTATTATTCAAGTTTCGCACCCCCATCCCGGTGGGGCGGGCCTCCGTGCCCGCCTTCCGTTGGATGGCCGGAGATGGCCCCCCTTCCTGGCACGGCTTAATTTTCATTGTTCGTTGTGACCCTTAGGTCATGATAGTTCGTTCAGAATGACCTACAGGGAGAAGTTAAGGTTTTGAAATAGCTTCTAATATTCTGGTTTTCCTTGACTACTGGCAACTGACCACTTCCCGGTTTCTCTTGCCTCTTCATCCGAACCTCTTTCAATAATTTTCTTGCCCCCTCTTTTACCCCAAATTTTGTCTAACCTTTTCAAAGAGTTATGCTAAAATACAAAAGTTAAAATCAGGGATAGAAATATAACCTATTAAAAATACTCTATTTTTCCAGCCTGGCTAATGATTCACGTCCATCCTCCCCGGAGGAGTTCCAGGGCTTCGGGCTCAGGGTGGTGCTATCTTCTCTGGCTGGCGCTCTTGACCTTCTGGTTCAGCTCCCTCCCGGCCTGGGCCATTCCTGAGGGCGGCGGCCGGGTAGGCGGGTCTTTCTATTCCCTGCAGTTCCGGACGCTGGGTCAGCAGTTCTCTTTGAGTGAAGCCTACGGCTTCCTGGACCTTTTCCAGAACATCCCCAATTATGGCCTGGTGGAAGGCAGGGTGGCCTTCTCCAAGCTCCAGGAACCCGCGGGGTCGAACGACCCTACCGGTTGGCGCCAGGCTTACGGCCGCCTCAGCCTGAAAAATTACCGCTGGGGCCGGGGAGTCCTGGCCCTGGCCGCAGGGGACGACGCCTTCAATCTCACCGAATTCCCGGTGAAATTCACCAGCTTCTTCTACCCTCTGGTCTATTACCGGGGATTAGGCATCCAATACGCGCATCCCTGGTTCCAGGTTTACCTTTTGGGAGGCGAAGTGACCCGGTCCCGGGGACTGGCGGGGGAGACGTTCCTGGGTCTGGGGGAAAGCCTTTACGGAGTCATGGCCCGCTTTCAGCCTTATGAGCGGCTGCTCCTGGAGACCAATTTTTACCTCACCCGGAATGAAAAGGATTTCACCGGCAATCTGGTCACCAAAGACAACCAAGTCTACCGGTTGGCTGGTCAGTGGCGGGTTTGGTCCCAGCTTTATTCCACCGGAGAATTCATGCAGAGCTTCTCGGCGGGCCCCCAATCCCAAAAAGAGCGGGACCTGGCGTACCGCGCCGGTGGCATGTGGAAGGGCGACCGCCTGCGCCTGGAGACCAATTACCGTTATTTCGGGCCCCGGTTTCACTTAATCAACGAAATCTTCCAGCCCGATCAAGCCGTCAAGGGATACTATGTGGCCGGGGAAGCCAAGCCCTGGCCCTTCCTCTCAGCCTTCGGCAGCCTCGATACGGCCCGGAATTTTGCTGTGGATCCCGGCCAGAGCATCACCCAAACCGAAACCCGTTCCCTGGGACTGGGGTTTTACCGCGCCCCCTGGCCGTCCTCATATGTCCGCTATAATGAGAGCAACCTGATCACCCGGAGTGATTTTCCCGTGGCGGTGCGGGGGCGGACCCGAAGTCTGTACAGCGAAACCATGAAAAAATTCGGGTTCATTGATGCGTATGCCCGTTATGAAAGGTTCCAGTTTTCAGACCAGATCAATCCAGGCCGCAGTTACCGCAAGGAAGCCCCTGTTTTGGGGGTCAGGGCCTTTCATAAGAAATTCTTGTGGTACGTGGAAGGGGAATATGACCGCTTTTCTCCCCCCAGCGCCGGCCAGGGCTTTGATGGCCTGTACCTGAAGGTGGGGGGAAACTATTTTGCCAGCCCTGATTGGAGTGTTTACGGGGAAGTGAGTTACCGTCCCTCCAGCCGCCGTTATGGCGGGCAATTGGGGGTATATTGGAACCTGCCTTACGGCTTCCGGATCCGGGCCTTTGGCCGGATAGAAAAAGGCACCACCGGGACCGGCGACTTCATCAATAATTTTTATACCAATCAGATCACCCTGGAAATCATCAAAGTCCTGTCCTGGGGCAAAAAAGTCGAAGTGGCGGGATTAAAGCCGGGCCAGGAATGGCTGGGGTCAGGAAGCATTGAAGGTTGGGTGTTCAATGATGTAAACGCCAACCAGTCCCTGGACTCGGGAGAGCAAGGAGTGGAAAACGTTAGAATCAAGCTGGAGGACGGCAGCACCACGGTTACAGACCGGAAAGGCTATTACCAGTTTCCCGCGGTGGCTGCCGGGAAGCACGTGGTTACCCTGGACTCCCGAAAGATTCCCGCGGCCTTCACTTTTGAAGGCGCGGAAACCCTGGCGGTGGAGGTGAAGCGCCGGGCCACCGCCCGGGCGGACTTCCCCTTTGTCCGGGGGGCCAGCATCCGAGGACGGGTGGTGGAAGACGTCAAGGGCGCGGGTAAGCCGCCGCCGGACGCCAAAGGGGTTCCTGACGTGCTGTTGGTGCTGAAGCCGGGGGACCTGAACACTTATACGGACAGCGAAGGGGATTTCGCCTTTGAAGGGGTGGTGCCCAAGGAATATGAACTCAGCATCCTGGCCGAAACCTTGCCGGAAGACACCCAAGTCACCACCCTGCCGGCCATCAAGGTGACCCTGACTCCAGGAGGCCAGGCTCACGGCCTCATCTTCGGGATCCACCGCCGGGAGCGGCCGATTATCTTCAAATAATTCCCCACCAAGACACCGGATTTGCAGGGAGCGCACTGCGCAGCAAAATGAGGCTGCTGCAAAAGTGCGCCAAGTGGGATTAGCTGGTTAATTTTTGTCAGTCTGGGCCACCCTCGGGGGCGAAGAATCGAGACCTTTCGCTTTATATGAAAATACCTGGTGGGGCGGGCCTCCGTGCCCGCCTGCCGGTGGGTGGCAGTGGATGGTGGCCCCACCTTTCAAGGTTTAATTTTCATTGTTCGTTGTGACCCTTAGATCATGATAGTTCGCTCAGGGTGACAATTCGGGATTATTACAGTAATTGCAACAGTCTTATAATTAATTCTCCCCACCCCGACGCCAGGAGCACCAAGGCGAAGCCCCGAGCAATTTGATTTGAGAGGCCCAGTCTCAAAAATGTTTTCCCGGCAACGTCTTGGTGTTCCTGGTCTCCGGGTGGAGGACTCAAGGTGACGCCAGGGTCAGGGTGACGCTGGCCCCATAGTCGCCGGGAATAAGATTACCCTGGTTTTTCAGAACAAAGCTGACTTGCCCCTGGTATACTCCGCTCCGGTTCCAACGGCCCATGGACTGTTGGCCGTTGCGGCTTAAAGACCCGCTTCTCCAGCCCTCGCCTTGAGAGGTCCAGTCCACCTGTTCCAGGGGGATGCGGCCGGAGGGGCCTTCCAGGTCCCGGGCGGCGCCGATGGACAGGACCAGGGGCTGGCCCCCGCTGATCCGGCCCCGGGCCGTAATTTGGACCGGCCCTTCCTGGGACGGGATGACCGGCTGGTCTTCGCTCCCCACCAAGGTGAGGTGGGAGTGGGAAAGGCTTAGGGAAACCCGGGGAAGGATGCGAGCCGTCAGGTGAAGGTTTTTCTGGGCTTCCGCCCCCAGAACCGGCGTCCCGGGCAGAAGCAGGCCTGCGAACAGAAAGGCCCGTAACCCGCTTAGTTTCTTCCGCATGACAACCTCCTGGGAAGTCTTGGGGTGCCGCGAAACTAAAGGTTTATGGGCCCCAGACTTCGGCAGCCCGGCTGTCTTGCCTTTTCAGCAAGACCCGTGGCTTTGCGTCCCGTCCTCACGAACGGTTTGCCTTTTCGGTCACAGTAAATGCTTTACCCTCTTATCGGCGAATCCTTCCAGGGAATAAATTTTTTCCTAGTTCTTCGAAATAATTTTCGTTGTCAGATTTGAGTGTATAGAGAATAGGGCCAGGGGGCGCCTCTCTTGACGCTTTGATATACAGCGCAATGATTCTTTCTTTGCAAAAGTCTCAAGTTCTGGTCTCCGTGCAAAAACCCTGGTGAGAAAATCCCTTTGGTCACGCCGAGATCCAAGATGATTTTTTATATAAACTGAAATTAGGCAGGGTTTTGTATCCTCAACTAGAATAAATTAGATAATCTATATTACTTTTGGCTGGCGCGCTAAATATTAGCTAAAATAGTTTTAAATAAAAAAATATTTAAATTAAAATAGTATAAAAATGATAAATTGCGAATTTCATCACATTGACAAAAAATTATTCAATTTTATTTTAATATTTAAACCTGGAAGTTGTCAGGACCACATTCTTTTGAGATAATCATTTAGACAAGAACCACTCCAAAGGAGATGAGTATGAAACCGGCAGAGGAAATCAAGACCCTGCGCCAGCAATTGCCTGCCTGGGAAAAAGATGCCTCCGACCTGGACGCCCTGCGCCAGCAGCTTCCTTATCACAAGCTGCGCCGGGTGAAGAAGGGTAAGGTCCTCCCCATTGATTGGCAGACGGAATGGGAACGCTTCGACGCCCGGGAACTCTTTAATTTCGACCTGGCCTCCATTCCGGAAAAAATGCTGGAGAGTATGCGAAAACGCCAGGAAGTCCTGATGGACGGCAACCAGGCGGCCCTGTCGGTACTCACCCGGGTGGTGGACGGCCTCTGCGGCTACCCCATCACCCCCTCCACTCCCATCGCCGAAGGCTTCGCCCGGGCCGCGGCCAACGGGCAGAAGAACCTCTTCGGCCACGAGCTTATGTATTTCCAGCCCTCAGATGAACTGTCCGCCATCGCCGCGGTGGAAGCCATGGCCGCCCAAGGGGGGCGCTACGCCGACAACACTTCGTCCCAGGGCCTGCTGCTGAAGACCAAGAACCTGTTCTCCGTGGCCGGCAAGCGTCTCCCCGTGATCATGACCGTCATGGCCCGGGAAGTCAACAAAGGCTCCCTGAGCATCCACTGCGGCCATACTGACTTCTACGGGGTGCGCAGCGCCGGCTGGGCCCAACTGATGGCCGCGGACAACCAGGAGCTGCACGACCTCCTGGCCATCGCCTTCAAAGTGGCGGAACTGCGCCAGGTGATGCTGCCAGTGATGGCCATCGGCGACGGCTTCATCAAGAGCCATGCCATTGAGAATATTAGGGAGTTGTCCAACGACTTTTTGGAATACTTCGTGGGCCTCCCCAACCGCTTCTACCAGCCCGACTTCGAGCACGGCGTCCTCACCGGCACTTTCACCGACATGGACCTGACCATGGAAGGCCAGGTGGCCCAGGATACGGCCTACCGCTTTTTCAAACGGGGCTTCGTGGCGGCCATGTACGTGATGAACAAGGTCCTGGGCACCAATCTCAAGGTGGTGGAGTGTTACCGCACCGAGGACGCGGACATGGTCATCGTCATCATGGGCTCCGCCGCCGGGGTGGTGAAAGACGTGGTGGACTACTACCGGGATGTGAAGGGCTACCGCATCGGGGTGGTGCGGCCCGTCCTCTTCAACCCGCCCTGCTACGAGGAGCTGGCCTTCGGCATGCGCAACGCCAAGGTCATCAGCGTCTTGGAGCGCAGCGCCCGGGCCCACAACCAGCTTCTCATGTACGACGTGCAGGCGGCCCTGCAGATTTCATTCCGGGCCATGCGGGAAGGGAAAAAAGAGCACCGCCTCTATGGCCGGGAAATCATGCCCACCCTGCTCCACGGAGTTTACGGCCTGGGCAGCAAGGATTTTAACAAGTATGACGCGGCCGCGGTGGTGGAGAACATGGTGGCCTGTCTGGAGGGCAAGCGGGGATTCCTGAGGGATTCTTACTCGGGCATCGAAGGCCCCTTGTCCTTGCAGCCAGCCGCCCTTCCCGGCTACCTGGAGCGGGAGCTGAGCATGACCTTCATCGGGGTGGGCGCCGAAGGGGTGAAAACCGCCTTGGAAAGCGCCGCCCTGGTCTATGCCGAAGACACCGGCCCCAGCCACATCTACGTGCAGACCGGGGCCCGTTACGGTGCGGCCCGCAAGGGCGCCCCGGTCTTCATGAACCTGCGCCTCAGCTCCCAGCCCATCCGCAACAGCTCGGAGCTCACGGAGCGGGACGTCCTGGCCTTCTTCAATGAAAAATTCATGAAGGGCCAGATCCTGAAAGAATACGTGGGCGGCCTGAAAAAACACGGGCTGCTGGTCATCAACACCGACAGAAGCCCGGAAGAGGTGGTGGCCGAATTTCCTGAGCAGATTCAGTCCCTTATCAAGTACCGCCAGATCAAGGTCCAGACGTTGGACGGCACCCGGGCGGCCCTGCAGCACCTGAACCGCAACCTCCCCGGCGCACCCATCATCGGCCTCATCAATAAAGAGATGGGGATTCTCACCGAGAAGCAGTTTGAGCAGAAGTTTAAGAAAACCCTGGAGAAAATACTGGGCACCAAAAAGAAAGAAATGCTGGAGTCCAACATCGCCTTGCTGCGTTTCGGCGCCGAGCGGGCCAGCGGCTCCCCCGCGGAGCGGGCCAAGGCGGCCCTGATCCTGGAGCGGGGCGGGCCTACCTATGTCCGGCACCAGCCCGAGAACTTCGGCCAGGGGCGCCGGGCCGCGGGGCTGCGGGTGCACCTGTCGGACAAGGACGAACTGGGCACCATCAAGCCCGTGCCCCTGTTCGAAGACTACCAGGAGACTTTCCGCCAGGAAATGGTGCAGCCCATCCTGGAGGGCCAGAAGGTCTCCTGGGACCGGTTCTTGCCGGTGGTCCCCGCGGCCACCAGCCGTTACCGGGACATGAGCCACGTCGCCACCTCGCTGCCGGTCTATGACCCGGAAAAGTGCATCGCCTGCGGCATCTGCACCGCGTCGTGTCCCGATTCGGCACTGCACTCCACCATCACTTACCGGCCCATCAGCGCCACGGCGGAGCGCTATTTCAAGGTCTTCAAGAAACCGCCCAAGGGGGTTCCCTGGAACCGCTTTGCCTTGAACCTCTGCGCCGACCCCAGCGCCTGCAAGGGCTGCGGCGTCTGCGCCCAGGTCTGCCCCACCGACGCGCTTCGCATGGTGTCCAAGGATGAACTGCGGCCCGAGGACTTTCTCCCCCAGGCCTACCGAGATTGGGACCACACCACGGAGCTGGCCCCCTTCGTGGATCAGCTGGCCCTGAATCACCAGGTGCTCTTCGTTTTCTCCAAGCTCTATCCCGGCAAGCACACCTTGTGTCCGGGGTGCGGCGAGGGAGTCATCAACCTGCTCACCTTCTTCGCGGCGGAGTCCCTGCGGAACCACCCCCAGGGCATCGCCACCTTTTACCAGGGCATCAAAATCCTGTCGGAGCGCAACCAGCGGGCCATCGAGCACATGCTGGACCACGGGTTCAACATTTACACCATCAACGCCACGGGCTGCGATCAGGTCTCCGAGCTGGTCAACCCCTTCAACACCCGCATCTACCCCTCGGGCCACTACGGCTTCGGCACCGCCTCCGCCGCGGCCCTGGGCGCCAAGTTCGCCCTGGACCAGGCCGTCCAGAACCGTTACAGCGACGTTCTCACCAAGATCATCGTCTTCGCCGGGGACGGCGCCATTTACGATATCGGCAACGGCCCCTTCAACTACGCCCTGGGCGAGAACTTCGACATCACCTGGGTGATCTACAACAACGAAGCCTATATGAACACCGGGGTGCAGAAGTCCGGGGCCACCCGCTTCGGCTGCGACCGCTCCACTTCGCCCATCGGCAAGAAATACGCGGGGAAAACCACCCTGCACCGCCGGATCATCAGTCAGGCCATGGCCATCTCCCACGTATACGCGGCCAAGCTTTCCATCGACAACCCCTTTTACGCCATCCGCATCCTGAAGGAAGCCATCGCCTACAACGGCCCCTCCATGGTGGAGTTCTTCTCCCCCTGCCCCCAGGGCCACGTGACCCACGACTGGGCCGGCCCCCTCATTTCCCGCATGTTGGTGGAGGCCCGCAAGTGGCAGGCGGCGGTGCGGCGGCCCTTCCAACGCATCGACATTACCGGCAACCCCAGCCCCGAACTCATCTACCCCGACAAAGGCAAGTCCTTCAAGCAGGGCATCAAGCGGGACGCGGCCAGCTTCTACGACGTGGTGAGCATGCTGGGCCAGTACAACCAGCACTTGAAGACCGTGAAAAGCGGCGACATCCCGGAAATCGTCCGCATCAACGAAACCGTGAGCCTGTTCCGCTGGCTCCGGAACCAGCACCTGGGCGGCTACCGGGACTCCATGCCCTCGGAAGAAGAAGTGGCCAAGATCGTGGAGGAGCGCTACCGGCTGTAAAAAGACAGTTTTCGGTTTTCGGTCTTCGGTTTTCGGTTAATGCAAGGGCGCACCGCGCACTAATACTTGATTCCCTTTCAAATGCACCAAATACAATTTGTAACTTATTGGTATTTCAGGTTTTCCTAACCGAAAACCGGAAACCGAAAACCGAAAACGGTATAAGTAGGCACACGGATCACCAAAATTGGGGAGGCGGGCATTGCCCGCCTCCCCAGATTTTTTTACATAACAGCATATATGCGGATTATTAAAACATATTAAGATACTTATACCCCTATCAAATTCTTGATATATAGCAGTGAGCAACATTCTCTCAGAAGGCGCTCTGAGTACACTTGCCGAAACTTACTCCCCATCTTTTGGCAGAGCAAAATAAAAGGTCGCCCCTTCACCGGCTTTTCCTTCAGCCCAGACGCGGCCGCCGTGGCGCTCGATAATGCGCTTGACTATGGCCAGGCCGACGCCGGTGCCTTCGTATTCCTGGCCCCCGTGCAGGCGTTGAAAGACGCCGTACAGCTGGTGGGCATAACGCTCATCAAAGCCGATGCCGTTGTCCATGACGTAGTAGATGGTTTCGTTTTCCCCATCCTTACCGCCTACTTCAATGACCGCGGTTTTTCTCGGCTTGGTGTATTTGATGGCGTTGGCCAGTAAATTAAGGATAACCTGGTAAAGCAAGGCGTTATCGCCCAAACCCGGGGGCAGGTCACCCAACGTTAACTGCAAGTCCCTTTCCGGCGCCTGAGACCGGAGTTCCTCGAAAACCTGCTTGGTCATGGCGGTCAGATTGACGACGGATTTCATTATCTGCAGCCGCCCCAGGCGGGAAAGGGCGAGCAGGTCGTCGATGAGATGATGCATAATTTTGGTATTGTCGCAGATGACTTTGAGCAGCCTGAGACCTTCGGCATCGAGTTTGTCAGTGTGGTCGTCGATCAATATCCTGGAGAACCCTTCGATGGCCCGGACCGGGGCCTTGAGGTCGTGGGAGACGGAGTAAGAAAAGGACTCCATCTCCCGGTTGGCGGCCTCCAATTCGGCGGTGCGCTCTCTCACCCGTTGCTCCAGTTCTTCATTGAGCTTACGGATTTTCGCCTCGGCCTGGCGGAGATCGGTGATATCTACGATGGTGAGCAAAATAAGCTCAGTTGCCTCATCCCGACTGATGGGACAGGCGTTGAGCAACATGGCCCGCAACCCGATGCCGGGGAAGTCCTGTTCCACCAGGAAATTATGGAATGAGGCACCCTGGGAGGCGACCTCGCCCAGCCTTTTCCTGAGTTCCGGAATTTCCCATTGGCCGTTTCCCAGCTCGTAGAGGAGCCTGCCCTCGGTTTCTTGGGGGGAAACCTGAAATGTCTCGTAGAAAAAAGGGTTGGCCATCTTGACTTTGAGGTCCCGGTCCAGCAATACTATGGACTCCCTCATGGCCTCTACGACGGTTTGGGCGTAATGCCGGGAGTTTTCAAGATGTATCAGGCTTCTCTTTAGTTCATCAATATCCACCAGGGCAATCACTGCCCCCTCAATTTTGTTCTCTAAGGTCTGATAAGGCCGGATCTGCAGGGAATACCAATGGCCCTCCCGGTCCTGATCTATTTCATCTTTCGGTATCGCTGATTGATAGATGAGCAATAAACTTGACCTATACTTGTCAGCAACACAAAGCTCCTATGCCCATAGTGATGCGTTGATTAACGTCATTATCGGGCCGGCAGGGGAAGGCAAGACTTATGCCTCGGTAGGGGCGATGATTATTAGCGCGCAGCGTAACAAGAGGCCGGTGCTTTGGGCTATTATTCGCGATACCCATACTAACATAAAGAGATCCACGGTCCGTTCCATTAATAAAATCTTCAGAAAGACCTCTTCCCTGGTTTCCTGGCGGGACGATTACCGGCAACTCACCATTCATTGCAACCCCAAGGTGGAGGTCGATCTTTTCGGGATAGACGATCCCGGGACGCTGAACCGGCTGCAAGGGACGGAGTACGACGGCATCTGGCTGGAGGAACCCGCGGCGATGCTGGAGCGGGCCAACAGCGGCCTTTCGGAAGAGGTGTTCAACGACGCCCTGCTACGCTGCGTCCGGGCCCAGGCGGAACATTCCCGGCTCTCGGGTTGTGCCATTGCACTTTCGGGTGAGATGCTTAGTTTTTGGTAAAACTCCCCAAGGTTCGATGATGAAATCTCGCGATTCGGACAGAGTTCAAGATCCGGTGTGCGGCATGCAGGTCAAACCTGACAGCCCCCATCGCACCGTCTTCCAAGGCCGTGCGTATGCCTTCTGCAGCCCCCATTGCCTTGACCGGTTCCAGAAGGAGCCGGAACGCTACCTTGGCGTGGGAGGCTCCGAGGAACCTGAAGTTGCGGCCCCGAAAGAGCAGCCGGAGACCCCCACAGAGTACCTGACCTGCCCCCTGCACTCCGAAGTAATGGAGCCGGCGCCCACCTGTCCCAAATGCGGGATGTTTTTGGAGAGGCCGACAGAGCCACAGTTGGAGGAGAAAAAGCCCGCTAAAGCGCCTGAGGTCCCAGGCGCTTATTACACCTGCCCCATGGACCCCGAAATTCGGGAGTCTCAGCCCGGTTCCTGCCCCAAGTGCGGCATGGCTTTGGAGACGGCCGCCCCGCCCGCTCCCTTGACGCGCACCGAATGGACCTGCCCCATGCACCCGGAAATCGTCAGCGATGCGCCGGGGAACTGTCCCAAGTGCGGCATGGCGCTGGAGCCTCGCACCGTGGCCTTGGAAGAGGAAGAGAACCCGGAGCTTCGAGACATGCGGCGGCGGTTCTGGGTGGCCCTGGCTCTCACCCTCCCCGTGGTCATTATCGCCATGGGCCACCTTATCCCCGGCCATCCCCTGGAGAAACTGGCCTCCCTTGAGGCATTGGGGTGGCTGGAGCTGGCCCTGGCGACACCGGCGGTATTGTGGGGCGGCTGGCCCTTCTTCGTTCGGGGCGTCCAATCGGTGATCAATCGTAGCCTGAACATGTTCACCCTCATCGGGCTGGGGGTGGCGGTGGCTTATGTCTATAGCGTCATCGCCCAGGCCTTTCCCGGCATCTTCCCTGCCTCCTTTCGCGGGCCGGAAGGGAGAGTGGGGGTATATTTCGAGGCCGCGGCGGTCATCGTCACCCTGGTGCTCCTGGGCCAGGTGCTGGAGTTGAAGGCCCGGGGGCAGACCAGCGCCGCCATCAAAGCCCTGTTAGGGCTCGCCCCCAAGACTGCCTGCCGACTCCGGGAAGATGGGACCGAGGAAGACACACCCTTAGAACAGGTCCAGGTGGGTGACCGCCTCAGGGTGCGGCCCGGCGAAAAGGTGCCGGTGGACGGCATAGTCCTGGAAGGCAAGAGCGCGGTGGACGAATCCATGGTCACCGGGGAGCCTATCCCGGTGGAGAAGGAGCCGGGCAGCCGGGTGATCGGGGCCACGGTGAACGGCACCGGGTCCCTGGTGATGCGGGCCGAGCGGGTGGGGGCGGAAACGCTCCTGGCCCAGATCGTCCGGATGGTGGCCGAGGCCCAACGTAGCCGGGCCCCCATCCAGAAACTGGCCGATGTGGTGGCGGCCTACTTCGTCCCCGCCGTGGTAGTGATCGCAGTTCTCACCTTCATTATCTGGACCCTGGTGGGGCCGGAGCCGCGGCTGGCCCACGCCCTGATCAATGCCGTGGCCGTGCTCATCATCGCCTGCCCCTGCGCCCTGGGGCTGGCCACCCCCATGTCCATCATGGTGGCCACCGGCAAGGGCGCCACTGTGGGCGTCCTGTTCAAAAACGCCGAGGCCATCGAGGTCATGCGCCGGGTGGACACCCTGGTGGTGGATAAAACCGGCACCCTTACCGAGGGCAAACCCAAGCTGGTGACGGTCAGATCGGCCAACGGCCTGGATGAAGCGACCTTGCTCCGCCTGGCGGCCAGCCTGGAGCGGGGGAGCGAACATCCCTTGGCTGGGGCCATCGTCAAGGGAGCCCAGGAACGGGGCACTGATCTGGTCGAGGCGAAATCCTTCGAATACCTCACCGGCAAAGGGGTTACGGGGCAGGTGGACGGACGCCGGGTGGCTTTAGGAAATCGCCGCTTGCTGGAAGAGTTGGGAATCGATGCCGGGAAGTTATCCGCCCAGGCGGACGCCCTGCGGAAAGAGGGCCAGACCGTGATGCTGGTGGCCGTGGAAGGCCGGGCCGTCGGTTTGGTAGGGGTGGCGGACCCCATCAAGGAGACCACCCCGGCGGCCATTCAGCGGCTCCACGAAGAGGGCCTCCGCATCGTCATGCTCACCGGGGACAACCGCACCACCGCGGAGGCCGTGGCCCACAGACTGGACCTGGATGAAGTGATCCCGGAAGTCCTCCCGGACCAGAAGGCCGAAAAAGTCAAGGAATTGCAGAGAGAAGGCCGCTTCGTGGCCATGGCCGGCGACGGCATCAACGACGCCCCGGCCCTGGCCCAAGCCCAGGTGGGCGTCGCCATGGGCACCGGCACGGACGTGGCCATGGAGAGCGCCGGGGTGACCCTGGTCAAGGGTGATCTCCGGGGCATCGTCCGGGCCCGGCGGCTGAGCCGCGCCACCATGCGGAACATCAAGCAAAACCTGTTTTTTGCTTTTATCTATAACGCTCTGGGTATTCCCATTGCGGCAGGCATCCTCTACCCCCATTTCGGCATTTTGCTGAGTCCCATCATCGCGGCCGCGGCTATGAGCTTCAGTTCCATATCGGTGGTGGGCAACGCGCTCCGGCTGCGGAGATTATCCCTGTAAACCGGCAACGCGGTTGGTTCTTGCGGCAGAACTTGCATGATGCAAGTTTGTCCTTGATTTCACTTGGGAAAAAACACGGACTCCATCGGATTATATGAAATACATCGCCATAATCAGGATAATGTTCCTCCCCGGGTTTCTGTTGAATTTTGTTTGGGAGAGTCTGCAATCGAGTTTATATAATTACCATTTCAATGAGTTGATTGAATTTATTGTAGTACATGTAAGAGCTTCCTTAGGTGATGTCGTTATTATACTGATAATATATTTTTTAGGCAGTTTTATTTATAGAGATTCAAGCTGGTTCATTTATCTGAATAAATCAAAAATATTTTATACCATCATATCAGGATTTCTTATCGGCCTAGCGATTGAGAAATTCTGTCTTCAAAGCGGCAGATGGTCTTATAGTCAGGCGATGCCGATAATTCCTCTCATAAAAGTAGGATTGAGTCCGATTTTACAGATGACAACACTGCCGTTGGTAACTTTGACAATAGCTAAACGATTATTGAAATCTCGTTAAGTGGGTAATGAGTTGCGAATAAGCTTTTGATACGGGAGAAGCCAAATGGTATGGCCGGCAAAATTCCTGGCAGGTGGAGGTCTTATTCTACTTATTCTCTCCTTCCCTATGCCGATACAAGCGGCCATCGTCGAATATGAACTCACCATCGCCCTACAGGAGGTCAACATCACGGGCAAGCCGACTTGGGGCATGACTATCAATGGAGGTATTCCAGGTCCGACCTTGCGCTTTAAAGAAGGCGATACCGCCCGTATCCGCGTTCATAACCGCATGAAGGAGGACACCTCCATTCACTGGCATGGGGTACTCGTTCCGCCAAATATGGATGGCGTTCCTTACGTGAGCTTTCCCCCCATTGAGCCGGGCGCCACCTTTACCTATGAATTTCCCATCCGCCAAACCGGAACTTACTGGTATCACTCCCACACCAGGCTGCAGGAGCAACGCGGCCATAAAGGGGACATCGTCATCGAGCCCGTGGGAAGTACACGCCGGCGTGACTTACCTGATATCGAAAAATACTTCACTAATCGGGCAATGGCACTCCGATTATGGATGGGGTGGCGGGCTGCGAATCCGGTTTTGATCCAGATAATTCCTAACCCTCACAAACCCTGATTTCTTGCTGATAAAACATATGTATCTGAAAAAAATGGGACTTCGGCTTTTGCGACGCTGGGAGGCACAACAATCATGATTATTGACCCTATTTGTAAAATAGAAGTCAAAGAAGATGAAGCCCTAAAAGCCGAATGTGACGGCTTGATTTACTATTTTTGCTCGGAAGGTTGCCGGGATAAATTCCTCAAAGAGCGAACCTTCGCCCGCACCGCCTACGACCTGATCATCATCGGCGGCGGGCCCGCGGGCCTGACCGCGGCGGTCTATGCCGCCACCTTGAAGATGGAGGCCCTGCTGGTGGCCAAGGACCTGGGCGGGCAGGCGGTGGACAGCACCAAGATCGAAAATTACCTGGGCTTCGATTTCATCACCGGTCCGGAGCTCATCGACAAATTCAAGCACCACCTCTTTGATTCCCACTATATTGACCACCTGATGAGCGAAGTGGAAAAGATTGAACCCGATGACGGCGGGTTTAAGGTCACCACTTCGGAGTTAACCACCTACACCGCCAAGACCCTCATCATCGCCACCGGCATGACCCGGAGGCGGCTTGGAGTTCCCGGAGAAGAGAAGTTCCTGAGGAAAGGCATCTTTTACGGCAACGTCCAGGAGCTTTCCTTCGTAGAGGGGGAAGACGCGGCGGTCATCGGCGGGGGCAACTCGGCCCTCCAGGTCGTGGAGAACCTGCACACGGTGGCCCGGAATATCCACCTTATTTCCACCTCGGAACTGACCGCGGACCCGGCGGTGGTGGAACGGGTCGGTTGTCTTGCAAATTTGCATACTTATCTTGGCTATAAGGTTCTCGAATTCACCGGCGACCGGACCCTGGGCGGAGTCACCATCAGGAAAAAGGCCGGGGCCGAAACCCTGAGCCTGCCGGTAAAGGGCGCGTTCATCGCCGTGGGCCTGGAACCCAACTCCTCCCTGGCGGCCCCGCTGGTGCAACTCAATGAGCGGCGGGAGATCATGATCCACCCAGACTGCTCCACTTTTCACCCGGGGATTTTCGCCGCGGGAGACGTGACCGATGCCTTCGGCAAGAGGATCATCATCGCCTCGGGGGAAGGGGCCAAGGCCGCTCTGGCGGCCAGGCAATATCTGTTGAACCTGCGGAAAGCGGTGTGCGCTTAGCCCTATCAGTTTTCCATGTATAGTCTCTTGGGAAAAATTATGAAATATCAGCGGTTCATCGGCCTGGCACTACTTATCATCATCTGCTTAATGGGTTGCGCCGCGCCGGGTCCGTGCCTGACCAGAGGCGGGCGAGGCCAGGGGTTTCGCTGTCAGGAAGCTCCACCGAAACTGCCGCCTATGGCGACTCCCAAGCTTTATCAATAATCCTTAAGAACACCCCGTAATAAATATTGAGACGCCTGGCGGGAAAGCCCTTGATTTCGGGGGGGGGGATACTATTTTGTCAATATATATCGCTGCATAAGGGAAGGGACAAGTTACTCCCTGCCTCTCAAATGCCATGAACGGAGGTTTTGGACTATGAAACAAAGGTTAATGATTGCGATTCTGGCAGGGGCCTTGAGTCTGGGTTACGGATCAGTGGCGGCCCAGGAGCACCCCGGCGGGATGCGCGGGGGCGGCGCCGGCCAGCAGATGATGGGTCAGGGCCAACAAGAGCATCCCTCCGGACAACACATGATGGGTCCTGGGATGATGCACAACATGGGCACGATGTCCGACATGATGCGGGACATGCACCAGATGATGGGCTCGCAGCGGATGACCCCGGAGCAGCACCAGCAGATGATGCAGATGATGAACCGGATGGGGCAGATGATGCAAGAAATGCAGGGTCCCCAGGCGGCCCAAATGGAGCCCCAGCATACCCGGCAATTGCAAGAGATGCAGCGGCAGCTTAAGAATCTGAAGGGCCAAGCGCAGAAGCAGGAGCACAAGCATTAACCTGGGATAGCCCGGAAGGAGGTCCCTATGTGGAGAAGAATCGTGTTCTTTCTGTGGATCGTCCTGTTAAGCGCCCAGGCAATCACTTCCTGTGCCGAAAGGCCGAGGCCGGGACCACGGGATTTGATGGAAGAACGATACCAGGAACAAGAACTTCGAAGAGTAATCCTACAGCAAAGTGGATAAACGGCTCGCAGCCTTCCCCCGACCAGGCGTTCTTCGTCTGCGGGATGACCAAAAGTTACGGTTTTGCCAGGGGCCAATGAAAAGAACTTGAGATTTCGCTGTCTTGGTTCGGGGGGCGAGATTCATGAAAGAGGATGAACCGGGTTAGCCGGAAAATAGAGAACATCATGCGTCGGGGAGCGATCCTTCTAATTTTTCTGATGGCGAAGCGTCTTCTCACGGACGGGGCTCTCCCAGACAACCGGCGGTTCGAATACGCCGGAGGCGGCGGCTCTCAAGATGGGCATCGGCCTCCATGAGAACAGCCGAACACAATAAATGAACGATCCAGGAGGAAATTACCCATGGAAAAAAGACCAGCATCGCTTCTACTTATCATTCTTGTTGGGGTTATCGGAATCAGCCTGCTTGGCTGTGCAGGAAGACCGACCGTCACGGCTCCAGCCAAGACCCTGCCTGAAATGCTCAGGGAGGCAGGTTTCAAGGTGTATGCTGCGGATACGCCCCAAGAAATGGCCTATCTTCAAACCTGCCCAAGAGATACGCTAATGATTCATGAGCGGCCGGGCGCCAGGTGTTACGCATTTTCAGATCCGACTTCGAAGTCCATGTACATCGGGGATGAAGCGGCGTACCGGCGCTTTAGTGACCTCTTGGAACAGAGAGAGCAAAAGATCATGGAACAGAGGATAGAAAATGATCCGCAGTTTTGGCTTCTCTGGAGAACCCGTTGGGGAGGTGGTTAATGTTTGCCGAAAAACCGACTGACAACTCCAGGGGATGAAAACGCAACTGGCAGAAATCAAAGCCCGGTTGGAGAGCCAAAGAAAATGACCGATTGATTTCGGGCGCCGAATTCTCTTGCGATTCCGAAAGGGGGAAGGGATCATGCCCGTTCCTGATGAAGCTCAAACAGCAGCGGCAGAACGGCCATATTATACGCTGCCTTCTGAGCAAGTGTTGTCGATCTTCGACACCGGCCCCGCCGGCCTGAGCGCCGTCGAGGCCCGGGAGCGCCTGGACAAATATGGTCCCAACGAGCTCACCCCGCCGAAAAAAATCTCTCCCTGGGTCATCTTTTTCCGGCAGTTCCAGAACCTCCTCATCCTTATCCTGATCGCGGCCACCGGCATCTCCTTCTTCCTGGGGGAACACCTGGACGCCTACGTCATCCTGGTGATCATCCTGGCCTGCACTATCCTGGGGTTCGTCCAGGAGTACCGGGCCGAGCAGGCGGCCGCGGCTCTTCAGAAACTGGCGGCACCCGAGGCTACGGTACTCCGGGAGGGTCTGGAACAGATCATTCCCGCCCGGGAGGTGGTCCCCGGTGATGTGCTGGTCTTGCATACCGGCGATAAGGTGGCCGCCGACGGCCGCTTGCTGGAAGCCATCAACCTCAAGAACGACGAATCCCTCCTCACCGGGGAATCTACCTCGGTCAGCAAAGCAACGGACCCGCTCCCCCAGCCACCCGTGCCGGTGGCCGATCAGAAAAACATGGTCTTCGGCGGCACGGTCGTTACCTACGGCCGGGGCCGGGCGGTGGTGACGGCCACCGCTATGGACACCGAGTTTGGCGGCATCGCCCGCATGCTGGGGGAGGTGGTTCAGGAGAAGACCCCCCTGGAGGCCCGCATGGCCTCCATCGGCCTGGTCTTGAGCATCCTGTGCCTGTCGGTGAGCGCGGGCGCCATAGTTTTCGGCGTCATCCGCGGCCATAACTGGCTGCAAATGCTCATCTGGGGCATCAGCCTGGCGGTGGCCGCGGTGCCGGAAGCGCTGCCCGCCGTGGTAACCGGAGCCCTGGCCATCGGCACCACCCGCATGGCTCGCCGCAAGGCCATCGTCAAACGCCTGCCGGCCGTGGAAACCATGGGTTGCACCACGGTGATCTGCACCGATAAGACCGGCACCCTCACGAAAAATGAAATGACCGTGCGCCGGCTTTTCCTGGATAACCGGGAGCTTGCGGTGAGCGGCCTGGGATATGAGCCCGAAGGCGGCTTTTTCATAGAAGGGAGCGAAATTGCCCCGGGGGATGACCCGGTCCTGCAGGAAGCCAGCCGCATTGCCATGCTGTGCAACGACGCCGTCTTAACGGAAACGGTGGAGGGGGCCTGGACCATCCAGGGCGACCCCACCGAGGGGGCCCTGGTGGTGCTGGGCCGTAAAGCCGGACTCCATGAAGCGGTGTTGGCCCGGGATTACCCCCGGGGGGCGGAAATTCCCTTCGACTCGGAACGGAAGCGCATGACCACCTTTCATCAAGGTCCAGACGGCATCCTGGCCTGCGTCAAGGGAGCACCAGAAAGCCTGCTGGTCCGCTGCACCCGTATGTTGTCCGGTTTTGGCGAGAGGCCCTGCGAGAAGCCCTTGAGTGAGGGAAATCGCCAGGTAATTATGGAAGAAGCCGCGCACATGGCCGGGGAGGCATTGAGGGTCCTGGGACTGGCTTACCGTAGATTGGAATCGATCCCGGGGTCGCCTTCCGAAGAGATGGAGACGGATTTGGTATGGCTGGGGCTGGTGGGAATGATGGACCCGCCCCGTTCCGAGGCCAAAGAAGCCGTGAGCAAATGCCATCAGGCGGGCATCCGGGTGATCATGGTCACCGGGGATCATCCGGACACCGCCCTGGCCATTGCCCGGGAACTCGGGCTGGTCCCTCCGGGGCAGGCAAAAGCCGCGGTGCTGACCGGGGCCGACCTGTCCCGCTTGAGCGACGAAGAATTATCCATGGTTTTACCCCAAGCGCCGGTGTTTGCCCGGGTGGCCCCGGAGCACAAGCTGCGTCTGGTAAACCTCCTGAAGGGCCAGGGGGAAATAGTGGCCATGACCGGAGACGGGGTTAACGACGCCCCGGCCTTAAAAAGGGCGGATATCGGGGTGGCCATGGGGATTACCGGCACCGAGGTCACCAAGGAGACCGCGGACATGATCCTGGCGGACGACAATTTCGCCACCCTGGTGGCCGCGGTGGAGGAAGGCCGAGCCATCTTCGACAACATCAAAAAATACCTTATCTTTTTGCTAAGTGCCAACCTGGCCGAGATCACGGTGCTCACCGGCACCTTCTTCCTGGGGATGCCCCTGCCCCTGGTGGCCCTGCAGATCCTCTGGGTGAACCTCACCACCGACGGCCTTCCCGCCCTGGCCCTGGGAGTGGACCCCAAGGCCCCGGATATCATGGCGCGGCCTCCACGCCCGCCGGAAGAAGGGGTATTCACCAGATCGGTGATCGCCCTGATGGTGGTGATCACCGCCTATCTCACCGTGGGCCTGATTCCGCTCTTCCACCACTATTACCACGGCTACCTGGCGGTGATGGGGGACCCGGAGCTATCCCTCACCCGGGCCCAGACCATGGTCTTCGTGACCCTGGTGCTGGCCGAACTGGTGATTGCCTTCAATTGCCGCTCGGAATATCACTCCCTGTTTACTGTAGGAGTTCTCGCCAACCGTTTTCTGCTCCTCGCCACCCTCATCTCCCTGGGCATGGTGGTGGTGGTGGTCCAGTGGCCTCCCCTGGCTCGCCTCTTCCACGCCGTGCCCCTGGGCTGGAAAGAATGGCTCTTCGCCGCGTTCCTGGCTTTTCTGCTCCTCCCGGTGGTGGAAGTGACCAAGTGGCTGATCCGGCAGGGGGCCAGGCGCATGGCCGTAGGATCATAAAAGCAAGGGGTGCTGTCAGCAAAAAGCCCTGGAGCGATTTCAAAATGTTTATGCCGCATAATTAGGAGGCTTTATGTTATCTAAGAAGATACTGTTTATAATTATTGCAATAATGTCGCTATTGATTGGGTGTTATACTTCAAGAGAGGGTTATGTAAGCGCACATCCTGAATTAAATCCAAAAATTAAAGAAGCGATCTTAAAAGGAGAAGTTCTTGAAGGCATGACAGAGGAAGAAGTAAAAGCAAGTCGGGGAACTCCTGCTCAAATTGTCAAAGGTACTGAAGGAGAGTTCTATTATGTGTATATGAGACCCGGCGGCAGGTTGACTCACTCGCATGATGTTGTTGTATTCGATAAAAACGGGAGAGTAATTAGTTCCGGGCCAAGATGATGAGTTTTTTTCATTATAATGGCTGATCCGAAAGTTGCCAGGTGCATAGCTATAAGCTCTTATGAGAGAAGGGAATTTTAGAGCATATTTACCTGGATGAGAGAGATTCCCAGGTCTCTGAATTCAACATAATGAAAAGGAGGGCAGGAAAGATGAAGCGGAAGTTGTTGGTCGGAGTGTTGGTTGTAGTGGTTGGGGTGTTGTTTGCCGTTTCCGGGGCTATGGCCGCCAAATTGATTTGCATTTCCCATCAGGACATCAAGGGAGAGATGTCGGTAAACAAATGCCTGGAAAAAGGGATGGAATTCGCGGTCATCGATGCCAATGGATTTGTCCGTGTCCTGACGCCTCGGGAAATCGAGTTGACTAAAAAGATCAACCCCAAAGCCTTTGAAATCCCGGGATATGGCTTGAAACACCTCCGTGTTGCCCCGGAAATCCCGCCCCTCCCTGTTCATCCAGAGATTCAATAAGTCGAAAGTTACGGGTTTGCCAATGGGGGGAGCCAGGAGGACAATCAAATTTTCTAAATACCAAGCAAAGCAAGGAGACGCAATGGCAATAAGAATTCCCAAGGTTGACGCAGACTGCTGCCTGGCCTGCGGCAACTGTGAGGCGGTATGCCCGGAAGTCTTCCGCCTCAACGAGGCCTTGGGCTACTCGGAAGTGATTAACCCCCGAGGCGCTTCGGAGGAGCGGATTCAGGACGCCATGGACCAGTGTCCGGCCCAGTGCATAGATTGGGAGGAAGGGGAATCCTGAAGTGGCAAAACTATATCTGCCCGGTTTGGCAACACTCCAGCTCCTGGAGCGATTGCGCCGGTAATCATAAGGAAGTGCAAAATTTTGCCATGAGGTTACTTCGAGAGCGGGCGCTATACCGGCGCAGCGGTTAAAGGAGGTCCCTATGTGGAGAAGGATCGTATTCTTACTGTTGAATCGGCCTGTTAACCGCCGGGACGGTTATTTCCTGTGCGGAAAGACCTGGACCACGAGATTTGATGGAAGAACGATCTGATATGAACAACAACGACTTCAAAAAGTAATCCAGCAGCAAAGCGGATAACCAAGGTGTGGGATTTATCCGCAGTTTCGCTTTGGAAGCGGAGATAATGGCGAGCAAAGCCGGAGGTAATAAGACTGGAAAAGCATTAAAAATGCCTTTACTATGAGGTCAAAGCTAAATTAATTCGCCGGGGGGAAAGGGGATGGAGTGCAAGCGGCGTGCTTCCGGAGTGGCATTGCTTTTTTTACTCGGCTTGTTTGGGGTCTTAAGTCCGGTGCATTCGCTTTGGGCTCAGAGCAACGCGAACCTGCCGGCTGATTTACAATCCCTGATTGCCGAAGCCCTGAAGGCGAACCCGGAGATCAGGCAAATGGCCGAGCTCAGGAATGCCTCCCGAGAGACCATCCGCTCCGCCGGGGCCCTGGACGACCCCGAAATCTCCTTCACCTTGAAAGATATTCCCACGGACACTTGGGGCTTCAACCGGGAGAGCATGACTCAGAAAATGCTCGAGGCGTCTCAAAAGCTCCCCCTTCCCGGCAAAAGGCGCCTGCGGTCGGAAGCTGCCGCCGAGCAGAACCGGTCGGATGATTTCTCCTACAAGGACAAGGTCAACGAAATCAGGGCCAAGATGGGGATGGCCTATTGGGGATTGTCATTGGCCCATGTCGCTTTCGATATCACCGAAAAAAACAAAAACCTCTGGGAACAAACGGTCAAAGTGACGGAAACCAGGTACCGCGTGGGCCAGGGGATGCAGGCCGACGTAATTCAGGCCCAGGTGGAACTGGGCAACTACCTGGATCGCCTGTTGCAATGGCGGCAGCGCCAGGAGTCCTTCAGGGCGGATATAAACGCCTTGCGTTCCCAGCCCCCAAATGCACCCGTCGTCCAGCCGCAACCCTTGAGGCCCCGTCCTTTCCCGATCAAATTAGAGCATCTGCTGGCTATGGCCGAAGCCCGTCCCCAACTCCAGGCCCTGAAAGCCCTGGTGGCCAAACAGGAGAAAATGGTGGACCTGGCCAGAAAAGATTACTATCCGGATGCCAAAATATCCTTAGCCTACGGCCTTCGGGACACCCTGGCTCCCCCCGTAAATCAGAAACAGGCGGATATGTTCACCTCCTCGGTTATGTTCAATGTCCCTATTTGGTGGGAGTCCAAGATTAAACCTCGCATCAGGGAAGAACAGGCCCGGACCGGCGCGGCCCGGGAAGCCCATCAATCCGCCTGGAATCAACTGAGCGCAATGATTAAGGATCGATATGCCAAATTGCAGCGCCTGGCTCAACAGATAAATCTGTACGATCATGACATTGTCCCCCAGGCCAGGCAGGCGGTGGAGTCCTCTCTGGCCTCCTACCAAGTGGGGGCCCTGGCTTTCGCCCAACTCTATCAGAACCAGATCGCGGTTTATAATGCCGAACTGATGCTCCAGGAATACTTGCGGGATTTCGAAGAGAACTGGGCCGAATTGGAATGGCTGGTGGGGGAAGAGTTGCCTCGCCGGCCGGAGGTAAGGAAATGAACGTCCGCCGCTTTTTGCCAGGTTTGGTTCTAGGCCTGATCATCTTGCTGATCGCCGGAGGCCTTGTCTACTGGCGGGGTTACCGCCTGATGCAGCACGCCGCCGCCCCCGGTCCTCCGGCTCCGGCTCCTGAAGCCAAGGAGGGCCGGAAAATCAAGTATTGGGTCTCCCCCATGGATCCCAAAATTATCTCGGATAAGCCAGGCAAAGACCCTATGGGCATGGATTTCAAGCCGGTTTATGAAGAGGTGGGACCAGCCATGGCGCCCGGTACCATCGCGGTGGACCCCAACACCCTCCAGTCCATCGGGGTCCGCACCGCCAAGGTGGAAGTTCGCCCCCTGTCCCGGGTAATCCGGGCGGTGGGCAAAGTGGTATATGACGAGCGCCAGCTTTCCGTGGTCAACACCAAGGTGGACGGCTGGGTAACCCGCCTCTTTATCAAGATCACCGGAGAGCCGGTGCGCAAGGGGCAGAAGCTCGTCAGCATCTATAGCCGGGAGCTGGTGCCGGCCCAACGGGAGTATTTACTCGCTTTGAGAAATCTCAAAACCGTGGGCAAGAGTTCGTTTCCGGAAATGGCTGAAGGGGCCCGTCGCCTGGCGGAGGCTTCTCGCGTGCGCCTGGAGTATTTCGACATCACACCTTCCCAGATCGCCGAACTGGAGAAAACCGGCCAAGTGAAGAAGGAACTCACCTTAACTTCGCCAGTACACGGCATTGTCACCGAGCGGATGGTGACCGAGGGCCAGTTCGTCATGGCCGGCATGACCCTGCTGAAGGTGGCGGACCTCTCCACTGTCTGGGTGGAGGCGGATATTTATCAATATGAGCTTCCCTGGGTGGAGGTGGGTCAGCGGGCCGAGATGACCTTGAATTATATTCCGGGAGAAACGTTTCACGGCACCATCGAATATCTTTACCCCTATCTAAAGGGGATGACCCGCACCGCCAAAGTGCGCCTGAAATTCCCCAATCCCCGGATCAAGTTCAAACCGGAGATGTTCGCCCAGGTGGAGATCAAGTCCCCTCTGAAGCCTATGGTGGTCGCGGTGCCCACGGAGGCCGTGCTGGACACCGGGGAAAAGCAGCATGTCTTCGTGGCCTTGGGACAGGGCCGGTTCCAGCCCCGGGAAGTGAAGCTGGGAGTCCAGGGAACTGATCGGCTGGTGCAGGTACTCTCCGGACTAAAAGAGGGCGAAGAAGTGGTCACGTCGGCCCATTTCCTGCTGGATTCGGAATCCCGCTTCCGGGAGGCCGCGGCCAAATTCCTGGGAGCCCAAGAGCCGGGAAAGGAGGGGGCGCCACCGGCGGCGCCCCCGGCGCACTTGAAGCACTAAGATTTGACAGCCTTGTCCTATTCTCTAAATGACGCAATAAGGTACCGCCATGATTGAAAAACTTATCGAGGCCTGCGTTCGCAATCGCTTTTTGGTCATACTCGTCTGGCTCCTGATCGCCGCCTGGGGGATTTATACCACCTATAACATGCCCATCGACGCCATTCCCGACATTTCCGACGTCCAGGTCATCATCCTCACTGAGTACCCCGGCCAGGCCCCCGAGGTGGTGGAGGCCCAGGTAACCTATCCCCTGACCACCACCATGCTGGCCGTACCCAACCGGAAGGTGGTGCGGGGTTTTTCCCAGTTCGGCTTTTCCATGGTGTACATCATCTTCGAGGACGGGACCGACATCTACTGGGCCCGTTCCCGGGTCCTGGAATACCTGAACTACATCCGAGAAAAACTGCCTCCCGGCGTAAGTCCCGCCCTGGGGCCGGACGCCACCGGCGTGGGCTGGGTCTATGAATACACCCTGGAAGATACCACCGGCCGCCACGATCTCAGCCAGCTCCGCAGCATCCAGGACTGGTTTTTGCGGTATCAAATACAGTCGCTGGAGGGGGTGGCCGAGGTCGCCAGCGTGGGCGGGTTTGTCAAGCAGTACCAGGTGAAGGTGGACCCTAACACCCTGGCTGCTTACAACATTCCTCTTTCAAAAGTGCGGACGGCCATCCAGATGTCCAACCAGGACGAGGGGGGCCGGTCCATCGAGAAGGCCGAAACCGAATACATCGTGGTGGGCCGGGGTTATATCAAGACCGTAGCCGACGTGGAAAACATCGTGGTGGGCACCGACGGCGAAGGGACTCCCATCCTGATTAAAGATATTGGGGCAGTGGAGCTCGGACCTGAACTGCGGCGGGGCGTGGCGGAGGCCAACGGCACCGGCGAAGTGGTGGGCGCCATCGTGGTCATGCGCTTCGGGCAAAATGCCCGGGCGGTCATTGACCGGGTGAAGGCGAAGTTGGCCGAGCTTCAAAAGAGTCTGCCTCCGGGGGTGCGCATCGTCACCGCCTATGACCGTGCCTCTCTCATTCAAAAATGCATCGATACCCTGAAGGAAGCGCTTACCGAAGAAACCATCATCGTGGGCCTGGTCTGCCTGGTTTTTCTGATGCACCTCAGGAGCGCCCTGGTGGCCATCATCAGCCTGCCCCTGGCGGTTCTGGTGTCTTTTATTCTCCAGTATCAATTCAATATCACCGCCAATCTTTTAAGTTTATCCGGAATCGCCCTGGCCCTGGGAGACATCACCGACGCCGCGGTGGTCATGGTGGAAAACGCCCACAAGCGCCTGGAAAAGGCCGCTCCCGGTGAAGAACGGGAATCCCTGGTCCTGGAGGCCGCCAAGGAGGTGGGTCCCTCCCTCTTCTTCTCCCTCCTGGTCATCACGGTGTCTTTTTTGCCCATCTTCGCCCTGACCGGGGAGAGCGGCAGGCTTTTCAAGCCCCTGGCCTACACCAAGACTTTTGCCATGGCCGGCGCCTCCATCCTGGCCGTTACCCTCACCCCGATTCTGATGGTCTTTCTGATCAAAGGGAAAATCCCTTCCGAGGCCCGAAACCCGGTAAACCGCTTTACCATGTTCCTTTACCGGCCGTTTTTGCGCCTGACCCTGCACTTCCCCAAAGCGTCCATCCTGGCGGCGGCCCTGATCCTGGCGGCCACTGTTTATCCCGCCCTGAAGCTGGGAAGCGAGTTCATGCCGCCCCTGGATGAGGGCGACCTGCTTTACATGCCCACCACCATGCCGGGCATTTCCATCACCGAAGCCAAGACCCTCCTGCAACAAACCGACCGGATTCTGCGCACCTTTCCGGAAGTGGAATACGTCTTCGGTAAGGCGGGCCGGGCCGAGACCGCCACCGACCCGGCGCCTTTGAGCATGATTGAAACCATCATCCGCCTCAAAGACCGCAAGGACTGGCGCCCGGGATATGACACCCCGCGCCTGATCCAGGAGATGGACGCGGCCATCAAGTTTCCCGGGGTGGCCAACGCCTTCGTCTTTCCCATCCGCACCCGCATCGACATGCTGTCCACCGGCATCAAGACCCCGGTGGGGCTGAAAATTTTGGGACCCGATCTCAATGTCCTTAACCGTCTGGCGGAGGAAGCCGAGCCCATATTTAAAGAAGTCCCGAACACGGTCAGCGTCTTCTCCCAGCGGGTCACCGGCGGCTACTACCTGAACTTTGACATTAACCGAAAGGAGGCCGCCCGGTACGGCCTCACCGTGGGTGACATTCAAGAAGTCATCGCCACCGCCCTGGGAGGCCGGAAAATTACCCAAACCGTGGAGGGGCTGGAGCGCTATCCCGTGAACCTCCGATATTTTCAGGACTACCGGCTGGATTTGCCGGAATTGCGCCGCATCCTCATACCCACCATGAACGGGGCCCAGATACCCATGGAGCAGGTGGCCGATATCCGGATCCAGATGGGCCCCCCGGAAATCACCAGCGAGGACGCCCGCCTGGCCGCCTGGATTTTCGTGGATATCCGGGACATCGACGTGGGCAGTTACGTGCAAAAAGCGAAAGAGGCCATCCAGACCAAGTTGAAGCTGCCCCCGGGGTACACCCTGATCTGGAGCGGCCAGTTCGAATATATGGAGGAAGCCCGCAAAAGACTGCAAGTAGTGATTCCCGTCACCCTGGTCCTGGTCGTCATCCTGGTTTACCTGAATACCGGTTCGGTGAAGGAAACAGGGTTCATCCTCTTCACCTTGCCCTTTTCCTTTGTGAGCGCCATCTGGGGGCTATATTTATTGAAATACAATCTAAGCGTGGCGGTAATGGTGGGATTTATCGCCCTGGGGGGCTTGGCCGCGGAAACGGGGGCCATCATGCTCTTGTTCCTGAACCTGTCATATGAGGAGGCCCAAAAAACCCGCCGGACCATGACCTGGGAGGACTTGCGGGAGTCGGTGATGAACGGGGCGGTGCTGCGCCTGCGCCCCCTGCTCATGACCGCCCTGGCCAACCTGTTCGGGTTGCTGCCCATCATGTGGAGCACCGGGGTGGGGGCCGAGGTGGCCAAGCGCATCGCCGCCCCCCTGGTAATCGGGGTAATCAGCGCCCTGGTTCTGGTTCTGTTTATTTACCCGTCCATTTATCTCTTGTGGAAGTGGCACGCGGAGGTGAAACGCTGATTGGAGATGAGGAAGAGAAACAACGGCAATATTGTCCCGTGTTGTTCGGAAACCATCAAGCTGGAATTTTTATTTTCGGGGAGGACTGAAAGTGAGGACCATTGCTTCAAAGGCTCTGATCTTTTTCCTGGGTCTCACCTTTTTCTGGGGCGTCGCAGTTCAAGGAGCTTTCGGTAGTGGGCAGAATCTTTATAAGGACAAGTGCGCGATTTGCCACGGGATAAACGGAGATGGAAAGGGACCAGGCGCCGGCTCTTTCACCCCCCGGCCCACCGATTTCACCACGCCCAGGTTCTGGGAAGGCAACTATGAAAGAAACATCGCCAATTCCATTAAAAAGGGCTTTCGGGAAATGCCTGCCATTCCCATGAGCGACGCGGAAATCAAAGCTGTTGTCGACTACATGGTCAAATCATTCAAGAAATGACAAAAAGCCCCGTTGTTTGGCAGGGACAAGGAAAAGCTTTTTCCTCAGCTCGGTAGGTCTTTTAGTATGGAGGAGAAAATGTCCAGACGGGGATTAGGAACCGCGGTCATAGTCCTGGGTCTGGCTGGTATGGCGCTCTTACTGGCTTCAACCAAGGCCCGGGCGGTGCCCAGTTTCGGCCGCCAGTCGGGGATGGGCTGCAACGCCTGCCACACCGTTTTCCCGGAATTGACCCCCTTCGGCCGCGCCTTCAAGTTGACCGGATACGTTTTTAGCAAAAAGACTGAACCCTACGAATTCCCTCCACCCGTCTCCGCCGGGGGCATCGTTTCTTTCACCAATACCGGAAAGGCGCAGCCTCCTGGGGTGGCCCCCTTCGAATCCCGGGGCAACGACAACGTGAACGTCCCCCAGGTGATCAACGCTTATTATGCCGGAAAGCTCTTCTCCAGAGTCGGCACCTTCTTTCAGGGCACCTATGACGGGGTAAGCGAAAAATTCTTGGTGGATCACGTGGACATCCGCTATGCCAACTATGCCAGAATCGGCAGGGGCAGCCTGATTTACGGCTTAACCATTAATAATAACCCCACAGTCCAGGATGTCTGGAACAGCACCCCGGGATTCAGTTTCCCCTATGTCTCCTCCAGCGTTGTCCCCGAGCCCATCGCGGCCCCGAAAATCCTCGACGCTCTGGCGCTGCAGGTTGGCGGTCTGGGCCTTTACGGCTTCTGGAACAACCTCCTATATACCGAAGTGGCCCTGTACCGCACCTCCCGGAACGGGCCGACCCAATGGTTGGGCGCGGGCACCCAGATCGAAAATCTGGCGGATGGGGTCATCCCTTACTGGCGGGTGGCCTTGCAACGCACCTGGAAACAGCACTCATTTTCTCTGGGGACTTACGGCCTGGTGGCCCGCATCTTCCCCGAGGGCCAGACCCGGGGGCTAAGCGACCGGTTTACGGATATCGGCGTGGATGCCCAATACCAATACATCGGCAGCAAGCACATCTTCACCGCCCAGGCCACCTGGATTCACGAGGACCAGAACCGGGACGGCAGTTTCGCCCGGGGAGAAGCGGCCAGGCGGTCCGGAAGCCTGGACACCTTTAAGATAAACGGCAATTACTATTACCGGAGCCGGTTCGGCACGGTGGGCGGAACCCTGGCGTTCTTTTCCACCACGGGAAGCAGAGACCCGGAACTTTATGCCCCGGAACCGGCGGAAGGCAGCCGCACAGGACGTCCGGATACCAACGGGTTCATCATCGAGGCCAATTATTTGCCCTGGAATTACAGCAAAATTTCCGTCCAGTACACCATCTTCACCAAGTTCAACGGCGCTCGCACCAACTATGACGGCTTGGGCAGGAAGGCCTCCGATAATAATACCCTCTTCTTGAACGTATGGCTTATCTTTTAAGAAGCGAGGGCTGCTTCGGCTTTAAGGACGCACCGGCTTTACGCATGTCGCCGAACTTCAGCAGAGGTCGGGAATGTTCGATTTCTTTTATAATTTTCTCCAAAAAATCGGCTATACCCATCCGCCTCATGCGCCCCTGACCCACATGCCCAACGGCCTGGTGGTGGGAGCATTCCTTTTGGGTCTCATCGCCCTCCTGGTCAGGCGATCCAACCTGGCAATGTCGGCCCGCCATTGTCTGGTGCTCGCCCTTATTTTTCTATTCCCCACGGTATTGCTGGGCTATATGGATTGGCAGCGCTTTTTCGCCGGAGCCTGGCTGTTTCCCATCAAGATTAAAATTGCCTTGTCCGGGGTGCTGCTCGTCCTGTTGGCCATTGGCGTCGCTTTAGAATATCTGGAGGTGTTAGGACCGAAGTCCAGGCTTCCAATTTATAGCTTTTGTGCCCTTACGGTCATCGCGTTGGGGTATTATGGCGGTCAACTAGTTCTTGGCGGCAAGTGTCCGGAGCCGCCTCCGGAGCTTTCGGGAGGCGCAAAGTTTTACGAGACCTACTGCGGTGGCTGTCATCCCAATGGAGGAAATATCTTTAACCCCAAATTGCCGGTGAGAGGGGCCCCCCAGCTTAAGGATTTTGATATTTTTCTTACCTTTAATCGCCATCCCCAACGGCCTGACGGCTCACCTGGAGTCATGCCCGCCTTTCCGCCGGAAAAACTCTCCGATCAGCAGATGCTGGAACTTTATCATTACATTTTCCATGCCTTTGTAATGACGGAAAGAAAAGAATGACCAGGCATACAGCCTGACCGATTGATGACCGCCGGCCAGTGGTTATATTTAAAGAAACATTGGATTTTCAAATGATTCGGTCAGATTGTCTAGGTTAATCCTTATGAGAATGGTTAAATTGCCACAGGAGGGAATCCAAATGCGGGGGCTTATTATTTTCGCGATTATGGCTTTGGTCATGGCGCCGGGGATGCCAAGAGAAGGTTCAGGCCAGCACATGCACCCAGGCACCCACGTTGCCGGCCAGATGGTGCACAGCATGGGCATGATGTCCGAAATAATGAAGGATATAAATCAGATGACGAGCGAAGGACGGATGACCCCTGAACAGCAGCGAGAGATCTCCGACATGATGAACCAAATGGGTAAAATGATGCGGCAAATGACCACCCCTCAGCCTAGACAGATGGAAGAGGAGCAGCATCGCCAGCTTACAAAGATGCAGAAGCGCGTCAAGGCCATGAAAAAACAAGTGGAAAAGCAAAAGAAAAGGCCGGCTCAGCCGGGGCCGAAGCCGCAGCCGGAGGAGCATAAGCACTAGAAAAGACCCCCGGTGAATTGACCATGCCGGATTTAATTGCATAAGGAACCTTTTATGCAGAAAAGCAAGATAATCTGGTTCACCCTGGGCGGGATGTTACTGGGCTACCTCCTTATCCATCCCTTTGCCATGTTGGCCAACACCCTTGGCCCCCGCTTGCCTCACTTTCCCATGGAATTCCCCTTCTGGGGCCACCATCTGCGAATCTCCTTCGGTCCGGAGATGCTGACCATGGGCATGGCCTTTGCCTTTATGGGCGGGGTGGCGGGCTTCTCCCTGGGGATTTGGTACCTCCAGAAAGAGCGGCTGACTGCGGAGAGGCTGGAATCCCAGCGACGCCGGGTAGCCCTGGAGACTTTGCAGGAATTGATGGTCACCCTGGCGCATCACGTACGGAACGCCAATGTGGTGATCGGCGGCTTCAGCGGCCGCCTCATCAAGCAAGCCCCCGATCCGAAAGCCCAACGCCAGCTGGAAATGATCCAGCAAGCCTCCCGGGAAATCGACGCGGTGATCGCCTCCCTGCAAAGTTTGACGGAAATCGAGCATACCCGGTATATCGGCGCCTGGGAAACGAAGATGATCGACTTGAAAAAAGAGCTGGAAGTCAGGCTGAAAGCTGCGGAAGAGATAAAAGAAACCTTGGATGGAAGCGATGAACGGCATTGAAAAACCGTGGGGCCCTGAACTTCCTGACTCGGATTCACCGGAACGCCAGCGCCTGGATCTACCCAGGCCGCCATCTACCCCCAGGTTTTATCCCGTCCTGGGATTGCTCCTCGGAGCGGCGGCCAGCATATTTATAGGCCATCCCTTGGCCATGGTAGCCCTTAATATTCAGGAATACATTAACAACCAGTCTCCCCTGGAACTAACTCACCGGATTTTACACAGTTACTCGATCCGGATGTGGCCTATGATTTCCCTGTATTTCCTTTCCGGGGCCGTTTTCGGGGCAGGCTTCGGCAAAATTTATCAAAAGTTGGTGGAAAACCGTCTCCACATCGAGCACCTCTACCAGGAATTCGAATTGCAGGTGGCGAGCCTCAGGCATCATTATAAAAATATGACCATTGGCATCCAGGGATTTTCTCAACGCATCAAACGGAAGGTGACCGATCTCACCAGAGATGTAAATCAATGCCATGGACAAGAGTGCCCCATAGATAATTGCTTTTGTCGGAATCTCCCTGCCTTGGAACGGGATGTGAACACCATGGTGGACACCACCCAACGCCTCAATGAAACCTTGGAAAAGGAGCTAATATTATTAAAAGTGTTGACTGGCAGCACTTTGGTTCCCCAGCCTCGGGATTTTTATCCCGTTCTTGCGGGGGCTATACAAGATCTGCTGGGGTTACGTTTTCGAGATAAATTGATTGAGGTTGAGATTAACGGCAAGCCTTATGCCAAGTTCAGCGGCTCTTTAATTTTTAACTTCGATTTGGCGACCATGCAGGTGATCGTGGAAAATATCTTGAGCAACGCCATGAAGTTTGGAGACCAGGTTCGAGTGGTAACGAAGGAAGTTAATAATAGAGTGGCGATCTCCATCATGGATAACGGTCCCGGCTTTGAAGTGAGCGAACTGAAAAAACAACTGCTTTCCCTGCGGGAGCGCCGGGAAGCGAAAAGCACCAAGCTGGGATTGAAAGTCAGCCTTCACCTTCTGGAGAAATGCGGCGGCGCTCTGTACGTCTGGAGTAAACCGGGGATCGGCTCGGCCTTTACCCTGGAGTTTCCCAAATAGCTTGGGCCGCCGTTTAACCGATAGACGGTAATGATTCATTATGAAAAAGGAGGATAAATCATGAAGAAAATGGCGATTATCGTAGTGGCGATGGTGTTTGTCCTAACCTCCGGTATGGCCCTGGCCCAGCAGAAAGGCCCCGGCCAGGCCAAAGAGCACGAGAAGCACCATCCGGCCCAGCAAGGCCAACAGCCTCAGCAGCCTATCTAACTACAGGAGTCCTGGGGATGGTGGCCGAGGCCCTTTTCAGACTTTCTTTAATCCCTCAGGCACATCGCCGCATAAGAGAGTTTCAGGTTGCCCCTTGCAGCACCAACATCTTTTTCAGGTTATAGCAGATCCCCTTCAGCTTGTTTTCCCAGCATCTGCGACCTCCATCCTCTATCTTTAATCGCAGATTAGCATGTTATTTCAATATGTTAAAGTAATATTTTCGCTATATTAAAACTATTTTTCAAAGGACTTTCGCAGAGGTCTCAAGTTCATATAAATGCGCATAAACTGTCGGTAGAAGTTAAAATAGGAGCTAAGGCAATAATCGATAAAGCATTTTTGATTGTGGGAGCCGAGTTTGCCGCATAATCTTAGATAATTCTAAGTAAAAATGTCTTCACGAGTAAACTTCCGTTTGCTATTGGTGGTGCTTTTCATTGGCCTTACTTCGGTGACTGCCTTTGCTGAACCTGTCCGCGAAGTTGCAGATCCGGTAAAACCCCCGCAAAATCGGATTGCCACAACCGACACACCGCTTGGAGTCAGCGCCAACCCGGGTGCAAGCGACGCAACGCCGGGAACCGGCATGGTGGGACGAGTGATCCAAGAGTGGCTCGGGGCCGGAAAAGACACCGGAGTGGCGAGCTCGGCCAATGAATAGCCGATCTCCCGGTCCGTGCCCTTAAGCACCAGGTAACGAACTTGGGGGTATTGGGGGTATTTGTCGGGCGACTTGGGGATGAGCATCTGGTCCTTGACTAGGGCCGATTTCCCAGGAGCCTTGAGGGCTTTGGGTTTTTCCGCGGCCAGGGCCGCCGTGGGACACATGGCCAACATCCCGATGGCGGCCGTGGCCTTGACAAATTCTCGTCTAGTCAGTTCATTCATACCATCTCCTTTAATGGTTAAGGCACGATAGGATCTTTTTATTGATAAGTTAAATTGAAAAGAGGAAGCTTTGTTGAGAAAGTCGAGATTTAATTAAATCGGCTTAAAGTCCAAGGCTCAACGTCAAGGAAAAAACTGTCCGTCAAAGCGGTTCTTGACTTTTAACTCATTGTAATATCTGGCATTCAGGCCGATGGCAAAGGGCGCAATCAACAACCAGGTGCTGATGGCGGTCACCACCTTGAAGCGGGGCCGGGTGCCGGCTACGCTCCAGCCGCAGAGGAGGCCGGGGAACTCCGCTCCCCCCTTAAAAATTTTTTAAGGCACGGGGGGCGAAACTTCAATTACAGGTTTTTCACGGTTATCCTATCTATCTTCGCGATTATGGACCAGAGCACCGTAAACATAGGTCTCCCGGATAGCCCGGTCGTCCGACAGCATCATCTGGACAAACAGCTTGTCGCGCAGAGTCTTGGTGAACTGCATCCTGAACTCCAAGAACGGAGTACTTTTTAGGTCCATGATGATGAAATCGGCTTCTTTGCCCACTTCAAAGTTACCGATCTTATCCTCCAGGGACAGCGCTCTTGCTCCTCCCAGGGTAACCAAGTAAAAGGCTTCAAAGGGGGAAAGTGAATAACCCTGGAGTTGCGCCATTTTATATGCCTCATCCATGGCCCGCACCATGGAAAAGGTATTGCCGGCGCCCAGGTCAGTTCCCAGGGCAGCTTTCACATTATATTCTTTGGCTTTGGCAAACTTGAACAGCCCGCTGCCCAGAAAAAAGTTGGAGGGGGGACAGGGACACAAAACCGCGCCGGTTTCCTTAACTCTGATAAAATCTTCATCGTCCAGGTGCAGAGAATGCCCCAGCAGCGTTTTTTCCCCCACCAAGCCATAGTAATCGTAAACATCCAAGTAGCTCTTCCTCTCCGGGAACAGTTCCCGCACCCAAGCTATCTCATGCAAGTTTTCGCAGAGGTGGGTCTGCAAATACACGCCGGGGTATTCTTTGAGGAGACGGGAGGCGGCCTGGAGGTCTGCTTAAAGGGAAGGACGTCTGACCAGGCGTCCCAATTGAGCAATGAGACAAAACTCGATAAAAGATTCCCGGTGCAAGAGGTTAAGACATATCCGCACCAGGTTCATTAAAATATCGATGGATGCCCAGCCAATAATGAGCCAACCGAAAAATGTTACCAGGCATGGTGATATTCTATACCATGCCGGACCGCCAAGGTCCCAAAAAGATATTTGAAGGTACAAAAAGGAATCCCAATGATGAGGGCCAGGAATATGGAGGTATGAAAAAGATTTAACTCAGCTTTCCCGGTGTTGTCCTTCAAAGGTTGCTTCTCCATGTTCGCCCCGTTCGCCTGAGATTTCATCATAAAGCAGTTCCTTCTTACCATGCTACTGTACTTATACTTCTCCCACTGGAAGTGGAACATTTTGATAAGCACGGATTAAACCGAAATTATGTGGCAACCTTAGCTGTCCAAAAGGAATAATTGGAACCTGTTTTCCGGCTTTAACAATTAAAAATGATTCTGTTCTCGAAGGCAACCATTCTTACGGTTAGCAGGAAACCATAATATGTTATGAAAATCAAGAGTTTTATAGATTGCTTCCAGACCAAACCACCAACAGACAAGACATTATTACCCTTAAGGTCTAAGAACCCCAGGACAGCATCGCCTGGCAAGGGTGAACCAGTGTAAAGCGGCGGCTACATGCACATACCACCTCCGGGCATGATAAGAAACCCTGGGCTTCCACCTCCGGCGAATTGATCTTGCTTTGATGAAAGCTAAGCAAGCATAGCGGATCACTTGCCACTATGTGTAATTTGTAAGAAGTTGCGATATCATGCGTATAATCTGCTGACGCTGTTTTTGGCCTTTCGTCTTTGCGTCTTGGCGTGGGAAATTATATTTTCCCTCGGGGCATCAGGTTGACCAGAAAATTAACCGCCGCCACTCCCGCGGCTACGGCGAAGGCGCTCTGAAACGCCGAAAGCTCCAGGCACACCCCCGGGGCCAGGCAGATCTCACCTAAATTAAGCCAGGCAAAAACCGTCACCATCAGGGTGATTCCCAAAAGCGCCCCCAGGTTTTTCAGCACCGCGTTGGTGCCGGCCGCCACCCCCAGCAGAGAAGGGTTAATGCCCCGCAGCACCTCGTTCAGGTTGGGGGCCTGAAACAGGCCGAATCCCAGACCGATGAGCGCCAAGCGGGCTGCCAGGCCCGGAGTGGTGGCTTCGGGGCCGGTAAATATTAGGGAGCCCAGGCCCAGGGCGACAATGGCGGTGCCGGTTCGCAAAATCGTCATATTCCCAAACCGGTCGGCCAAGTATCCCCCCACCGGGGCCACCAGACCGTTGGTGAGGCTCAACGCGGCCAGCATCAGCCCGGTGTGGCCGGGGGAATAGTGATAGCCCTGCTCCAGGAAAAAGGGGAGGAGAAAGAAGACCCCCATCACCGCGCTGAAGTTCAGAACCACCGCCAGGGACCCCAGGATAAAGGGCCGGGTGCGCCACAGGTCGGGGTGCAGCAGGGGGGCCGGGTGGCGGCGTTCCAAAAAGATTAGAAAAACAAATAATCCCAAGGCCAGGGCCATTTTGCCCCAATTGCCGCCGTCCAGGCTCCCCGCGGCCTTCAGACCGCTCAGCCCCAGGATCAGGAATCCTAGGCTTCCCGCCAGCGCCAGTCCGCCCCAGAGGTCAAAGGCCCGGCGGTCCCAGGGGCCGGGGGCCGGCAGCCGTCTTAAGGACCTGCCCCCAAGACCCAGGGCCAGGGTGCAGATGGGGATATTGATAAAAAAGATATAAGGCCAGCCCAGATACGCGGTGATCAGGCCCCCCAGGGGCGCGCCCACGCTGATGCCGGTGGCGAACGCAGTGGAAAACAGTCCCAACGCCAGGCCCCGCTCCCCTTCGCCGTAAACCGAGGCGATGAGCTTGGGGGCCAGGCCCAGCATCAATGACGCCCCCAGGCCCTGGAGGGCCCGGGCCGCCACCATCCAGGCCAGGCCGGTGCTAAAGCCGCACAGGGCCGAGGCCCCGGTGAATACCACCAGGCCCAGGAGATAAACCTTCCCCGGCGGCAGCAGGTCCCCCAGCCGGCCGCTGGTCAAAAGAAACGAGGCGTTCAATAGGAGATAAATCTGAATGACCCAGGAAACCTGGCCCAGGGTGGCATGAAAGTCCTGGGAAATCTGGGGGAGCGCCACGTTGACGATGCTGGTGTCCAGGGTGGCCATGAAGGCCCCCAGGCAGGACGTAAATAAGATCAACCGGCGGTGAGGATGGGCAGGGGAAGCAGCTTGGGGCATATAGAAGAATCCCGGCTAAACTCGTGAGCAATTAAGAACCGGTATTTAGAAATAGCAGATTTAGCCTTCTTTTGGCAAAGCCTTTCTCCTTTGAGCCAACCCGGACCTGGGGCTTACGGTATTTTCGCCGGAGCTAGTTCTAGTTCATTGACAAACGGATTTTTTCATGGTCATAAAATTGCAGACCCCGGCCTCTGGGAGGCCGGCCGATTTAAATAACCGGATAAAGTATCTCACAAAAATTGGAAGAGGCGCTCGGGGTAGGGTAGGCCGTGGGATAAGCATCTCACCTGATCGACCCCGGCCCTCCCTCCCAACCCTCTCCCCCACCCCATAAAGGGGCGATTTATAGGAGAAGAGACCATGGGCAGAGTGGTGGTCAACCCTAAAGAAGCCAAAGCGCAGTTGGAACAGTTGACCGGAAATTTCCTGAAAAAACTGGAGGGTAGAAAGAAGCCCGACGAAGAGGTCATTAGAGAAGACCTTAAGAAGGCGGTGGCCACCCCCGCTCCCAAGGCCGATACTTACATGGAACGGCTGCTCAAGTATATCCCCACGGAGGTTGGTGGGGTTATACCTCACCCTTTATGGGATGATGGGGGCGGTGCCTAAAAGCCAGAAGAAGGTGCTTCTCTGGATTATCTTCGGCGTCGGGTTGGTGGGAACGCCATTTTATTTGCGCCTTGCCGCCTCCGTAACCAAAAAGATGCAACTGCTCATCTCCACCGTGGCCTTTGCTGTCTGGGTGCTGGCCACGGGCGGCGGCCCCTTTGCAGGTTTTCCCTGGTACCATGAAGTTTACGGTTCCATGGCTTTGATTATGTTTACCTTTCTGGCCCCGATGTATAAAGGCTGAGTTGAGGGAAGCCGCCAGCAATCCACAGCCGGAAAAGCAGGCAAGAAAGGCAAGGAAGTACATAACAAAAGTCCATATGTCAGGAAAAACTCGACAAATAGAGAAAAATTTATTAAACATATAAGGCTATGGCTGATTCGGATGGCTCTACGGTCCAGGTTTTAGCCAAACCCGCCCCTTCCCCCGAAGAGCTCCTTCTGGGAGGAGCTAAAAAGGAGAAGGAGCGACGCCTGGGCCAGTGGCATGCCACGGCCATTTGCGGCAACGACATCACCTCCTCCTGCCTTTACGTTTCCGGCATCGCCATTGTTTATGCCCATGCCCTGGCCCCCCTGGCCTTGCTGCTGGCGGCCGGGGTGCTCTATCTCTACTGTTTTCTGTTTTCCGTTTTCTGTTTTCTGTAATGCTTTAACCTGGGAGAAAATCCATGCACGAACACGCCTCGGCCCGGCGGGCCATTGACACCATGATCCGGAGCGGCGACCTGGAAGGCCTGCTCCGGGAAGCGGAAGCCCTCCATGGGCACCGCTGCCCCATGCTGGCCCTGGGGGTCAAGGCCGGCCAGTACGCCCTGACCCAGCTCTTCCCGGAAGGGGAAGTGCACGGGGTAACGGCCATCATCGAGGCCCTCAACTGCTTTGCTGACGGCATCCAGGTGGTCACCGGCTGCACCCTGGGAAACGGCGGCCTCATGGTCAAGGACCTGGGCAAGACCGCGGTGACCGTGGCCCGGCCTGACGGCGCGGCCCTGCGCCTGCTGGTGCGCCCCGATTTCCGGGAGCGCCTCTTTTTCAAGTATCCCACGGTTCGCCCGCTGTTTGAAAAAGTGGTACTCCAGGGGACCGCGGACCATGAAGAGCGGCACCGCTTCGAACACATGTGGTCCGCCATGGCCCGCCGGGAGCTTGATACCCCCCTGGAGGAGCAGTTTCTCATTAAAAGCCTGAAGATCAAGGCGCCCCATGCCCATGGCCGCCCCTCCGGGGTGGTGTGCAGCCAGTGCGGCGAAGGGGTGGCGGAGTCTCGTATCCGGGTTAAGGACGGCCAGCCCTTCTGCCTGGCCTGCGCCGGAGAGAGTTTTTTTCTCCTTACCGGCGAGGGAATAACCAGCGCCCCGGGCATGGAGCTGGTATGATTTTTTCTGCTTTAAGGCTTTTCCTGGCCGGACTGGCCGGAGGCCTGGCCTTGAACCTGCTGATGTTGTTTACTTTTAGGCTGCTGGGATTCGGCTGGCAGGGTGGCGGGGTTCTGCTCAATCCCTCCCTGCAAAGCCCCAAGCTCATTGCGGTGTGGACCCAACTGGAGCCGCTGCCCCTGGTGGTGTCCCAGCCGGCGCCCATTATTATCGGGCTGTTCGGCTTTACCCTGGGCCACGCTTACCTTTACCAATGGCTGGCGCCGGGCTGGCCGGCGGGAATTGCGGCCCGGGGCCTGCGGCTGGGAGGGCTGATCTTTTTTCTTTCCTTTCTCTTCTGGGAATTTTTCACTCCCTTTAATCAATTCGGGGAGCCGCTGCTGCTCATCGGGCTACAGTTGATCTTTTGGGCGGTAATAGCCGCGGGAGAAGGCCTGGCCATCGCCGCGGTGATGGAAAAAGTTAAATAATTAATCGTGGGATTACTATATAAGGAGAACTGAATGTTTCCACACCAAGTGTTGCTGGTCTGGCCGCGGGGACTGCGGCGCGTATGGCTTTTGGGCCTCTCTCTGGTTTTGTTGCTCTCGGCCCCGGCCCTGGCCGCGGAGTTCAGCGCGGTGATCTTCGAGCGCTTCCAGGGCAAGGAAGCCCAGAGCAAGACTTATATCAAAGGGGATAAAGTTTATCGGGAATTTCCCACGGGCGACGGCAAGACTATCGTCATCCTGCGGCCGGACAAGAAGGTCATCTGGATGGTCATGCCGGACCGAAAGATGTACATGGAGATGCCTTACACGGATGAGATGGTGAAAGACCTGAAAGTCGCCGCCAAGGACGTGGCCACCGAGAAGCACCTGGGCACGGAAACGGTGAACGGCTACCTCACGGACAAGTATGAAACTTCCGTAAAAGACAACGGCGGACAAATGAAACATTTAATGTGGGTGTCTAAGAAACTGGGGATGCCCATCAAGATGGTCAGCCCCGACGGTTCCTTTTTCCTGGAGTACCGGGACATCAAGGAAGGCGGGGTGCCGGACAGGGTGTTTGAGCCCCCGGCGGGCTTTGAGAAAATGGCCATGCCCGGGGGTATGATGCCCCCATTGAAATAAGGGCCGGTATTTAGGGAAGGAGTCGCCCGATTCGGCGCCGGTCCAGCCTGCAATTCGGGAGGTGCTTATGCTGCCCAAACTCAAAAAGCCGGGATGGCTGTTGCTGCCACTGCTGCTAATGCTATCCGGGAGCGCTGCGGCCGCGGAGTTCACCGCCCAGATGATCATCCAGGACGGCGATAAGACCATGCCGGCGAAGATCTTCGTCCAAAACGGCAAGATGCGCCAGGAGTTTATGGACGCCGAGGGACGGACCGTCACCATCGTCCGTCCGGACAAAAAAGCCGTTTATGTGGTCATGCCCCTGGACCGGACTTACATGGAGATGCCTTTGCGGGCCAAATTGCCCGGGCAGTTCATTCAGATTCCCCCCGACGCGGTCACTAAGCGCCTGGTGGGGACGGAAACCGTGAACGGATACGTGGCCGAAAAGTATGAAGTCACGGTCCGAGGCGGTGAAGCGGGAGTGACCCGCCAGACCGTCTGGGTTTCCCAAAAGTTGGGGGTGCCCATAAAAATGGTCTGCAAGGACCGGAACCTTTGCGTAGAATACAAGAACATCAAGGAAGGTGGGATCACCGCGCTCCTCTTCGACCCCCCCAAAGGTTACCAAAAAACCCCCACGCCCCTGGGGTTTACCACTACCCTGAAAGAGGAAATTGAGTGAAAGACCGGGGGAAGGGGCTGGGAGTAAAACCGGCGTCCGGTCCGGGTGAACCAGCCCCTCTCCCCCGCTTTGTTTATTTCTTTACCCCACAGCACTATGGCCCAGAAGCAGGAATGGAAGATTTCAATTTAACTTCGATAAAATTTTTGGCATAATATTTACGTAGAAGGCGTTCCTCAGTCTTTTCCTGGCCTGATCCACGGTTAGCGCGTTAAACCGGTTATAAGTTGCCGGAAATCTTCTTAATTTATACTGGCGGCATCGGTTTTTTTCCCACCGGCCCAAGAAACCTTCAGCTTAACCCCCAGCCATTTTAGGAGCCAGCCATGCATAGAATGAAGTCGTTTTTTAGTTTGTTAATGGCTTGCTGTCTGGGCCTGACCCTGCAACTGGCCGGTCCGGGACCGGCTGGGGCTGGCATGGAAGACGCGGCCATCTTTTATGTATGACGAATTGGCCAAGCACGGCGAGTGGATTGACTTTGAAGACTACGGGCCGGTGTGGCGGCCCTCCGGAGTCACGGAGAACTGGCGCCCTTATCTGGACGGCCGCTGGGCGCCCACGGACCAGGGGTACGTGTTTGAGACCAAGGAGCCTTGGGGGGTGGGCCACTTACCACTTCGGCAACTGGATGCCCACGGACGCCTTGGGATGGGTCTGGGTGCCGGGCCATACCTGGTATCCCAACACCGTGGAGTGGCGGACTAGCAAAGACTACGTGGGCTGGGCACCCATACCCCCGCCCAATTACACGCCGCCTCCGGGTTACAAGCCCGAGGGCTATTCCCCCCGAAAGCCCGTGGCAGAGCAATTGGCGCCCCCGGCCTATCTCTTTGCCAGTTCGGACAAGTTCCTTCAGGGTTTGGGGCAGCCTTACAATCCCAGCATTCTTATCTGAACAGCGGCGCCATGGCGCCCCCCACTTACGTGCCGGTGCTCTATCCCGTCACCCAACCGGTGCCCGCCTATGCCGCGCCCACTTACTACCCCGGCCTTCTGGGTCTGGCGGCGGGGATCGGCTTGGCTTATGCCCTGGGTCCGCCGGTATCTTATGTCTCCTCGGTTTCAGGAGTTCCCGCGGTGACCATTAATAACACCATCAGCGGCAATTCCATCAATTTTGGCAACATTAACGGGGTGTTGCCCCCGGCCCCGGTGGTAAATCAGCCCAACCTCCAGCCGGTGCTGCCCCCGAACTTGGTCCAACAGCAACCCTTTCCCAACCCGCAGCTTCTTCCCGCGGTCCAGCCGCCCAATCTGGCCAACCCCAATGTTGCGCCCCTTGCTCCCATGCAGCCTTTGTCGGCTAAAATTCCCAAGGCCCCTGCGGTGGCGCCTCTTTCTCCTGCCAAAGGCGTTGTAGCCGCCGCGCTGCCGGCTTCGGCCATCAAGCCTCTGAGCCCGGCCATGCAGAAGCAGATCAACAAGCTTCCCGCCAGCAAGCAGATCAAGCCGGTGGCGCCTCTGGCCAAGGCCCCGGCCGCTCCGCTCAAGCCGGCGGCACCCATACAGCCGGCAGTAAAGGCGCCAGCGAAGCCGCCGGCCCCGCCCAAAGCCCCCGTGGTGAAGCCGCCTGCGCCCCCCAAGCCCCCGGCCCCACCCCCGGCGCCCCCCAAGCCCCTGGCGCCGCCCAAGGCGCCCTTGAAAGCCCCGGCCAAGGCGCCGCCGGAGCCCTCCAAGCCGGCCCTGAAGGCCCCCCCTGCCAAGGCCCAGGAATTGCAGGAAAAGCGGGAGAAGCTCCTTCAAGAGCGCCAGCAGCAGCTCCAAGAACGCAAACAACAGCTTCAGGAGCGCAAACAGCAGCTCCAGGAACGCAAACAGCAGCAGTTGAAGGAACGCCAGGAAAAGGCTAAAGGGGCCAAGGCGCCCCAAGCCAAAGCCAAACCCCAGCCCAAAGGCCCCAAGCCCAAGCCTAAAGGCCCGGTAAAGAAAGGCGGCCCCGAGCCCCACCTCAAGAAGTAGCAAATTGAGGGGTAAATCGGTGGGGGGAAAATTTAACCGGAAAGGACCCCAAGGCCACAAAAAAACATTAATTGGCGTGCTGGCGGGTCCGGTAATGACCCTTTAATGGTTGATAAATAATTTCGTAGACATTAATTCTCGCAGCGACCAGACATGACCTGACAAGCCGGCCGCCATGGCTGGTGTTCTGGATTGCCACCTTCTTGGGGTACTGTTG
>VGSW01000004.1 GCA_016874915.1 Deltaproteobacteria bacterium
GCGCCGGCGCATGGCCGCTTTCACCTGGTCCCGGGTGAGGAGGTATTCCGGGGCGCCGGTGGAGCTGATGAGGATGTCCACCGCCAAAAGCTGGGTATCCAGCTCCTCCAACGACACGGCTTCCCCCCGGAAGCGCTCCGCCAGGCGCACGCCCCGGTCCAGAGTGCGGTTGGCGATGACGATCTGAGCCACTCCCTGGCCCCGGAGGTGCTCCAAGGCCAGTTCCGCCATCTCCCCGGCCCCTAACAGCAGCACGTTTTTCCCCGCCAGGCTGCCGAAGATTTTCTTTCCCAGGCTTACCGCGGCGTAGCTGACGCTCACCGCGGCGTCGCCGATGCCCGTTTCCCGGCGCACCCGCTTGGCCACGGAAAAGGACTTGTGCAGCAACCGGTTCATAATAGGCCCGGTGGCGTTTTGGGAAGTGGCCTGGCGATAGGCTTCTTTAATCTGCCCTAAAACCTGGGGTTCCCCCACCACCATGGAATCGAGGCTGGCGGCCACCCTGAATAGGTGCTGCACCGCGTCCTGGTCCCGGCGAACATACAGCGACTCTTCCAGGGCGCTGGCGATCTCCGGGTCCCGGGCGAAGAAGGCCTTGAGCCGGGATTCCGCCTCCGGAACGGCCTCGGTGACGCACAGCATTTCCACCCGGTTGCAGGTGGTGTAGAGGATGAGTTCGGACAGCTCCGGATATGCCTTGAGAACGCGGTAGGCTTCCTCCGGGTCGGGGATGAAAGCAGCCAGCTTTTCCCGCAGGGCCACGGGCGCGGTTTTATGATTGACGCCCATCAGTAGAAGGTTCATGGCTGCCGGATGAAGCTTTCAAAGCTGTGGTAACTACTGAACCACAGGTTGGCGCCCACAAAAGCGACCACCAGGACGAGGAAGCCGCAGATGGACAGGAGCGCGGCCCGGCGGCCCCGCCATCCCGCCACCAGGCGCTCATGGAGGAGCACCGCGTAGAACAACCAGGCGATGAGGGTGAGGACTTCCTTGGGATCCCAACTCCAGAGCCGTCCCAGGGCGTGCTGGGCATACAGGGACCCGGCGATGATCCCCAGGGTGAATAAGGGGAAACCGATGGTGAGGCACCAGTAGTTGAGGGCGTCCAACTGCTCCAGGGACGGCAGGCGGCGATAAAAGAAGGAGCCGAACTTTTTCCCTTTGAGCTGGCGCTCCTGCACCAGATAAAAGATGCCTCCCAGGAAGGCCAGGGTGAGGGCGGCGTAGCCCAGCAGGGCCAGGACAATGTGGACCGCCAGCCAGACGCTGTTGAGGAGGGGCGACGCCGGCCCTTGGCCCGCCGGCAGAATCAAGGCCCCGCATACCATGAGGGCGGCCAACGGCGCGGCCAAAGCCCCCAGGACCTTGATGGGATGGCGCCAGTTGAGGAAGAGAAATGCGGCCACCAGGGCCCAGTCCAGCACCAGGAGGGTGTCCCCCAGGGTGGCCGCGGGGAAGTGCCCGTAAGCGCCGGCGCGCAGGATCAGCGCCAAGCTGTGGGGCGCCAGTCCCAGCCCCATGGCCCATGCCCCCCAGCGGCATAAACTCTCCCGCTGGGCCACAAAGAAGCCCAGCCATAGGGCCGTGGCCCCGAAATACGCGATGAGGCTCAGGTAAAGAAGGGGGTCCGCCATGAATGATGGGGCATCAACTTTTAACTGAATTTAAACACAAGATAATTGTCCCTTACCTGAAGGCCAGGGTCAAGAGATTAGGTTGTGGGGTGGGTTGTTGGGATTAGAGCCCAGGGGTTAATTATTAATCTGGGTTTATCGGCGTGGATCGCTTGAAAAAAAAGAATGCCATTTAAAAACTGCCAGGATGTTGGAGAAGTCGTCGGTCCACAAGACGTTGGCGGAGTTGTCCAGGGGCCGCCAGCGGCTGTCCGCGGCCAGGAGCGCCAGGTCCGCCGGCTGGCGGGCCAGCACCGCCCATAAGGAAGGGGACTTTCGGGGACTATTCTCGATGAGAGGAAAATCCTGCCGGACAATACCGGCCAGGCCCGCGTCTCGGGCCAGGCTGCCGAATACCGGGATGAGGTCCAGATACCGGTTGGTAATATGGCACGCCAGAATACCCCCGTCTTGGAGCTTGGAAAGATAGACCCTCAGGGCCTCCCGGGTGATTAGGTGCACCGGGATGGCGTCGGAACTGAAGGCGTCCAGGATGATCAGGTCATAGGAAGCGTCCGAATGCTGCAGGGCCAGGCGGCCGTCTCCCAATATGACTTCCACTTCGGCGGGGCAGTCCTCTAAAAAAGTGAAGTAGCGGGAATCCCGGGCAATCTTTACCACCCCCGGGTCGATTTCGTAGAAAGTGAAATGCTGCCCCGGCCTGCCGTAGCCGGCGATGGAGCCGGTGCCCAGGCCGATGACGGCAATGCGCCCCTGGGCCAGCTTGGGGGAGAAAGCCGCGAACACCTGCCCCAAAGGCCCGGTGGGATGATAGTAGGTGAGGGGTTCCCGGTAGAGGGCCGGGTCCAAACTCTGGGCCCCGTGGAGAGTGGTGCCGTGGGTGAGCAAATAGTAGGAGCCGTTCTCGTCCAGCTTGACCTGAAGAACCCCGAAGAAGTTGCGGCTGGCGTACAGGATGGAACCCGAGTTCAGGCTCATGGCGCTGGCCAGCAGCAAAGCTCCCATGCCCAGGCCGAAACCCAGGGGGCGGTCCCGAAAGCGGTGGCTGAACCAGGCAATCAGGCCGGCGAGCAGGGCGATTATCCCGGCTCGCAGGAGGGAGGAATCCATGACCACAGGCGCCCTGAGGGCCCCCGCGACCAGGGCCCCCTGGGCCAAAACCAGAAGGAAATCCAACAGCCTGACAGGTTGCTTCCCACCCCAGGATCCGGGCCGCAGAAAGCAAGCCGCCGCGACCATCAGGGGATACTCCGCCAGGGACCGGAAGAGTAGGGGCGCGGCCAAAGCGTTGAACATCCCGCCCAGAACCCCGCCTACGGAGATCCAGAGGTAGAATTCGGTGAGATGCGAAGCCGCCGGGCGCAGCTGCATCAATTCCCCGTGGCAGACCATGGCGATGAGAAAGAAGGCCATCAGGTGGAGAAAGATGAGGGGCCAGGTCCCGGTTTCCATCTGGAGGAGAAAGAGCAGGACCAGGGTCGCAAGCCCCAGGGGTTCCAGGCGCACCATGAAATCATGGGACAGCGGCGGCTTCCGGGCGCACACCAGAACAAAAGTCAGGAGATACAGGGCCAGGGGAATGACCCAGAGCAGCGGCGCCGCGGCGATATCCGTGCTGATATAGGTGGTCACCCCCAGCAGCAGGCTGGAAGGCACCAGACTTAACAGCACCCACCGGGCTTTTCGGCCCCAGGTAAGGGGGCCGGAGCCGGCATCCCCATGCGGGTTCAAGTTCACCCTCGCGGCGGCCGGGGGAATTTCCGTCGGAAACCGCCACAACATCACCGCACATCCCCCGATGAATACTGTCAGCGCCAAGTACCCCCCGCCCCAGGCCCAGGCCTGCTGGCGCAGGGATAGAAACGGCTCCACCACCAGGGGGTAGCATAAGAGGGCCAGCATGCTGCCCAAGTTGGAGGCGCCATACAGGAAATAGGGGTCCGGGGCCGCCGCGTGGCTGGTGTGGGCGAACCATTTTTGGAGCAGGGGCGCGGTAGCGGAGACTACGAAAAAGGGGAAGCCCACTGACACCAGCAATAGCAGCAAGAGCCAGGGTACGGGGTTCGCCCCGGTCGGCGGGGTCCACCCCGGAGCTACGCCGATGGGTAGAGCCAGGGTCGCGGCCAGGGACAGCAGGCCCAGGTGGAGTACGGCCTGGCGGCGCACTCCCAGTCGGCTGGGTGCTCCGTGGGCATAGGCATACCCGGCCAGCAGCGCCCCCTGGTAAAATACCATGCAGGTGTTCCATACCGCGGGAGTTCCCCCCAACAGAGGGAGCACCATCTTGGCAAACATGGGCTGCACCAGGAACAGCAGGAAGGCGCTGACCAGTAGGGTAAGGGCGTAGGTTACCAGCAAGGCGATTTCACTTAAGAAATTTTCTAACCGGGCTTTCTGAGAGATGTATTATTTATCGGCAGATTACAGGAGAGATTGAAGGATTTCAAAAGTTCTTCCACCTCAAATTACCCCAATGCTCATTGCTCACTGCTCACTGCCTTATCCGCCAATTCCGCCAAAACCGCATAAGGCAGAACTTCCTCTAAAATCTCCACCAGGATGCGGCTCACTTCTTCCCGGTCATGGCGGGCCAGGGCTTCCTGCAAGGGGCTGTCCACCAGGCGGAGAAACAGGGCGGCATTGTCCGGATGGCCCCGGCGGGCGGCCAGGACCCGCTCCCGCACCTCCTTCAGCAGGGCCAGGTAGGGGCCGTATTCCGGGCCGAAGCGCCGCTCCAGGTCTTCCCGCAGCCGCCGGGCCAACGCCGGGGACGCCCCGCCGGTGCTGATGGCCACGGTGAGGTCCCCCCGGCGCACCTGGGCGGGGACGATAAAGGTGCACAACTCCGGGGCGTCCGCAATGTTGACCCAGATGCCCCGGGCCTGGGCTTCGGCGCTAACCCGGGCGTTGACCCGGGGGTCGTCGGTGGCCCCGATGACCAGAACCATGCCTTCCAGATGTTTCGGGGTGAAGCCGCCTTCCAGGTAGCGGATTTGACCCTGGCTGGCCAGCTTCGCCAAGGTGGGCGTGAGGGCTTGGCTCACCACCGTTACCTTAGCCCCGGCGGTCAGCAAGTCCTGGACTTTTCTTTCCCCCACGGCGCCGCCCCCCACCACCAGGCAGGGCTTGCCGTCAATGAGGACGAAGATGGGGTAGGTTTTCATTATACGGTTTTCTGTCCTGAAAATTTGTTGTTGGGGGAGGGCAGGGAGCGTTGCTCCCTGGTCCTCCCCCCAAAAATATCCTTCGGCTCATGAGCGACTGCTCCGAAATGTTCTAGATGCACAGGCCGGAAGCCGGCGCCACCAGAAAGCCGGTGCTACTTCACCCGCCTGATGGGCAGCGGGTTCCAGGCGCCCTCCAGGACTTCTTTTTTGGGCCAGTATAGGCGCAGGGTGACATTGAACTCATCCGCCGGCGCGGGGAGCCAGTTGGCTTCCTTATCCGGCCCCGGGGACTGATTTTGCAGGTAAAGGTCCAAAGACCCATCGGGGTTGTATTTGAGGGAGTCGCGATCTCCCAAGGCATACCGCCCGAGGGGGTTGGGGGCCAGAAAACTGTTCTCCCCGTACATGGTCAGGGACCAGAAGGCATTGACCGGCGGCAGCTTGTCCTTGTCGAAGTGCAGCACGTAGCGCTGCTTACCGGTGAGGGTTTGGCCTTCCTGGTCCTTAAAAGAGCTAGGATAAACGGCGTCTTCCATCAGGTTAGCCCCCAGCCCGAAATAGGCGATAGCCGCCCTAATGTCATAGTTAGCGCCGTAAGTTCCGATAGGGGAGCGCATTATTTGCCACCCGTTTTTAACCTCGCCGATTTTCTCGGCCTGGCCTAATATGCGCATCTGGCCGAGCTGCACCCCGGCTTCCAACGCCTGGGCCGTAGCCGGAGGGAGTTTTTTCAGATTAAAATCCTTGCCGGGGATAATCCCCAGGGCGGCAAATTTTTTTAGGGCCGGGGCGTCGGCCGAGGCCGGAGGATTAGCCTTCATGGCCGCGGCCAGGTTTTGGAAAAATACCCCAGCCTTCATATCAGCCACCTGATGCATGGGGGGCGCTTTCATATCAACCTGGGGATCCACCGGGGGGGCAGGCCGGGAGGGCGATTTTTTCTCCCAAACGCTCAAGGGCGTCAAGGTGCATTGATCCTGGATGGCGTGCACCGCCTTATAGTCAGCTTTACCCCGGGTCAGGATACGCCCGATAATCCACACGGTGTTGGTGGGCGCCTGGATTTTCTTAAGCCCCGCCGGCAGCTTTCCTTGCCACTTGGGCCCCACGATGGCGAAATTGCCTCCCTTTTCTCCCAGGGTGCGGGTGCCCGCCCCGGAGGTGACGGTGTAGCGGGCGGTGTCTCCCCAATTGTAAACAAAGGTGGGCTTGCCGTTCTGGACGAAGAGGGCGTAGCCCCCGAACTTGCCGCCATAGGTCACCAGCACCCCTTGGGCCTTGCCGTCGGCTCCTTCTTTCCGGAAAGGACCCTTTCGAGTGGGGTCAATATATCATTTAAGGGTAGGGGAGATAGAAAAAATAATGCAAATCGATTATTGCTTTTACTCCGGAAAGGCAATCCCAGGAGACATCTTTGAAAAAAATCCCTATTTCGAGAGAGACCACCAACCAGAAAAAATATTAGTGGCACATCGCGGCCTAAGGCCGCAACCAAACTCAAAAATTGAACTGATTACTTAATCAGATCAATGGGATACATGCAAAATCTTTGTCAAAAAACAAGAAATTGAAGATTAGTAGCACAGGCCTCTGGCCTGTGGGCGCCGTCTGTTCTGCCAAGAAACCCCCGCCCTTTGCCATTGACAGGCGCGGCGAATCCTGGTTATATGAACCAGGTTAAAGGAATTCTGGCCCCGGCTAATCCGGGGGATTCATGATGCGCCTTCGCCGTCTGCTTCTGACATTCTGCTTGCTCCTGGGAACCGGGGTCTTATTCATCCCCCTTGCCCTGCTGGCCGGGGAGGTACCAAAAGCCATGAGGTATAGCGACTCTGATAAGAAAATGCTGCTCGGGCTGGCCCGGACCGGCATTGAGGCCCGTCTGAAAGGGGAAACGCCCCAGGTTCCCAAAGACCTGCCGCCTTATATGTGCGAGCCTCGGGGGGTATTCGTCTCTCTCCACCGCGGGGGGCGTCTTCGGGGCTGCATCGGCTATCTGGAGGCGGTGAAGCCCTTGACGGAGGCCATACTGGAGATGGCCGCGGCGGCCGCGTTCCAGGACCCCCGGTTCCGTCCCTTGCAGGCTCAGGAACTGGCGGACCTGGAAGTGGAGATCTCCATCCTCACCCCCATGCGCCCCATTAATAACCTGGAGGAAATTCAGGTGGGAACCCACGGTCTTTATCTGGAGCGGGGTTTTTCCCGGGGCCTGCTGCTGCCCCAGGTGGCGGTGCAGTGCGGCTGGAACCGCACCACTTTCCTGGAGCAGACCTGCTGTAAGGCCGGGCTGCCCCCGGACGCCTGGAAAGAAAAGGATACCAAGATTTATACCTTCACCGCGGAAATCTTTGGCGAACATTCCAAGCCTGCCGCTTGCGCCCCGCAGGAGTCCAAATAGCTATGACCCCAAGACGTCTCCCTGTGCCCGTAGCCCCCGAGCCGAAGCCCCCGGAGAGTACCCTGAAGCGCTTGCTGCGCCAGCGGTTCATCCTGGTGGCCCTGGTGATCATCGCGTTTTTCGCCATGCTCTTTGTCTGGGATACCTGGCAGAAGATTCATACTCCCGAATTGACCCCCCCTCCCAAAGCCAAGGCGCTGGAAGCTAAAAAGCCTCCGGAAGCCCATAAAGAGGCGGCGCTCCCTCAAGAACCGGCTCCGGCCAAAGAAACCCCAAGCCCGGCCCCTCTGCCGGCCGCACCTGCGGTCAAGGCGCCACCTCCTCCGCCTCCCCGGCAACCGGTGAAAGGTGAGGTGTTCACCCGGGCCTTGATCAAAATCATGGATGACCAGGTGAACAAGACCTGGTTCGGCTGGCGCCCCAATACCATCCTCTTTGGCAAAATGGGGTTGACGGACAACGTCAACCACGTCCAGATGGGGGTCCTGGAAGTGGCCCGGCGCACCATTATCGTCCTCAATGAGCACCTCACCCGGTTTGCCATCACCGAGGCTTACAACCCTAACATCAATGAGGCTATGAATTTTTTCATGGTCAGCGCCGATAAATACTGGTTCCCCTCGGCCTCGGGCAAGTACCGGGAGGCCATCCGGGACCTGGAAAGCTACGTGGAGGCCCTGTCCCGGGGACGAAGCAGGTTCTACTCCCGGGTGGACAACCTCATGGTCCTGATGAGCAATTACAAAGACCTGCTGGGCAGCAGTTTCCACAACCTGACCAAGGACAAAGAGGCCGACGGCTCGGCCATTTCCTGGTTTGTGGTGGATGATTACTTCTACTTTTCTCAAGGCATCGCCCTGGGCATGGCCCAGATGCTCCAGGCCGTGGAAGTGGACTTCCACGCCGAAATCCAGAAAAAAAACCTGCACAAGCTGCTGGAGGACGCCATTCATGCCCTCCGCGAGGCCTCCCATCTCCGGCCCTGGGTGGTGACCAATGGCTCCAAGGATGGCATCCTGGCTAATCACCGGGCCAACATGTCCACCTACGTAGGGGAAGCGGAGCACGTCATCTCCACCCTGCAGATGGCCCTGGGGACGAATTAGGGGAGCATAATTACCCGAGTATCATTTGGCAATGGAGAGTGCCGTGTTTATTAATTTCACCGCCAAATATTTGGGCCAGTTGGTGGAATGGCCTGAAGTGGTGACCGAAGGGAAAGACTTGGAGGATTGCCGGGTCAAAACCATCCGGTAAAACGACACAAAATATTTGATCGAATGACCGCTAACGAAATCTGTAAGCAAGCTGGGCTCAACCCTAAAATTTTAGCCCAGAATTAGTCTTCCTCCCAAGCCTTCAAGCCGTTTCCCAGGAATTCCCTTGAAATTTCCGGCCCTTTATTTTATGGTGGTCCCCAAGGTAGGCAAATTCACACCAGGAGAAGGCCCATGCGGGTCAGTCAGATCATGAGCCGGGACATCGTCGTCATCTCCCCCGACAAGCGGGTGGGACAGGCCCTGAACCTGATGCAGAAGCACAACATCCGCCACCTCCCGGTGATGCAGAACGACCGCATGGTGGGCTGGATTACCTCCCGGGACCTGCGGGAAGTCCTGCTGGCCTCCATGCTGGAGAAGATCACCGTGGGGGACATGATGATCAAAAATCCCATCAGCGTCAACCCGGATACCCACATCGAAGTAGCGGCCCGCTTGCTCCTGGAACACAAAATCGGGGGCATGCCGGTGATGGAAGGCGAGCGCCTGGCCGGGATCATCACCATGCTGGATTTGCTCTCCGCGTTTCTCACCATGCTGGAACTGCTGCGCAGCAGCTCAAGGATAGATTTGCTCTTGGAGGATAAGACCGAGGCCCTGGAAGCGGCCACGGGAATCATCAAGGCAGTGGGGGGGAAGATTATCAACGTGGCCCTGGGGCCCCTAAAGGACGGCAAACGGGCCTATTATTTCCGCCTGGACCGGTGCAATCTGGCACCCATCATTGACGCCCTGAACAAAGAGGGGTGTGAGGTGGTGGATTTTATTCCTTAAAAAGGGGCGCGGTACGCACCATTCTTTATCTGCGGATTAATACCAAGTTCAGTTTCAGATGCAACAAATTATATGGCTAACTTATTGATAATCCAATCTATTTTAACTGAAAACCGAAAACCGAAAACGGTATAAATCAATCCGCTCCGCACACCCGGTTCTTCCCCGTCTCTTTGGCCTGGTAGAGGGCTTTGTCCGCGGCCCTCACCAGGCCTTCGCTGTTCATGCCCGGCTTCAGTCCCGCCACTCCGATGCTCACGGTGAAGTGCATCTCGCCCTGGGGCAGGGGCACCGCAAGTTGGGAAATCCCCTGGTGCAACCGTTCCGCCAGGGCCAGGGCCTGGTTTTGGGGAGTCTGGGGCAACAGCGTCACGAACTCCTCCCCGCCATAGCGGCAAACAACGTCGGCCTGTCGCACCGCGCCCTCCAGGTAAGCCGCCAGGGTTTTGAGCACCATGTCCCCCATGGGGTGGCCCAGGGTGTCGTTGATGGTCTTGAAGTCGTCGATGTCCATGAAAAGCAGGGACAGCGGAGTGCCGTAGCGCCGGCTCAGGCGGATTTCATGGGGTAAGACGTCCCAGAAGTAGCGGTAGTTGAAGAGCCCGGTGAGGTGGTCCCGGATGGCCAGGTTGCGCACTTGCTCATAGAGCACCAAATTGCGCAGGGCCGATTCCCCCTGGAGGGTGAAAATCCGGAAGAGTTCGGTCTCTTCCGGGGTAAAGGGGGTCTCCCGGGCGGCCCCGATGAGCCCCAGGGTTTCTCCGGCCTTAACCATGGCCCATAGCACCCCGGGCAGGACTGCCTGGCATTGGGCCGCCCGGGCCGCATCCGGATAGACCCGGCCCTGTCCCAGGCTCTCCTGCAGAAAGGATTTAAAGGTCTGGATGGCCTCTTCGGCCACCCCCGGCTGGCACCGGTAGGCCTGGAGGGGCAGGTTTTCCCCTTCGCCGCGGAGTTCCAGACCCAGGAAGGCCAGGGGAATGCTCTCCCAAATGAGGTTGAGCAGTCCTTCGATGATCTGCTCCCAGGAAAGGGGGCAGGAAAGGGACTCGCCGATGCGCCGGATCTGCACCAGCTCCGCGGCTCGCCGCCGGGCCAGTTCATCTCTGGCTTCTTCAATCTCCACTAAAAGTTCCCGGTTGCGCAACGCCAGGTGGCGATGTTCCAGACCTCGGGCCACCACGGCCTGAAGATCGGGCAGGCGCAGGTTCTGCTTTACCAGGTAATCATAGGCCCCCCGGTGCATGGCCTGGAGGACCGTATCCAGGTCGGCGTAGCCGGTGCAGAGAATGACCTCGGTATCCGGGGATTTGGCCTTAATGTGGGACAGTAGGTCCAGCCCCGAAACCTCCGGAAGCCTCAGGTCAACGAGCGCCAGGTGGAATCCTTCCCGGCCCACGGCGTCCAGGGCTTGACGGCTGTCCGGAGCAGTGACCACCGCATACCCCTGCTCCTCCAGAAATTCCTGCACCAGCCCCAAAAACTGGGGGTCATCGTCCACCAGGAGAATTTTCTCCCCCGGCATTAATGCCAGCCCTCTATGGAAATCAGAGTGTCCCGATGAAAGTTGACGTCATCGGCTTGAGGGTAGTCCAGATTGTAGTGCAGCCCCCGGCTTTCTTTGCGCCACAGGGCCATGCGGATGATGAGGTCGGCCACGTACGCGATGTTGCGCAACTCCAGAAGATCGCTGGTGATGAGGAACTTCCAGTAATACTCGTTGATCTCCTTCAGGATGGGGCCGATGCGGGCCTGGGCGCGGAGCAGGCGGGTGTTGGAGCGCACGATGCCCACGTAGTTCCACATGAAACGGCGGATTTCGTCCCAACTGTGGGACACCACCACCGCTTCCTCGCTGTCCGTGGCGCCGTAAGTTTCCCAGGCCGCCACCGGAACCGGGGGCTTGGACTGCAACTGGGGCAAAATTTCCCGGGCGGACTGGGCCGCCTGGTGGGAAAAAACCAGGGCCTCCAACAGCGAGTTGCTGGCCAGCCGGTTGGCCCCGTGCAGACCGGTCATGGACACCTCCCCCACCGCGTAGAGGTGGGAGATGGTGGTGCGGCCCCAGGCGTCCACCACCACGCCGCCGCACATATAATGGGCCGCGGGCACCACCGGGATAGGCTCCCTGGTCATGTCGATGCCCAACTCCAGACACCGCTGGTGGATGTTGGGAAACCGGCTTTCAATAAAATCGGCCGGTTTGTGGCTGATGTTTAAATAAACGCAGTCGTCGCCGCTCTTTTTCAGTTCACTGTCAATGGCCCGGGCCACCGTGTCCCGGGGGGCCAGGTCTTTCAAGGGGTGGTACTTCTCCATAAAGGGCCGGCCCCGGCGGTCGATGAGCACCGCGCCCTCCCCCCGCAGGGCCTCGGAGATGAGAAAATTCTTGGCCTGGGGATGATACAGGCAGGTGGGGTGGAACTGGACGAATTCCATGTTGCCGATCAACGCCCCGGCCCGGTAGGCCATGGCCACCCCGTCGCCGGTGGCGATGTCCGGGTTGCTGGTATAGACATAGACCTTGCCGACTCCCCCGGTGGCCAGCAAAGTGATGCGGGCCAGGAAGGTTTCCACGTGGCCGGTTTCGGTATTGAGGACGTAGGCCCCCAGGCAGGATCGCTCCGACTCGGCCACTACCCGCCCGGTGCGCACCACCCGCTCCAGGGTGATGAGGTTCACCCCCATGTGGTTTTCATAAACCCGGATGTTGGGATGGGCCAGGACTTTCTCCGCCAGGATGCGCTCCACTTCGGCGCCGGTCATGTCGTGGGCGTGGATGATGCGCCGCCGGGAGTGGCCTCCCTCCCGGGCCAGGTCGAAGCCGTTGCCCTTCCCCTCATCGAAGTGGGCTCCAAGTTCCACCAGCTCTTTAATGCGGTCCGGGCCTTGGCGCACCACCAGGCCCACAATGTCCGGGTGGCACAGGCCCTCACCCACGGTGAGGGTGTCCTGGATGTGATACTCGAAGCGGTCGTCGGGGCCCAGGACCGCGGCAATGCCTCCCTGGGCCAGGCGGGTGGAGGTCTCCGTCAGCTCCCGCTTGGTGATGATGTTCACCGTGGCCCCGTCGGCCAGCTTCAGGGCGTAGCTCAACCCCGCCAGCCCCGAGCCCATTACCAATACGTCAGAGTTGTATTCCAAAATGGGTTCCTTTGTTTTTTAGCTTTCAGCTTTCAGAGATCAGCTTTCAGTAACCAGCGCCCCCTGCTCGTTGCCAACCTCTTGGTTGGGTGGGGCGGGCCTCCGTGCCCGCCAAACCTTGCTATGGCCATTGAATTCCATGGAAAGCCATGGGCCTTAACTCGCAATCGCCACTTCCTGTATTATGCTACCTCCGGCGGGCACGGAGGCCCGCCCCACCAATTTTTTATAGAGATCATCCATCGCTTAGCGTATGATGCCGTGTTAAACAGCTGAAAACTGAAAGCTGACGGCTAATGGCTATCCTTCCCAATTCATCAATTTCGCCAGGTTTTTCCCCAAAATCATTTCCTTCCAATCCTCCGGCAGGTTGGCTTCAGCCATGTCATCCAGGTAGCGCTTGAGGCCCAGGAGGGGGTAGTCGCTGCCGAAAAGAATTTTTTCCGGACCTACCATCTCTGCCACCACCCGGTAGATCACCGGGCGGTAGATAAAGGGCGAGGCCGCGGTGTCGTAATAGACGTTTCGCAGGATTTCCGGGGCCTCTTTTTTCAGCAGCCCGTAGAAAGGGAGGCGGCCGCCCCAGTGGGCCAGAATCCAGATGGTTTCGGGGAAGGCCTTGATGGCCTTATAGACCGCGGCCAGGGGCGTCAGCATGCGGCCCGGATACTCCGGCCCGGCTCTATCGGTGGCATGGAGCAGCAGCGGCGCCTGGTAATGATGGCAGAGCTCGGCGATGGGGGCCAATAGGGCGGTGAGGTCTTCGCTCCTATCGGTCATATAAAAGGCCAACTCCCCCACCCCCCGGGCGCCCGCGGCCAGGCAGCGCTCCACCTCCCGCACCGCGCCGGGAAACCGGGGATTCACCGCGCAAAAGCCCATGAGGCGCCGGGGCCAGCGGCGCATGGCCTCCAGGATCACTTCGTTGTGGCGGCGCCAGTTCTGCTCCCGGCGCCAGGGAAATCCCAGGACCACCGCGCCGTCCATGCCTTCTTCGTCCAGGCCCCGGACCAACTCCTCCGGGCCCACCATTTTGGACTTGGGGGAGTCATACAAGAGCCGAAAGCCCGGCTCGTCGGCGAAAAAATCCTCCCGCCGGCTGCAGAATTCCGGGGGGAAAACGTGGGTGTGCGCGTCCAGGATCATGGTGAAATGCTCTCGGGGCGTTATTTTGAGCCTGTTGCAATTACTTGAATAATCCCGAATTGTCACCCTGAGCGAAGCGAAGGTCTCTTTACTTACTGCAAAGAGGAGATTCTTCGCCGCCTGCGGCGGCTCAGAATGACAAGAATTATTACTCGGAGCATTAAAGAAGTTCCTTCCTTTTGCCCCCTCCCCCTTGAGGGGGGAGGGCTGGGGTGGGGGTGAAGGTAATCCATTTTCCGCTCCGAGTAATAACCAGCCATTCCTACTTTGCGCGCTTGTTAAACAGCCTTATTTTATCTTTGATTTCCGATAAACAGCAATCTCCGCAGTAATTTCTTCGTCGGAAAGCTTGTCCAGCCCCGCCTTTTTGGCGCTAAGCCGGATCTTGGTCAAAAGCTCCCGCTGCTTTGTGACGCTTTTCAAATAATCTCGCGCGCTTAAATTCTCCGTTTTGGCTTTACCCCTCGATGAACCCATTAGTCAAATTTAGCAGGCTGACCACCTTTGTCAATCAAAGTTATATCCGAAGCAGATTTCTCCGGTTGCCAGTGGCGGAAACATGATTTTCTTTCCCGTAAAGACTACTTTCTCTTTGTTTTTTCATATAAAATGGCGCGCATGTCAACGCTTCGGAAACTCCTGGGATTTTTCTGCCTGGGATTATGTTTGGGGCAAGTCCCGGCCTGGGGCGCGGGGCCGTTCCATTACCGGCTCCCCCAAGGCTCAGGCGTTGATCCCCAGGCGGTGACGGTGGTGGGGGAATTTCAGTCCCATCACATCGTGCGCTATGAAAGCCTGTACAAGATCGCCCGCCAGTATGACCTGGGCTTCTGGGAGCTGGCCCGCTTCCACCGCGGCCTGGACCATTTTTACCTCCCCTGGGACACGGACATCGTCATTCCCACCCGCTGGATCATCCCGGATAGGAGCAGTTATCCCGGCTACCTCATCAACGTGGCGGAGCTCCGGGGCTACCGCTTTTTTCCGGAGAAACACGAGGTGCGCACCTTTCCCATCGGCATCGGAGTGCTGGACTACAAGACTCCTTTCGGCCGCTTCCGGGTGCAGATGAAGGCGGAAAACCCCGGCTGGCGCATCCCCGCCAGTCTGCGGTGGAAATATGAGAAATCCTACATGCCCCCGGGGGAAGAAAATCCCCTGGGCACCCACTGGCTGGGCCTGTCCCACTACGGCCTCCACGGCACCCACGCGCCCATGGGGGTGGGCCGCCTGGTGAGCCACGGCTGCATCCGCCATTATCCGGAAGACATCAAGGAGCTCTTTGGCATCACCCCCGTGGGCACGCCGGTGGAGATCATTTACGAACCGGTGAAATTCGGCTACCTGAACGGCCGCGTCTTTGTGGAAGTCCACGAAGATATTTACTTCAAGATTCCCGATATGCTCCAGTATGCCGTCAAACGCCTCAAGGACAAGGGCCTGGCCGACAAGATCAACTGGACCCGCTTTCTTCAGGCGGTGGAGGAGCAAAACGGCGCGCCGGTGGATATTACCCGATGACGGTTTGAGCTTTTGCAAAATTTATGGAATTTATGTAGCCGCAGGCTTTAGCCGGCGCCGGCACAGGCTGGAAAGCCTGTGCACCTCAAGAGGTGGCCCATGCAATTCCAAAATGACCTGGACACCTTAAGCCGCATCATGACCACCATCGAGGAGTCCAATCAGCTCAAGGACCTGGACGCCCTTCTGGACCGGGTCTTGCTGGACGCCCGCCGTCTGACCCAGGCCGACGCCGGCTCCATTTTCCTGGTGGAAAACAACGTCCTCAAGTTCAGCTATATTCACAACGATACCCTGTTCACCACCCCCAGCAATAAATACATCTATTCCAGTCAGACCCTGGAGATCAACAACGAGTCCCTGGCGGGCTACGCGGCCAGCACCGGCGAGACCGTGATTCTCGACGACGCCTACCAGATTCCGGCCCACATGCCCTTTTCCTTCAATCCGTCATTCGATGAAGCCTCGGGCTACCGCACCCGGTCCATGATGGTGGTGCCCTTGAAAAGCAGCCGGGAAAAAATCATCGGAGTGCTGGAAATAATCAACGCCCTGGATGGACAAAAAAAAGTCATTCCTTTTAGCCATCGGGACACCCTGGTCTTAAATTATTTCGCCCAACACGCCGCGGGGGGCATCGAACGGGCCATGATGACCCGGGAGATCATCCTCCGGATGATCAAAATGTGCGAACTTCGGGACCCCCATGAAACCGGAGCCCACGCCCACCGGGTGGCGGCCTATGCCGCGGAAATCTACCAGCAATGGGCTCTAAACCGCGGCATTGCCCCGGAAGAGATAAAACGGATGCGGGACCTCTTGCGGCTGGCGGCCATGCTCCACGACCTGGGCAAGATTGCCATCTCCGACTTGATCCTGAAGAAACCCGGAAAACTGGACCCCGAAGAATATCAAATCATGAAATACCACACCATTCACGGGGCCCGTCTCTTTGAAAACGCCACTTCGGACCTGGACGCGCTCTCCGCGGAAATCGCTCTCAATCACCACGAAAGGTGGGACGGCCAGGGCTACCCGGGCAAGATTGGCAACATTTACGCCGATCACCCCCCCATGGGCGAAGGCAAGAAGGGGGAGGAAATCCCCCTGGCCGGGCGCATCGTCGCGCTGGCGGACATTTATGACGCCTTGGTTTCCCGGCGGGCCTATAAGGAGCCTTTCACCGAAGAGCAGGCCCTGACTTTCCTTCGGGAACAATCGGGGCAGGCTTTCGACCCGGAAGTGGTGGCGGCCTTTTTTGCCATTTATGACATCATCGGGGCCATTCGGGAGAAGTACCTGGAAAATTCGGTGAGCAGTGAGCTATTAGCTGAGAGCAGTTAGTGGTTGGCAGTTAGCGGTTAGCGGTCTGGGTCTTAGGCAAAATGAAAGTGCACCGCTTTTTTTTCAGCTTCATTCGAGTTTAGAGTAGGTAAATTCTGATCAGAAATTGAAAACCAAGCATCCCTTAGCTAGAGTCCCAGAGGCCATCCCTTCGCCGTCAGCCTGCTTCCTCCACAGCATGCCCCAGAAGGAGGTGTCAAGGTCGCAAAGCGCCCAAGGGAAATCTTGACACCTCCTCTGCGGGCATGCTAACAGCGGAGCAGGCCAAGGTGGGAGGGGGGTGCACATTCATTTTGCCATCAACCGCAACCGCTAACTGCCAACCGCCAATTGCTAATGATCGACATCCTAATCCATAACGCCCTGGTGCTGACCCTGGAGCCGGGCGCGCCGCCCCTTATGCCGGGGTACGTGGCGGTCCAGGGGAGCCGCATCGCGGCGGTGGGCCAGGCGGGCCCGGACGCCCTACCTGCGGCCCGGGAGAGCCTGGACGCCCGGGGCGGCCTGGTCCTGCCCGGCCTGGTCAACACCCATTGCCATGCGCCCATGACCTGGTTCCGGGGCCTGGCCGACGACCTGCCCCTTCAGAGGTGGCTCCATGATTTCATCTTCCCCCTGGAACGCGACTGGCTCAATCCGGACCGGGCGTATTGGGGGGCGCTGCTGGCCGCCGCGGAGCTCATCCGGGGAGGCGTCACCACCGTGGCCGACGGGTATTTTTACGAGTCCGAGGTCCGGAGGGCCTTCCACCACGCAGGGCTGCGGGCGGTGGCGGCCCAGGGCGTGGTGGACTTCCCGGCGCCGGGAGTGCCCAACCCCCGGGACAATCTCAAAGTGGCCGGGGAGTTCGTGGAATCAGGGAAGGATTTTGAGGGCCGCATCACCTCCACGGTCTTTTGTCACTCGCTGTACACCTGCGGCGCAGAGACCTTGAAGGCCGCCAAGTCCCTTACCCGCACCCGGGGCCTGCCGCTGTTCCTGCACCTTTCCGAAACCCGCCAGGAAGTGGAGGACATCCGCCGCCAGACCGGCCTCAGCCCGGTGGCTTATCTGGACCGCCTGGGAATTCTGGATGAACTGACGGTGGCGGTCCATGCCGTGTGGCTTACCCAAGAAGAGCAAGACCTGCTGGCCCTTCGGGGGGTGAAGGTGAGCCATTGCCCCGAAAGCAACCTGAAGCTGGCTGCCGGGGCGGCTCCCATCCCGGATTTACTGGCTCGGGGCGTAACCGTGGGATTAGGTTCCGATGGGGCCGCATCCAACAACAACCTGGACCTGTGGGGGGAAATGAGCCTGGCCGCCCGGCTGCACAAGGTCTGGCGCCATGACCCCACGGTTATGTCCGCCCCCCAGGTGCTGGCCCTGGCCACCCGGGAGGGGGCCCGGGTCCTGGGGCTGGAAGGCCGAACCGGCACCCTGGCCCCCGGCAAAGAGGCCGACCTCATTGTGCTGGACTTGCGCCAGCCCCACCTCACGCCCCTTTTTGACCCTTACTCCCACCTGGTCTATGCCGCCCGGGCCCGGGACGTGCGGGACGTCATGGTGGGAGGGCGCTGGCTTTTGCAAAATGGCGAGCTAACCACTCTAGACTGGCCGGAAATCGCCGGGCAGATCCGCGCCGGCAGCCGGGACCTGGCCGCGTTCTGCCGCGGTCTGCGCCGCCCTTGACCTGGGCCGCAGCAATTGCCACAATATAAGCAGTTAGCTGTTAGCAGTTTGCAGTTAGCGATCTTTCAATGCCAACCGCTAACCGCCAGCCGCCAACTGCCAACTGCCAACTGCCAATGCCAAAAGACTATGCCCAAAACCCGACTCCAGTACCAGGAATCTCTGGCCGAGCTGCTGCAAATCTCCCTCACCACCACGGAGGTGCAGCGCCTCATCCATGACGTCACCACCTGTACGGTGGAATGGGAGGAGCGGCCGGCCACTACGGTGGCGCCGCACGCCCGGGGGCTGGAGTTTTTCCCCTGCTATGCTCTCTATTTTCAGCGCCACCCTCTGGAAATCAAAGGCACCATCTACCCCAACCTGGCCACCGGCGACGGCGAAGGTCTGTCCCACCTGGTGCGGTTGCAGCTTCCCGACGTGCTCCTGGACATGCGGCTCCACACTTCCCAATCTACCTTTCTGTTGTCGCCTTTTCACATTCGGTTTCTGAGCATCCTCTTCGGCCGCCTGGTGCTGCACCATTTGTCGCAAACTCCCGAAGGCCAAGCCATCCTGCCGTCCTTTACTCCTTATTCCCTGGAGGAGCAGGTGGTGGCCGGGTATCTCCAAAGTCTGGAGTGGGCGCCTTGCGCCACCATCAAGCTGGACGCCCAGGACAACCCTTACATCGGCTCCCTGCTGCACAGCGCCGCGGCCCTGAAGCGCTGCGAGATGCCCGGCAGCCCCGGGGAAGAGGCGGTGATCCGGGCCTGGCGGCTCTTCAAGCGCCTGCTCTATTACTCGGTGGAAGGGGAGCGGCTGCTCACCGGCTTTGCCATCATGTCCGCCATCCGGCCTCTGGAGTATTACCGGAAAAACTGGCCCCAGTTGCTGCTCTACCATCCCGCCAACCACACCTCCCTGGACGAGGGGCTCCAATCCATCAAGCAATTTTTGCTGAACGCCGACGGCCGCAACACCTTCCTGGCCCTTTATGGCGGCAAAATTATCGGTCTGCTCCAGGTGGATCAGGGCACTCACCGCCAGCTTACCACGGTGAAACCCTGGCGGGAGGTGCTACCCCTGGCCACTATATCCTACCGGGGCCGGGTCAACTTCTGGATCGCCCTCAAGGGCCGTCACAGCCCCCGCATCCCTTTGTCGCTGCTGGAGTACCGCCACGGCCACCTCCACATTCCCCTGTTTCAGGACACCTTCTGGCAGGAGCTGGAGCGCCAGTTAAAGGAAGTCTGCCCCGGGGTGCGCTCTGATGCCGTTCCCCGCCTAAAAAATCTGCTCCAATTGATCCGCCGGGTGGGCCACGGCGCCATTATTCTCCTGGGCTTGAATGATACGCAATTGGACTCCGCGGATTTTCCGGTGGAGAACCAGGTGCGCCTGGCCCAATCCGTGCCCCTGGCCGAGAAATGGCAGCGCCACCTCCTGGGCCTGTCCCGCTCCGACGGGGCCTTGATTTTCAACGACCGCCTGGAGGCCTGCCAGTTCCGGGCCCGGCTCAAGGCCACGGTGCTGCGCCTGCCGTCGGAGCCGGGGGACCTGGGGAGCGGCATCCGCCACCAGGTGACCCGGGAATTCACCGCTTTCTGTCCGTCGGTCCTGGGTATTTGCGTCTCCCAGGACGCCCATATTTCCCTGTACCGCCATGGCAAGCTGGTGAGCCGGTTGTTTTAAAGGCGGTCTTCGGTCTTCGGTTAATAAACCTCATTAATAAATCCCAAAATTTAAGGGGCGCGGTCTCACTGCGCCCCTTTCCCATTTCCTAATCATATTCTTTTTGCCGAAAACCGAAGACCGAAAACCGAAAACCGTCTCTATAGCCCCCACACTGCGATTTTGGCCCGGTGGGCCGCGGCCAGCATCTCGTCCCGGTCGAAGATGAGGGTCTTGCCGGCTTCCACCGCCAGGACCGCGGCCTTGACCTCGGCCATCACCCGGATGGTCTCGAGGCCCACCGCGGGCACGTCGAAACGCAGGTCCTGTTGGGGCTTGCTCATCTTGACCACCACGGTTCCCGGCCCGGCCAGGGCGCCGGCCCGGCGGATGGTGTCGTCGGTGCCCTCGATGGCTTCGAGAGCCACCACCACACCCCGGCGCACCACCACGCACTGGCCCAGGTCCAGGCGGCCCAGCTCTTGGGCCACCTCATGGCCCAGTTGCACGTCTTGCATCTCTTCCGGGGTGGGGCGGCGGCGGCTGAGCTGGCCCGGCCCGGCCAGGAGGTCGTTCATGAACAGGGTGGAGGGCGCAATGGTAATGCCTTCCTGGGCCATTTCATCAGCCACGGCCCGGAGCAGGCGGTCGTCCCTGCCGGTCCCGGCCCGGCGCAGGAGACTTAAGGCTCGCAGGTCGGGGCGGAAGTCGCGGAAAAGGCGGCCCCGGGTGATGCCCCCGGCCATCACCGCCCGGCGCACTCCCGCGGCCTGGAAGATGCGGATGAGTTTGTTCAGTTGGCCCACGTAAATCCAGTGGATTTCATCCACCAGGTCCTTGAGGGCCGGCTCGGTTTCACCCCGGTGGGCCACGGCCGTCACGGAAAAGCCTTGGCTTCGGGCGGCCAGGGCGAAGAGGAGGGGAAACTGCCCCTTACCCGCGATTAAACCGATTTTCTCGGACATCCGCGGCCAGGAGGCCCCGCTCCGAGGTCTCAATAAACCGGAGCAGGTGGTTAATCTCAGGAATGTCGGGAGATTCCTGGCGAATCCGGTCCATGGCTTCTTTCAGGTTTATCTCCGACAGGAAAAGGAGTTCATAGGCCCGTTTCAGGGCTTGAAGCGCGCCTTCGGTAAAACCGCGCCTTTTCAAGCCCACCAGGTTCAGGCCCACCAGCTTGGCCCGGTTGCCCACGGCCATGGCGTAAGGCGGCACGTCCCGGTGCACCGCAGAGCAGCCGCCGATGAAGGCGTGGCGGCCGATGTGGCAGAACTGGTGCACCGCGGAGAGGCCCCCCAGGATGGCGTGGTCCTCCACCAGGATGTGACCCCCCAGGGTGGCGGCGTTGGACATGATGACCCCGTTGCCCACCTGGCAGTCGTGGGCCACGTGGGTATAGGCCATGAACAGGTTGCCGTTGCCTATCCGGGTGATTCCGCCCCCGCCGGCAGTGCCTCGGTGCATGGTGGCGAATTCCCGGATGGTGTTGTTATCCCCGATTATCAGAGAGGATTCTTCGCCCCGAAATTTCAGGTCCTGGGGGATTTCTCCCAAGACCGCGAATTGAAAAATACGGCATCCGGCCCCGATGGTGGTGAATTCTTTGATAATCACATGAGGGCCTATCCGGGTATCGGTCCCGATGACCACCCGCCCCTCGATGATGCTGTAAGGGCCTACCGTGACCCCGGAAGCCAGTTCCGCGCCAGGGTCCACGATGGCCGTGGGATGAATCTGGGCCACTATTGTTCTCCCTCCTGGTTGCCCACGGCGGCTAACACTTCCCCTTCACACACCACCGCCTGGTTCACCAGGGCCTTGGCCTGCATTTTCCAGAATTTCTTGCCGCTGCGCAGGGTTTCCACCTCCACCAGCAATTGGTCCCCCGGCACCACGGGCTTGCGGAACCGCACCTTGTCCATGCCCATGAGCAGCACGTAAGGGTTCCCCAGGTTCTCCGGGGTGGACAACAAGGCCAGGATGCCTCCCACCTGGGCCATGGCCTCCACGATGAGCACCCCGGGCATGATGGGCCGGCCGGGAAAGTGGCCCTGAAAAAAAGGCTCGTTGACGGTGACGTTTTTCAGGCCTACGATGCGTTTCCCCACCTCCAGGCTGAGAATGCGGTCCACCAGGAGGAAAGGAAAGCGGTGGGGCAGGATCCGCTGAATCTCTTCCGTGGTCAGAGACTGCGGCTGGCTCATGAGGAGGGCTCCTTCTCCAGTCTGTCTTCCAGCTCTTTAATTTTCTGCTCCGCCTGCTTCAGGCGCTGATGGATCTCCGGCAGCCTTGCCAGCATCGTATAGGCTCTGACGGCTTCCCGATAAGGCAGGGCGGGGGAGCCGCCGACAATCTGCCCGGGTTTGATGGAGCTGGTCACCCCGGCCTGGGCCGTGATCTGGACGCCGTCACCCACCTCGATGTGCCCCACCAGGCCCGCCTGGCCGCCGATGACCACGCCTTTCCCCAGTTTTACCGAACCGGAGATGCCCACCTGGGCCACCAGGATGGAGTTCTCCCCCACGATGACATTGTGGGCTACATGCACCAGGTTGTCCATCTTGGTGCCCCGGCCGATGCGGGTCTCCCCCAGGGCGCCCCGGTCGATGGTGCAGTTGGCCCCGATTTCCACGTCGTCCTCAATAACCGCGACGCCCAGTTGGGGAATCTTGAAATGCCCCTCTTTTCCGGGAACAAAGCCGAAACCGTCGGAGCCGACGACCGTACCGCTGTGGATGATGACTCTCTCTCCCAGGGTGCATCGCTCCAGGACGGTGACCTGGGGGTACAACACCGAGTCGGCCCCGATCCGGACGTCATCCCCCACCACGCAGCCCGGCATGAGGGTGACCCGGTCTCCCAGGTGCACCCGGTCGCCGATGAACACCAGGGGCGCGATGGAGACTTCCTGGCCCAGTTCCACTTCCCGGCCCAGGCAGGCCAGGTTGCTGACCCCGGGCCACCGGCGGCGGGGCGGGGCGAACACCGCGGCTATCTGGGCATAAGCCAGGTATGGGTTGGGGACAACGATCCGGGGCCGGTTAAGGTCCGCCTGCTCCGGGGAAACAATGAAGGCCGCCGCCTGGCTCTGGGCCGCCAGGCGGGCGTACTTACTTCGGGCGATGAAGGTGATGTCCCGGGGAGTGGCCCGGTCAATGGGCGCGATGCCCTCAAGCACCAGGTCTGCCGGGCCCCGGAGCTCGCCTTGAATTACCTCCGCCAGCTCTCCCAGGGTGCGTTTCATGGAACTTATCTGCCGAACTTGCTGCGCACCTTATCCGTTATGTCGAATTTAGGGTCAAAATACAGCAGCCCGGAGCTGCGCTTGTCCAGGACGATGTCCAGCCGGCTCTCCGAGGCCACATCTTTCACGGCTGTCTCCAGCTTTTTATAGAGCGGAGCCTTTTCCCTTTCCTCGTACTGAGCGAACTGCTTCTGGGCATCCGCTTCCTGTTTTCTCAGTTCCTCCATCTTTTTGGACAGCTCCTGTTCCTTGCGCTTCCGCGCTTCTTCTTTCATCACCGCGGCCTGCTTTTCCGCATCCGCCAGTTCCTTGGCAAAAGATTGCTGTTTTTGCTGCAAGGGGCGCCCCAACTCTTCGTACTTCTTTTTCAGGTTCTCCTGGAGGCGCTTGCCCTCCGAAGAATTGAAGATGATGTCGAAGCCGTCGGCAATGCCGATTTTCGCCTGGGCCGCAGCCACCATAGGGGTTAAAGCCACGCCTACAGCCACCAATAAGGCAACCACTTTGACCATTTAAACCTCCTGAGAACCTTCCTGGAATTATCTAAGGTGCGCATGGCGCCGCCGAACAGGTGGGGCGGCGCACCCTCTAGATTTTATCAGATTGTTATTCTTAGCGAAAAATCTTTCAAGATTTTGACCACCGGCCCTTCGCCGCCGATCTAAAACTGCCCGCCCATGGTGAATTCCCAGGCGCTGTGCTTCTCAAAGGGCTTGGGGGCGAGGTTGTAGCCCCATTCCACTCGGAGCGGCCCCATGGGGGAAAACCAGCGAATGCCGGTGCCCACGCTGGTACGCAGGGCCGGATTGACCATATCGGCCCCATACACGTTGCCGGCATCGAAAAATATGGTGCCCATCAGTCCCAACTTTTTATAAATGGGAAACCGGATTTCCGTGTTGAGCTGGGTGAACTTGTCGCCGCCGATGCGCTCCCCGGTTACGGGGTCCCGGGGACTGATGTCCGCGAATTTAAAGCCCCGGATGGAATCGATGCCGCCCAGGTAGAATTTTTCATAAGCCGGCAGCTTGCCCCAGGTGCGATTGATTATACCCGCCCGCGCGTGAATCACTCCCACCAGGTTCCACCGGAAGGGAAAGTACCAGCCTGACTCCGCCACGTACCGCAGGTAGGCCACCTGTCCCCCAATCCCCGCCATTTCTACGGAGATGCTATGATCGGTGCCCCGGGTGGGAGCGAACAACGAATCCCGGGTATCCCGCCGGAGGGTGAGGCTGGTGGCGCTGGTATTGTGAATGGTGGCCGCCTCCCGGAGGACCGGGGACGCGTTGGGCTGGAGGTTGCTCAGGTTGACGTGCTCAAAGCGGTACATCCAGAAAACCCGGGTGAACTTCCAGCGTAAGGGGTGGCTCAAACGGACGTCCCCGCCGGTGCTCTTGCGGGTGTATTCCGGATAATCCCGGGCCCAGTTGAAAACGTCGGCGCCGGCGCCCAAGGGGCGGTCAAAAAGGTAGGGTTCGGTGAAACTGGCCCGGAAACGATGAGAGATCTTGCCCAGGATGCCTTGGAGCCGAAGCTGCTGACCCCGGCCGAAGAGATTATTTTGACTGATGTCCACCATGCCCACAATCCGGTCCTGGGTGCTGTAACCCGCGCCCACCCCAAAGGTGCCGGTAGGCCGTTCCTTTATGGAAATCTTGACATTCATCCGGTTGGGAGCGCTCCCCGGGCTGGTGCTGAAATTCACGTCTTCAAAATACTCCAGGCGCCGAAGATTCTTGATGCTTTCTTTGATGCGGGTGGCGGAGAACAGGTCTTGCTCATAAATGCGCAGCTCTCGACGGATCACCTTATCCCGGGTTTTGACGTTGCCGGCGATTTCGATGCGATCAAAATAAACCTTTTCTCCCTTGTGGATATCCAACATAACGTTCACCACCAGTTTCTGCTCGTCTTCCCGGATGAGCGGAGTGATGTCGGCGTTGGCAAAGCCATGATCGGCGTAAAAGTCGGACAGGGTGGTGATATCTTTCTGCATGGTCTCCCGGCTGTACACTTTCTCTTTGGGAATTTCCAGTTTGGCCAGGAGCTTTTCCTTGTCTTCCAGAAGGTCTCCCTGAATGTCCAGTTTACCAATTTTGAATTGGGGACCTTCCTCTATGGGAATGGTGATATAAATATCCTTGCCTTTAACGGTGACCTTGGGTTCTCCTACCTTGGCCTTGATATAACCGTGGTTGTAGTAATAGGCCGCGACCTTCTCCAGGTCCCGCTCCAGGGTGTCCTTGCTCAACCGCCCCGAGCCGGTGATCCAGGAGATGAGCAGGGTCTTTTCCTTGGTCTCCATCACCTTGCGAAGTTCCTTGTCTTTGAAGGCTTTGTTGCCTTCAAAATCGATTTCCTTAATGGACATCACGTCGCCTTCGTCGATTTGGAGCACCAGGTTTGCTTCGGTCTTGGTGATGGGTTCCAGGCGGTAGTTAACCCTGGCCTCGTAGTAACCCTTTTCCCGGTAGAGGTTGAGGATTTTTTTGATGTTCTCATTGATGGCGGTTTCCGAGGCCACTACAAAGGGTTTGAGGTCCGTGACCTCCAGAAGTTTTTCCTTTTTTATCTTACGGTTGCCCTGGGTGATGATCTCCTTGATGGCCGGTTTCTCTTCCACCATGACCGTGAGGATTCGGCCCTCCGGGGTGTCGCTGACGTCCAGCTTCACATCGGTGAAATAGCCCATCTTAAAGATGGACTTCAAGTCGTCCCGCAGCCGGGGCGGTGAGAGGATCTCCCCCTCCCGGGTCTGCATGACTCCTAGGATGGCGTCTCTTTCAATGCGGCGGTTGCCCTTGACGTTGATTTTGACAATGCGTTCTTTGCCCAGGATTTTGAGGCTCACCTCCTGGGCCAATTGGCGACTGAGGGCCGGCAGGGTTTTAAGCCCGGTGCCCTGAACCTTCATGGTGGTGGCGGGGAGGCGGCCCGTGAGGTCCAGCAGCCGCGCTTCCAAAGACAGGGCTTCCCCGACTTTAATGAGCTGACCGTAAATAACCACGTCAGCCTGAACTTTCCGCCCTATCTCCTGGGCCCGGGCGTCGGTTATTTCCTCATCCTTAAGCGCGGTCAACTCCCGGTGCAGGTCTCCTTCCGGAATCATGGTAAAGCCTTCGGCTTTGAGGCGCTCCATGAATTCCTGGCGGCACTTTTCTCCCAGGGGGGCCAGAGGTTCCTTGGCGGCCACGGAAAAAGGCAAGACCGCTACTTTCTTGAAGACCAGCTCATGTTCCTGGGCTGGAGCCGGCCCCGCCATTCCCACCAGAAACAAAAAAATGAGAGCAATAAGGCTGGGTCCCAATTTACACTCCCTGCAGGATAACCGCTTTGCCGTCGATAAGGGTAATCTGGCGATCCAAAGCCTGGGCCAGGTCCCGGTTATGGGTGACGATAATCGAAGTCAGGCCCCGTTCCCGGTTGAGTTCCAGGATCATTTCCTGCACTCGGGCGCCGCTTCTGGGGTCCAGGTTGCCCGTGGGTTCGTCCGCTAAGAGCACTTCCGGCTCCAACACCAGGGCCCGGGCCACCGCCACCCGCTGCTGCTCGCCCCCCGACAGGGTGGAGACCCGGTGACGGAGGCGCTCCTTCAGCCCCACCCGCACCAGGATGGCCTCGGCCCGCTCCTGCGCCTGAGGCCGGGGCAGGCGGGCGATGAGGGCCGGCATCATCACGTTTTCCAACGAATTGAACTCGGGCAGCAGATGGTGAAACTGGAAGACAAAGCCGATCTTGCGGTTGCGAAAAGCCGCCAGCTTTTGGTCGTCCAGGGTGAAGACGTCATGGCCCTCCCATAAAAGCTGTCCCCCGGTGGGACGCTCCAGAGTGCCCAAAATATGGAGCAGGGTGGACTTGCCCACTCCCGAGGCGCCCACCACCGCCAGGTTTTCGCCGCTGAAGATGTCCAGGTCCACCCCATTGAGCACCTCCACCGGGTTGCCGTTGCTCCAGAAGGTCTTGACCAGCCCCCGGAGCTGGATTTTCACTTTTTCCGAAGGCGCTGTCGCGGCTGCTACCATGCTTCTCCCATACCGGGCGTTCCCACCTTATCACTTTCTTTTTTGAGCGTCAATGGCAGGGGCCAGGGTAATTCATCTGTGTCTATCTGCGTTAATCTGCGGTTAAAATCTGGGTTATTCGTACCTGATCGCTTCCACCGGATCCAACCGGGACGCCTGCCAGGAGGGATAAAGCGTCGCCACGAAGCTGATGACCAGGGCCGCGGCCACGATGGCCAGCAAGTCCAGGCTCTGGATCTGCACCGGCAGAGTGGTGATGGGATAGACCTCCCGGGGCAATTTGATGAACTCATAGCGCTTGAGAAGGCCGCAAAGGCCCAGACCCAGGCCCAGCCCCAACATGGTTCCCACCCCCCCGATGGCCAGGCCCTTGAAGATGAAAATCTGCATGATGCTCTGCCGGGTGGCCCCCATGGACATGAGGATGGCGATGTCCTTGGTCTTCTCCATCACCGTCATGAACAGGGTGCTGGCAATGCCCAAAGCCGCCACCAGGATGATCAGGGTGAGGATGATGAACATGGCGATCTTCTCCAGCTTGAGGGCGGCAAAGAGGCTGCGGTTCATCTGCATCCAGCTCCGGACAATATAGCCCGTGCCCAGCTTTTGCTGAATGGCTTCGGCAACGCGGTCCGCTTCATAGATATCCACGACCGCCGCTTCCAGCCCGGTGACCCGGTCGCCCAGGCCCAGGAACTCCTGGAGCTGGGGGATGCTGGTGTAAACCAGGGTGTTATCAAATTCGAACAACCCCGAATGAAAGATGGCGCTCACCCGGAAGGGCTTCATCCGGGGCAGCCGTCCCATGGGAGTCAAGGCCCCCAGAGGGGAGATGATGTTCAGGTATTCCCCCCGGCTCAGATTGAGGTTCCGGGCCATTTCATTGCCGATGGCGATGCGGGGCGGTTCGTCTTTGGCGGCTTCGGCCAGGTCGGCGAACTCCCCTTGCTGCACCTGCAAGGCCTGGGGACCCCCCTGCTCAATGGTCTCCAGGTCCAGCCCCCGGATCACCCCACCGGAAACGTTCCCCGGCGCGGAAAACATCACCTGGGTGTAAATAAAGGGCGTGGCCTTGACCACCCCGGGCACGGTCTGCACCTGGGCCGCCACCTGGCGGTAGTCCATCAGCGACCCCCCGTGTTTCAGCACCACCACGTGGGCGTTGACACTAAGGATCTTCTTCCTCAGGTCTTGGGTAAACCCGGTCATCACCCCGATGACCACGATGAGGGCCATGACTCCCACCGCCACTCCGGCGGTGGAGATAAAGGTGCTCAAGGACAGGAAGCCTTTGGCGCGCCGGGCCCGGAGGTAACGGAGAGCGACGAAAGTCTCGAAGAAACCCAAAATGCTACCTCTCCGAAGGCCGGAGCTGGGGGAAGAGAATGACATCCCGGATGGACGGCGAATCGGTGAGGAGCATCACCAGCCGGTCAATGCCAATGCCCTCCCCCGCGGTGGGCGGCATGCCGTGCTCCAGGGCGATAATAAAGTCTTCGTCCAGGGCGTGGGCTTCCTCATCTCCGGCCTCCCGGGCGGCCATCTGCTTCTCAAAACGCTCCCGCTGGTCGTCGGGGTCGTTGAGCTCGGAAAAGGCGTTGGCCATCTCCCGCCCGGTGATGAACAACTCGAAACGGTCCACCAACTCCGGGTCAGTGTCGCTCTTCCGGGATAAAGGAGAGGTCTCCAGGGGATAACCCAGGATAAAAGTGGGCTGCTGCAATTCCGCCTCCACGGTGAGGTCGAAGAGCTTGGTCAAGGCCCGGCCGTAGCCCTCGCCGGGGCGCAGGGCCACTCCTGCCTGGAGGGCATGGGCCACCAGGGCTTCCCAGTCATAAACCACCTCCCGGGGGATGCCCCCCGTGGCGGTGAGGGACTCCCGGAGGTCCAAACGGCGCCAGGGGGGAGTGAGGTCGATCTCCGTCCCCTGATAGGTCAAGCGCAGGGTCCCCAGCAGGTTTTGGGCCACATGGCAGATGAGCTCTTCCGTCAGGGTCATCAGGTCTTCGTAAGTGGCATAAGCCTGGTAAAACTCCAGCATGGTGAATTCCGGGTTGTGCTGGATGGACAGGCCTTCGTTGCGAAAATTGCGGTTAATCTCGTACACCCGGTCAAAACCCCCCACCACCAGGCGCTTCAGGTACAGCTCCGGGGCGATGCGCAGGTACAGGTCCATGTCCAGGGCCCCGTGGTGGGTAATGAAGGGCCGGGCCGTGGCGCCCCCGGGAATGGGCTGCATCATGGGGGTTTCCACCTCCAGGAAGCCCCGGGCGTCCAAAAACTGGCGGATCAGGCTGATGATCATGGCCCGCTTGACAAAGACCTCCCGCACCGAGGGGTTGACGATGAGGTCCAGGTAGCGCTGGCGGTAGCGGCGCTCCACGTCGGTGAGGCCGTGGTATTTTTCCGGCAGGGGTCTCAAGGACTTGGTAAGGAGTAGGAAATCTTGGGCCGCCAGGGTCAATTCGTTGGTCTTGGTGCGGAACAGGGTCCCTTCAAACCCCACAGTGTCCCCCAGGTCCAGCTTCTTGAAGAGCTTGAAAGCCTCGCCCCCCACCACCTGGCGCTGGACATAGACCTGGAGCCGGGTGGAGCCGTCCTGGATGTGGCAGAAAGTGGCCTTGCCGAACTCCCGGACCAGGATGAGGCGGCCGGCCAACTTGAAGATCTGGCCCAGGGCCTCTAATTCGGGGCCGCTGAGGGAGCCGTATTGCTCGACTATTTGGGCCAGGGTGTGACTTGGTTTGAAGCGGTTGGAAAAAGGGTCAATGCCCTGGCTCCTCAATTCGGCCAGTTTGTCTCGGCGCTGGCGGCTTATGTAGTCGGAAATGGTCATTTTTAAAAGCCGGTTTTCTGTTTTCCGTTTTCTGTTTTCTGGAGTAAGACAGTCTATGATGACTCTTTCCCTTTGTTTAGAGAAAGGGGCTGAAAAAGTTGGCGGCGATATCAGCTTTTTTCACAAACTTAAATTTTATAGATTATTCCCCGCCCAGAATCAAGTCTTATGCGGTTTTGGGTTTTGGGTTTTCCATTTTCGGTTAAAAGGGGAAGGATAACCAATAGGTTAACAGGTTGCCCGGCCTGGGGGAAAGGCATTTCAATCCAAATTAACCTCGCTCAAAAGACAAATCGGTCCACATTCTTTCATCCTTTGCGCGAATTTCCCGTCCGCGGTCACCAGGGAGCCGCCGGTTTCCACTGCCGCCGCCAGGTAGGCGGCGTCAAAAAAGGTGACGGCCCGCTCCCTCATCCAGGTGAGGCATAAGCGGCACATGGCCGGGGTAAGATGGAGGCTTTTGATCCCCAGATTCAACAGCATGGTGAGTTTTTCCTCCGCCGCCTGGGATAAATGACGCCCCAGAAAGTTGCCCGCCTCATAAAGCCAGAGAGTGGGGGCCATAAGTTCCAGTTCACCCCTCATCCAGGCCTGGAGCAGCATCATGGCCTGCTCCTGGTCCGCTTCCACCGGGTCCCCCGCCACCCATTTAATCATGACGGAGGCATCGACTATCATTTTTTTCATTCAATGATTCCCCCGGTCGGCCGCCAGGGCATCCACGATTTCCTGGGTGGCGATCTTTTCCCCCCTGGCTTCTTGGTCCAAAATACTTTGGACAGCCTTTCGCCGGCGGATCAACTCCAATTCCCGGCGCAGCGCCGCGTTGACTACCTGGCTTCTTTTACCGGAAGGAATCAGCTTTTCCAATTCCTGGTAAACATCTTCATCGATGACAAAATTTAACTTCCTTATTTGTCTCCCCAAATTATCCCTCCTATTTATAAATAATATTTTTATATAAAAAATAGCCATAGTCAATCAAGATTTATTTTTCCCCTTAATTTATTGAGGAGGGTATGGGTTGTGGTAAAATAGCAGCCGGAATCTTGGCCAAATTTCGGTTACTTTGCCGCCGGCCATGATGGAATTTGGAAATTTCCCAACAATATCTTAGACAGATGGAGAAAGGGGTCAAGGATGCGACGCTGGCCTATTATACTGATTATAGTTTCATTATTGACATCCTGCGCCTTGGTGCAAGGAGAGAGAATAGGTGAAATCAAAAGTGGATTAACCTGCCTTGAGTTCAAGGAAGGCATGAACTGGCAGATGGTCAGCCAAAAGCTTGGCGACCCGGACCTCGTGCCTTTGCCCGAACCCGGCACGGACTTAAGCGAGAACGCCAGAGGGTATAAAGGGTGCATCATCATTTTCTATACCAAAAGGCAGCCGGTAAAGCAGGGAGACAAACTGAGGTTCGAGGAAGTGGTTTATAAGGTGGAACTGTGCAAGAGGAAGTGAGGGGGGAGATGATGCTGAGCATTGACGAGTTTATCAATAAGAGCGACCAGCTAACGGTCTACCGGGATTTCAGGGCGGAGGCCATTAACAATCTCGCGGACCGGCTCACCGTGTGCATTCCCGATCTGCACCTCCTGGAAAAGGACGAGAAAGACGATTTTTGGAATGGCCAGGATGCCAATGTTGAGCGGTTTCTGGGGTTTATGGATTTTCTTTACAAATTGAAAGACTCTGAGAAGATCGACCTGGAAGTCATTCAGGTGGGCGACCTTTACGATCTATGGCAGGCCAAGGGGTTCACCAATCTCATCGAAAGCAAATACACGGACATTCTGGGGCTGCTGAAAGAGTTGGGGACGGTCTACGTGATAGGCAATCATGACTTTGGTCTCATCGAGGTTTATAAGGAGTTGGGGGAAACCTTCAACCGCAAGCTGCGCCACTACTCCAAGGTGGACAAATCCCTGCGAGTCATGTATGAACACGGCTACCAGGCGGACTTCTGGAACAACAAGGAGGAATGGTCCGGTATCCTCGGAGAGGGAATAACCAAGATCATCGGCGCGGCTGAGTTTCTCTACCCCGATATCGACGTGGACCTGGGCAATTTATGGGAATCCGTCAAACGCCCCTTTAGCATTTACAATGGCGGACTCACTCCCCAGAAAAATCCCGGATTCAGCGTTCATGAATACACTGATTACTACATTGGGAGAATGGAAAAATATAATTCCGGCGACACCACTGATCCCTATGGCCCCGCAGAACTCATCCTGGCTGTGGTAGGCCATACTCACAACGCCAGGTTAGTGAGAAAAGAGAAGAACGAACCCAAAAGATGGATCTACTACCTGATGGACTGCGGCTCCTGGGTGAATGGAGGGCATGAATTCGGGGTGATTTCCGGGAGAGAACTGGCCATCTGTAAGTGGGGGTGATTCAATTTGCCGGTCTATATTTAATCACGGTTCCCCGCAAATGTGAGGCATTATTCAAGTATAGAGGGCGAAGCCGGGGGCTTCCCCTTCCTCAGGCTATTAAATTACCTTATTGGGTTGGGGGGAGGGGCCGGTGCCTCCGGTTTTCCCCTCAAATCATTTTTTCCCCAGCTTCTCCAGAACCTGATAAATCGCCGCGAAGTCCTCATCCCCCAGGCCCTGGCTCAACCCCAGGCGGTAAAGGTGCAAGAGCAGGTGGGCCACCGGGGCCGGCGCGCCGGTCTGGTACGCGGTATCCACCACGAATTTGAAGTCCTTGGTCATATGTTTTAGGGGAAACTGGGGCGGGAATTGGCCATCCCGGAACATCCCGGCCTTCAACTGAAAGAGGCCGCAGTTCAACGGCCCGGAAAAGATAACGTCCAGCATGGCTTCCAGGTCCAGCCCCCCCTGTTTCCCGAAATTCAAGGCCTCGGACAACCCCTCCATCATCAGGCCCAGGAGCAGGTTGATCATCATTTTCATCATGGAGCCTTGGGGCGCTGGGCCGCAATAGACCACCTTTTTCCCCATGGTTAAAAGAAGCGGCGTCACCTGGTCAACCTGTTCCCGCAGGCCTCCTGCCAGGATGATGAGCGTTGCTTCTTCCGCCGGCTTCTTACTGCCGGACACGGGCGCGTCAATAAAAGCGGCCCCCGTGGGAACCAGCCGGTCTGCCATTTCCCGGGTGAACTGGGGGGAGACCGAACTCATGTTGATAAAGATTTTGTGGGGGTTGAACTCCGCCGCGGCCCCTCCCGGCCCCCAGAGCAAGTCTTGTAAGGCTTCCGGGCCGGTGACCATGGCGATGGTGACGTCCGCGGCGTGGGCCAGGGCCTTGGGGCTGGAGGCCACCCCGGCGCCTGCCTGGGCCAGGGGCTGGGCTTTTCCCGGGGTGCGGTTATAAACCATGAGGGGATAACCGGCCTTCAAAATGTTGGCCGCCATGGGCCCGCCCATAATCCCCAAGCCCATAAATCCGATTTTAGGTTTCATGTTTGTCTCCGGTTTTATGGCATAATGCCGGTGCATGTGATGCGGGTGATGCAACCTTTTATGGTTTTTAAGCGGTGGGGCGGGCCTCCGTGCCCGCCGAACCTAGCTTTCCGAATTGGGTCCGGTTTAGAGAAAATTATATGCAGCTGCAGGCTTCGACCTTCGCTTATGCGGCCATTCTGCGGTTTGAAGGGTTTGGCGGGCACGGAGGCCCGCCCCACCAATTATAGGGATGGGGAGCACATGCCCGGCGCAGCTTTAGCCCTGTTCAGGGTATAAGAAAGTGGCAACTCCAACCGACGCCGAATAGTTCAATGGCCCGACTTGCAGAAATTGAATCAACGGTTCATATTACCAAAGAAAAGTTGATTATGCCAATGAGAGGTTACCTAATGTCAAAGCTCAATCCCGGCGACCCGGCCCCGGATTTTCAGCTTCAGGATCAAAACGGCAATTTGGTGAACCTGGCGGATTTCAAAGGGAAAAAGCTCCTGGTTTATTTTTACCCCAAGGCCGACACTCCGGGCTGCACCCGCCAGGCTTGCAGCGTCCGGGACGCCCGGCAAGATCTGGCGGATTTGGGACTGGCGGTGGTGGGCATCAGCCCCGACCTCCCGGAGAAGCAGATGAAGTTTGACGCCAAATACGGGCTAACCTTTCCCCTGCTTTCCGACCCTGACCACCGGGTGGCGGAGGCCTACGGGGTCTGGGCCGAGAAGTCCTTGTACGGCAAAAAGACCTTTGGCATTGTCCGGTCGTCTTTTTTGATCGGCGAGGGAGGCAAAATCGTCCAGGCCTGGTATAAAGTGAGCCCGGAGGACACGGTCCCCAAGGCCCGGGAGGCCCTGGGTAGGTAAGGACATTCATTCTTCTGGTTCACAAGCTACTGGTCTGAAAAGTCATAGACTGCACAGGCTGGAAAGCCTGTGCCACCAATACTTTTCATTATGTTTAACTGCTTGGGGAGCGGCTTTGGTAGCAAAGCTCTGCTTTGCAAAAACCCGCGAATTATTTATGAGAACTTACGTTCCCAAGCAGGAGCTTGGGAACAAGGGTAAGGGGACCCTAGAGGTTTGATTCAACCATGCCAGACTTATTCGACAAATCAGTGGTTATCTTCGGCTGCGGCAACATCCTTTTCGGCGACGACGGCTTCGGGCCGGCGGTGGTCGAGCACCTTAAGTCACATTATATTCTCCCGGATGATGTCCTGGCCCTGGACGTGGGCACCAGCATCCGGGATATTTTGTTTGACATCCTGCTAAGCGAGAAGAAACCCAGGCGGCTCATCATCGTGGACGCGGTGGACCGTCCGGGCAAGGAGCCGGGGGAACTGTTTGAGTTGCCGGTGGAGGAGATTCCCCCCCAAAAGACCGCGGACTTTTCCCTGCACCAGTTTCCCACGGTGAACATGCTCCAGGAGCTCAAGGATCAGACCGGGGTGGAGGTCACTGTTTTGGCGGCCCAGGTCCAGGAGATCCCCGAGGAAGTGCAACCGGGGCTTTCCCAGCGGCTGCAGTGGGCGGTAAAGGAAGCCGCAGCCCGCCTGGCGGCCACGGTGAATGCGGGAAAGAAGGATTAAATATTCATCCACAGATGTCACAGATTGACACAGATTAACCCGGATTTAGGAGAAAGCCATGACCATGCCGGAAATTTTGCCGGAACTCCCCGGCCTCCTGGAGGTTTTGGGGCTGGAGGAAGAGCCCCTGGGAATCTACTACGCTTCGGAAGCCCCGGCTGAAGCCCTGACTCCCAAGGCTGCGGTCCTGCCCACCGCGGCCCAGGAGGCCCGGGGGGAAGTTGACTGGGAAGAGGTATTCAGCAATTTCGCCTGCATCATGGGGGTTATCTGGCGGGCAAGGAAATCGGGGAAGGCGGCCTGCTTCGACCGGGACCACGTGGGCTGCCTGGGAGGCGCCTTTTACCTGGGGTTCCTCAAACCCCAACTGGAGACCATCATTCACTACGTCTCCACCGGCATTCCTGGGGTCATGGAAGGGGAGCACTACCTGGCCTCGCCGGAGGCCATGCGCCGCTTCTTAGCCTTAGTCGATCCCCGGCCGGCGCCGGCCCGGTTCTGCATCTTCAAGCCCTTGAGCCAGTTCGCCCCGGGAGAGACACCGGAAACGGTATCTTTCTTCGCCCGGCCCGAGTCCATCTCCGGGCTCCACTTCTTGGCCTCCTTCGTCACCGACGATCCGGAGGCGGTGGCCGCGCCCTTCGGCGCCGATTGCTCCTACGTGCTGACCTGGCCCCTTACCTATCTGGCCCGGGGCCAGCTCAAAGCGGTGCTGGGCGGCTGGGACCCCTCGGCCCGCAAATTCCACAAGCCCGATGAACTTTCCTTTTCCGTCCCCTGGGAACTGTTCACCCGTATGGCCACGCGCTGGCGGGAGTCCTTCCTGACCAAGCATACCTGGGCCACGGTGCAAAAAAAGATCGCCTTAAGCCGCAGGGCCTGGAAGGAGTAGCAGAAGAATTGGGGGGCCAGGGGCGCATGGCCCCTGCCCTCCCCCAAACCACCACCCCCAACCCTTGTAGGGGCGGTTCGCGAACCGCCCCTAAAGAGGGCCAGGAAAGGGAGCTTGAGGGTAGGGCGAGGAAGTTGTTCTCCCCCACCCTTTCCCTTAAAATTAAGACCTCTGCAAAATTAGCCACCTTTTGTCAAAATGCCCCCAAAAAGCAATTACCTGAGTGGCACAGGCTTCCAGCCTGTGTGAAAAGTTCATGATTTATGCAGAGTTAACCACAGGCCAGAGGCCTGTGCCACTAGGTTTTTTCTGGTTGTCTGGCATTTTGATATTTTTGTAGAGTTCTCAACTTGGTATTTCCACCTTGCCAACTCCCCTTCGGCATAATAAGTTTTAAAAGGTGGGGATTATATCCCGCCATTTTCTTGCCACTGCCATAAACCGATACAAGGAGGAGTCTTCTCCCATGGAAAAATGCCCATCCGGCGCGGACCCCGCCACTTGCGGGGTGGACCCCAAGTCCTGCCAGGGCTGTGATCCCCAGGCCCATGCCGAAGAAAAGCAAAAAGAAGAAATCACCCTCACCCGAGCCTTAAAGCAGATTCGCCACAAAATCCTGGTGATGAGCGGCAAAGGCGGGGTGGGGAAGTCCAGCGTGGCCGTAAGCCTGGCCTTGAGCCTGGCTCGCCGGGGCTACAAGGTGGGCCTCATGGACGTGGACCTCCACGGCCCCAACGTACTGAGGATGCTGGGCCTGAAACAACCCTTCGACCTGGTGCACGCCCAGTTCCACCTGCCCCCGGACCTTTTCGATAACCTGAAGGTCATCTCCATCGAAGTCCTGATGCGCGACCGGGAGATGGCGGTCATCTGGCGGGGGCCCCTGAAGCACCAGATGATCCGCCAGTTCATCACCGAGGTGCAGTGGGGCGGTCTCGATTACCTGGTCATCGACGCGCCCCCGGGCACCGGCGACGAACCCATGAGCGTGGGTCAGACCATCCCCGACGCCCAGGCCGTCATCGTCACCACCCCCCAGGAAATCTCCCTGGCCGACGTGCGCAAATCCATCAACTTCTGCCGGAAGATCAACCTGTCCATCCTGGGCATCGTGGAGAACATGAGCGGCTATTTCTGCCCCCACTGCAGCAAGGAACTGCCTTTATTCCGCAAGGGCGGCGGCGAAAAGACGGCCCAGGCCGCCAAGGTCCCCTTCCTGGGGAGCCTTCCCTTCGACCCCCAGGTGGTGGAGGCCGCGGACCAGGGCCAGCTCATGGACCTGAAAGAATCCGATAGCCCCTTCTTCCAGGCCCTGGCCCCCATCGTGGAATATATCGCGGAGGTCCTTCCTCCAGATGCCAAGAAAGAGCGGGCACCGGGAGTGATGAAGTTCGCCGTTCCTATGGATGGCGGCAAAATGGCGGCCAAAATCGCCGACGCCCAGTATTTCGCCATCTTCACGGTAAAAGACGGGACCATCACGGACCAGCAGATAATGCCCCGGCCGGCCCATGGCTTCGGGGGCTTCCCCGAATGGCTGGACGACCTGCAAGTCACCCACCTCATCGCCGCGGACCTGAGCGACAAGGCCCAAGAACTGCTGAAACGCAAAGACATCCAGGTGCTTCCCGGCGAACCCCAGAAGCCGCCGGAAGTACTGGTGGCAAAGTATGCGGGAGTGAAATAGAGGCGGTTTGGCGGGTTAGCGGGTTAGCAGTTGGTGCAATACTTCAGCTGAACCGCTGAACCGCCGAACCGCTACTACGAGCTTTTCACTTTCAGGATTTCCAGATCCTGCGCTTGCCCTTGATCTAACCCGAAAATGGCAGCCAGGGCGTCGGCGGGCTTGAGGTTGTCTTTTTCCGCCAAGAGCATTTCCAGTTGGACTTCATGGGGGTCCAGGAATTCCAGGCGGGCCACCTGGGGCCGCAAGTCCACGGTGCGTTCTTCTTTGGGGCGCTTGCGGGTCACCGGAAATTCTTCCTGACTTAAGAAACGCAGGGCGGCCTCTGGGGAAAACACCGGCTCCGGGCTTTCCACCTGGTAGGTGGCGCTCTTCACCCGGGGCGGCGGCAGGCGTTTGGGGAGGCGGGCCGCGCTGAGAATTTTTAGCCCCGGAGGCATGGCCCGGTTCAGAACCTCCACCAGGCCGCAGGCCCCCATGGCCGCAGCAAGTTCCACGTCCATGGTTTCCCCCAGGCTTTGCATCCCCACGGGCAGCGCCCTGTGGAAGGAGACCCGGGGCAGGGGGTGGAAACCCGCGGTGAAGACCAGGGGCAGCCCGGTGCGGCGCAATGCCCGGTACACCGCGGCCACCAGCTCCAGGTGACTGAGCCATTTGGCTTCATCCAGCTTGCAGTAGGTGAGGCGGTACCAGACAGTCGGGGCCGGGGCTGGAGCAACTGTCTCTAACCGGGTCTTCAAGGTCGTTTGGGAATCATGGAGCTTCAGGGCCACCCGGCCCCCATCGCACACCCCGCAGTCCTGGCAGCCCTCCTGGCGGCAGTCGGGGGTTTCCAGCCCCTGGTAGGCCCGGTCCCGTTCCGTGACCAAAAACTCCCGGCTCACCCTGCAGTTTAGGTGATCCCAGGGAAGAGGCTCGTCCAGGCGGCGCTCCCGCAGATAGAAATCCGGGTCCACCCCGGAATCCTGAAATGCCTGGCGCCACATGTCCAGGCGCAACTCTTCGCTCCAGGCGTCCAGGCGGCAGCCCCGGAGGTGCGCCGCCATAAGCACTTCCGCCAGCCGCCGGTCCCCCCGGGAGAAGACCCCCTCTAGCCAACTCTGGGCCGCGGAATTCCATTTGGCCTGCACCTGGGGCCGCCGCAGCCGATCTTTTACCTCATAGAGGCGGGCCCGGCTGGCCTCCAGGCCCTCCTGCCGCTCCCACTGAAACGGGGTGTGGGACTTGGGGATGAAGGTGGACAGGCTGACATTGAGTTTCGCCCGCCCCCGGGGTCCCGCCTGAAGAATCTTATTGGTGAGGCCGGCGATGGCCTCCAGGTCTTCTCCGGTCTCCCGGGGGAGGCCGATCATAAAGTAGAGTTTGAGCAGATTCCAGCCGGCCCCGAAGGCCCGGGCCGCGGCAGCCATGATCTCGTCTTCGGTAAGGTTCTTGTTGATTACCTTTCTGAGACGCGGGCTGCCGGCTTCCGGGGCCAAGGTCAGGCCGGTGCGCCGCACCCTCTTGATCTGGGCCATCATTTCCGGAGTCAGGGTGTCGGCCCGGAGCGACGGCAAGGACATGGCCACCCGCTCCTGGGAGAGGCGGTTCATCAGTTCTTCCAGCAGCGGGGCGAGAGGCCCGTAATCCCCCACGCTGAGGCTCAAAAGCGATGCCTCTTCGTAGCCGGTGGCGGCCAGGGCTTCTTCCACATGGGCCAGGACGGCCTGGGGGTCGCGCTCCCTTACCGGCCGGTAGAGCATACCCGCCTGACAGTAGCGGCAGCCCCGGGTGCAACCCCGGGATACTTCCACGCTGAGGCGGTCATGAATGATCTGGCAAAAGGGCACCAGGGCATGGGGAGATGGGCCGAAACGGTTCAGATCGTCCAGGACCCGCTTATGGATGACCCCCCGGCGGCCCGTGGGGAGGATTTCTCGCAGGAACCCGGATTCATCAAATTCCATCCGGAAGAATCCGGGCACGTAAACCCCTTCCACTTCTTCCAGGGCTTGCCACAACTCCCCGCGGGTTCCCCGGGCGGCCCGCCAGGCCTGAACCACCCGAGCCACTTCCAGAACCGCTTCTTCGCCGTCCCCCAGGACCGCGGCGTCCAGGAAGGGAGATAACGGCTCGGGATTGAAGCAAGCCGGGCCGCCGCCGATGACCACGGGGTCTTCCGAAGTGCGTTCGGCGGCCAGGAGCGGCACCCCCCCCAACTCCAGCATATTGAGGAAATTGGTATAGCCCAGCTCGTACTGGAAACTCACCCCCAGGAGGTCGAATCTGCTCAAAGGAGTCCCGGACTCCAGGCTGGTGAGGGGTTGCCTTCGGACCCGCAGCTCCGCCTCCAGGTCCGGGGCCGGGGCATAGGCCCGCTCCGCCCAGATGTCCTCTTCCCGGTTGAGGATGGCGTAGAGCAGACTCAGACCCAGGTGGGACATGCCCACTTCATAAAGGTCGGGGAAAAGCAGGGCCGCCCTTAAGGTAACGTCCCCGGGAGATTTGAAGACCGCGTTGATTTCCCGGCCCAGGTAACGGGTGGGGCGCTGGATGCGCGAGAGAAGGTTTTCGATTTTCGATTTTCGGTTTTCGGTAAAAGAATTCATCGGATACGGAGAATGATTTCTGGAAAAAAAGAAGGCATCAAGAGAAATATTCTAAAAGAAGGGTCAGTAACCCGCGGCCACCCCGATGGCCTCGGGCAGGCTGAAGTTGCCGTCATACAAGGCCCGGCCGACGATCACCCCCATGACCCCCAGGGGTTCCAGGGGCAACAGGGCCCGGATATCATCCAAAGAACTGACCCCGCCGGAGGCGATGACCGGCAAGGCTACCGCCTGGGCCAAGGCCCTGGTGGCCTCTATGTTGACCCCCCGCTGCACCCCGTCCCGAGCGATGTCGGTGTAAATGAAGGCCGCGGGCTTCAACGGCTCTAGGGTTTTAGCCGCGTCCAGGACTTTCAACGTGCTGGTCTCGGTCCAGCCTTCCACCGCCAACAGGCCGTCCCGAGCGTCCAGACCCACCGCGATGCGGCCCGGATAGTCGGCGCAGGCCCGGGCCACCAGGTCCGGGGCCTTCCAGACCACGGTGCCCAGGATGACCCGGTCGATGCCTAAGTCCAGGTAGGCCCGGATGGTGTCCAGGGTGCGGATGCCGCCCCCCAGTTGCATGGGGATGGTCAGAGCCTGGCGCAGGCTGCGGATTACCTCCAGGTTCTGGGGCCGGGAGGAAAAGGCCCCGTCCAGATCCACCACGTGGAGCCAGGCCGCGCCCAGGTCCTGCCATTGGCGGCCCATGGCCGGGGGATCGTCGCTGAAGACCGTTTCGTCCTCTTTCCGTCCCTGCTTAAGGCGCACACACTTGCCGCCTTTGATATCCACCGCGGGAAAGATGAGCATAATAAAAGATTAACCAAACTTCATAACAATAACAACCCTTATCCCCAGCCGCGTTGCCGAAACAAAAAGGGACCGCCAGGGGTCCCTTTGGTTTCATTGGGCAAACTTGTCCTGTAAGGATCAGATTGCCGCGAATAAGTCTTTTCTAAGAAGAAGCCTTGCGGCGGAAGCCCCGTTCGCCCAGGCCCTTTTCTTTGGCCAGCTTGCGGCGCTGTTCCGAATACTCTTTGCACACCAGGGGATATTTCTTGGGATCCAGGCTGTATCTCTTGAAATAGTCCGCCGGCGCCAAATGGTGGGCCTTGCGCAGATGAGCCTTCAGGGTCCGCATTTTCTTGCCGCATTCCAGACAGACCACGTACTTCTCTTTAACGATCTCATCCAGCGGCACCGAGGGCTTCCTTACTACTTCCTCTTTGACTTTTTCCGGGGCGGCCACGGCTACGGGGGCCGCCATGCCCTCTTCCAAAGATGACAGAAGATTATAAACTTCTTTAATCTCCTCCACTAATTCTTTAGGAGCGAGTTCAGTCATAGAGGCATGAGAAATTACTATCTGGGCCGTTAATTTTAAAATTTCGCTGGCCATAAGCTTCGATCCTCTCATTTATTTTATTTTACAAATGTAATTCCGAAAGTTTTATTGTTTTATAATAACACTCCTTTTGCCTTGTCAAGATATTTTTTTGCCCCACTTTATTTTTTCAACGGTCAAGTTATCTTTCTTGTCTGTGAGAATGTATAAAAGGGTTAGTGCAAAGCTAAGATTTATTTACCGCCTCGTGCTATGTCCTGCAATGCCGCCGGATCGGTGATGGTTATCTTTCCCTTGTCCACTTCAATCATGCCTAAGCTTTTAAATCTAGCTAAAGTGCGGGACAGCGTCTCACTGATGGTGCCCAGGTATGCCGCCAGGTGGGTTTTGGTGGTGGGTAATTCCACCGCCAATCCCGGAGCAATTCTTCCATGGGTCTCTTTACACCTTTCCAAAACATAGCGGGCCAGACGGGCGGATACTTCTTTTAACGACAGGTCCTCCAACTGACGGGTCAGGTGATACATCAGCTTGCTCAAAGTGGCCAGCATGTTGCGGGCCAAAGCCGGGGAGGCTGCCAGATATTGGAGGAAGGGGGCCTTGGGGAAAAATAAGGTCTGACTGTCCTCCAGGGCCACGGCCGTGGCCGGATAGGCGATTTCCGCAAAAACCGCGGCCTCCCCGAAGGTTTCCCCCGGCATCACCAGGCGCAGGATAAATTCCTTACCGTCGGGAGAGCTTTTCACCAGCTTAACCAGCCCCTTAACCAGGATGTGAAACCCCTGGGCCTCTTTGCCTTCCCAGAAGATGACCCCCTGGCGGGGGAAATTGCGGCTCACTGCCATCTGGGCCAAGGCTTGCAAGTCCGTTTCCCTTATCCCGGTGAATAGATAGATCCCCTGGAGGATTTTTCCTTTGTCAATGGACGGCTCCATGGTTGGCCTCTTAAAAGAGAGTTTTCTATTTTCCGTTTTCTGTTTTAAAGCACCTAGCGGGGCTTTTTCTCCGGTTTATACCATCTTTACAGTCTTAATGCATAACTTATTGATATCCTTTATTCTTTTAACAGAGAACCGAAAACCGAAAACGGTATTAAAAAAGGCAGGACCCCCTGCCCCCATTAAAGACCAAACAAAAACCTCGAAACTTGAAACTCGAAACTACTGAATCGCTTTCCGTTGGACTCTCATCCGATTCAGGAGGTAGTCAAAGGAATGGCTGCGGATAACCTGGCCGAATTGGGTCTTGTAGTTCTCCAGGATGCTCACCCCGTCCACGATGACGTCGTAAAGGACCCAGCCCTGCCCCGTGCTCCGCAGCAGATAATCCACCGGGATGGTTTCATTGGCCCGGATGAGGGAGGTATTCACCCGGGCTTCATTGCCGGTGATGCGTTCCTGGGTGTATTTGACGGTTTCCTGTTTGAGGTAGTTTAGGACCAGGCGGGTATAGGAATCCTGGAAGAGGTAGGAGAAGGTATCGGTGAATTCCCGGCGGGGCCCGGCCCCGAGGCGGCCGTACACCGGCCCCAGGGAGGTCTGGGCCATGCGGTCAAAGTCGAAGCTCTGGCGGATGATCTCCCGGATGGCTCTGGCCCGCTCCGCCTTGTGGGCCTCTCCGGCCAGGGCGGGGTTATTTTGAATGGCCAGCACCTTATCCATTATGCCCCGTACGGACGCGGTGGGGCTTTCCGCAAAGCTGGCCGTTGCGATAAGGAGACCGGCCAGGACTGCAATCCCTGCCATAAGCGTTATGCCGGTCCATTTATAGGTTTTTCTTTTAACTGAAAACTGAAAACTAAAAACTAAAAACTGCCTTTTCATGGCGCCTCTTTTCGCAGGTGTTGCCAGAGCCAGCGCTTCAACCCCAGGATGGGATTCATTTCCGCCTGGGGCGCCGCGGTCCGCCTAGCCAACAGCCGCAAGAACGCGGGGAAAATGCTCAAGGAGGCCAGCAGCACGCTCAAGGCTCCCACGGCGGACAGCAGCCCCAGGCTGAAGGTGCCCCGGTGTCCCGAAAGCATGAGGCTGCCGAAGCCCACCGCGGTGGTCAGGGCCGCCACCGCCACTCCCTTGGCGGTTGAAGCCGGCAAGGTGATGGCCCGGGCCGACTCCTCCAACTGCCACCGCACGATGATAATTATACCATACTCAATCCCTTCCCCCAGGATCAAGGGTAAAAACAGGACATTGGCCTGGTTGAAGGGAATATCCAGGAGCCACATGAGGCTCAACGTCAAGGAGGTGCCTACCAACAGCGGGACCAGGGACAGCAGGGTGAGCTTCAAGCTGCGCAGCAGGAGCCACAGCATCAGGGTAATGCCCAGGAGGGCCACTCCCGCGGCCCACAGGCAGGCGTAGCGGAAAGCCAAGGTGAAGACATACAGGAGCACCGGGTCGCCCACCACGCTGGGGTCAACCTGCCTGAGGTTCTCCACAAATTTCGCCAGGTTTTCCGTGTCCCAGATATTCTTGGAGGGAAAGACCCGGATGAGGTAGAAGCCATTGGGGCTGATGAATCTTACCCGCACGTCCTCGGGCAGATCTTCCACCTGGGGCGGGTTGCCGGCATTTTTCAGGTTTTTCTGGATCAGGTCCCACTTGTCCTTAAGATCGGCAAAAAACTTCTGCTCAAACCCGGATAGCCGGGAGGCCGCCGTAGGATGGGATTGGGGGTCCAGAAGGGGAATCAGCTGGGACAAACCGGCATGAGCCTCCGTAAGTTGCTTTTTGGTGGATTTCCCATCCTCCCACTCTTCTTCCAAGGCCTGGGAAACTTTGTAGCGCAGGCGGCCCAAAATGATAGCCAGCTCTTGGGGGTTGGATAGGACCGGCTGGAGAGGAAAATTCACTCCGGCGACAATGGGGCGCAATTCTTCGATGGCCTGTTGTTTAGCAGCCAGATGGCTGGGCAGGAAAGACAGGATGGATTCCACGTTGGAGACGGTGTCCAGCTTCTTCAGGGCCTCCGTCTTTTCCGGCAGGTCTTCCAGGCGGGAGGCGATCATGGTGCCGTAGGTGGTGGAGTAGAAGGAATCCCGGATGAGCTTCAGCTCCCAGACCACGGATTCCGTATTCTGGTTCTGGAGGTGGAGAGGATTCAAATCAAAGGGCACTCGCATCAGGCTTACCACGCCCAATGCGGTGACCACCAACCCTAAGACCACCAGGGCCCCGGGACGCTGCCAGTGGAGGGAAAGGAAAGGTTGGGGTTGCGGGGCCTTTTCTTCCTGGGTTGCCGCGGCTTCCAAATGGCATCTTTCGGTGACTACCGCCAGGGCGGGGAGCAACACCAGAGAGGCGAAGATGTGGAAGATAATGCCCAGGGTGATGATGAGGCCCAGTTCCGCCAGACCCTTGAATCCGGTAAAAATCAGGGGAGCGACGGATACCGCGGCGGCCAAAGCGGCGTATAAAACCCCCGGAGTGGCCCCCTTGACGGTGCGGCTGAAGTTGACGGCAGTGCAGCGGGGACTTTCCCCTTCCTCCTCTTCCAGGCGGCAGTACCAGTGGATGCCGAAATCCACCGCAATTCCCAGCATCAAGGGGCCGAAGACGATGGACAGGAGGTTGAGGTGGCCCACCATCAGGGTAGCCAGCCCAAAGGTCCAGCACAAACCGATGACCAGCACTATCCCTTGCACCAGGGTCCGCTTAATGCTGCGGAAAAACAAGACCATGATGAGCATTTGGCCGAAGAGGGATACCCAGGAGGCCAGGTTGATGTCCGCCATGGCCCGGTCCATTTCATCGTCTTCCAGGGCCTCGGGCCCGGTCACCCCCACCTTCAGGTCGGGATACCGGGCCTTGGCCCGGCTCACCAGTTCCCGGAGCAGTTGCAGTTCCCGGGTGGAAGTGAGATAGCCGTCTTTGGCGGTGGTCACCAGAAAGAGCAGGTATTTGTTGTTTTCAGTATAGAAGTAGCCTTCCTGGCTGAGGTCGGAAATTTCTCCCGGGAACAGACTTTTCAAGGGGGAGTGATAAGGCCGGCCTTCCTGAATATAAAGGTAAAGCTCCTTTAAAGTGCTGTTCAGCAGGCCCAGGTCGGGGAGCTCCTCCTCCTTTTTTTCTTCCAGGAAGGAGGTGAAAACTTCCTTAATCAAGGCCCGGGTAATCTCTTCGCTGACTACCTGAAAGAACCGGGTAAGGCTAGGGTCCGCGGCCAGGGCGTCCAACTCCCGCCGGTGCTCCTGGAGACTGGCCTTGAGCTTGCTCAAGTCCGCCGGCTCCATGTAGAGCAAGGCCCAATGCTTCAGGGGTTCCGGGTCCACCCGGTAAAAGATTTCCGGGAATTCTCGGGGATGCTTCCGAAGTTCCCGGGCCAGGTCTTCGGCAAAAGCCGTGGCCTGGGGCCGACTGTTTTCCACCACCACCACGAAATTGTCCCGGGAGCCGAATTCCCGATCAATAGCTTCGCTCTGGCGGATAAGGCTCAAGTCACTGGCCACCAGCTCGCTGCGGCTGGTGTGCATGGCCAGGTTGTTCACGGTGTAAACCACCGACCAGGCCGCGGTGAGGACGCTGATGATGATGATGGGCCAGGCAAAACGCCGCAGCCAGTTATATATGGCCTGGTTGGTGATAATGCCTTTGTCTCGGTTAAACAATGCCGGTCCCCGGTGGATGAATGGAGATGAGGCAGGACAGGAGGGTTACTTCAAAAATAGCTGTTTCCCTGGCTTCTCCTAGCAACAGCCAGAGCGCGCTTTCCCCCCATGGCCCCCGCCGGTGGACATCCCCCTTATTTAGCCTAAAAAGTTATATTTAAAAATCATATCAAGTCAAGTAATTTTCTGACAACTTGGGCCATCTTGGATCCTCCCAAAAATATTTTGGGGCTCAATAAAGAAACGATCTTATACTTCAATATTGTTTTATTACTCAGGTCACTTAATTGTTCTCATTTCAAATCAGTTACTTGATATTTTAGTAATGAGGACTGAGGACTGAGTCTTCGCCATCTCTATCTTAAATTACTCAGTCCTCATTCCTCATCACTCAGTCCTGCCTTGGATAATGGGAACAATTAATCGCTTCGAGTAATAGGTAATTGTTAAAAGATGATCGGGGTCAATTTAGGGCATTCTTTCATGGTAATGAATTTGTCAAGCATCCAGGTTCAATCTCCCTTAAATCTCTTACTAAAAATTCCCCGGATTATAAAATGGGGATTATTCCGTACCAGGATGGCTGGAAAAAATGTGAAAAAATAATCGTTCAATACTTTGTTGTTTAATTTTAACTAATCAGGGGACGACCGGAACCGAAGTTGCTTATTGTTATTTTGACCCGGGGGCAGGCGCTAATACCAAGATGAGACCTCTACAAAATGTGGCGGGCTTGCAAAAATCAAAAATTCACATTCGCTTAAGGTTGGGAGTTACCACTATTTTTTATATGTCATTTTTTTGCCTCAATTAATCCCTTCTCCTCTTGGGGGAGAGGGTCAGGGAGGGATAAGCGGGGTCCTCTTCCGCCAAACCCGGGGAACCTGCTCAAATGAGGTTCCTGACCGGGGAAAATTTGACAACCTGTTGTTCTAATGCTAAGGTATTCTTCCAAATAAATATTTTTGCCAAGCGGGCATCACAGGGGGGGAGCATGATGCAGAGAGCTTGTGGCAAATGGATAGTGGTTCTGGCGCTGGCGGTTGCCCTGATTCTGCCGGCAGGGGCCTGGGGGGAAGGCTTCTCGCAGGAACTGGGGCTGCGCCTGGCCTATGGTCAAAGCGCCTCCAAATCCACGGTGCGGTTATACAGCCTGTTGCCCCGGTGGGGAATTGCGCTGGTTCGCCCCGGTAATATCATGGGACCTGTGGGAGTTTCCTTTGTCCTGGAAGGGATTTTAAGTTTGGCGGAAGCTGAGGGCAACGGCGCCGAATTCGGCTTCACGCCCCTGATCAAAGTCAGCGCCCGTCTGTTTCCCCATGTTACGGTCTTTGCAGAGGGGGGCGCGGGGATAATCTCGGAAAGTTTTGACAGCCCGGCCGTCCCCCATGCCTTCAATTTCACGCCCCAGATCGGAGCAGGAATCGACATCCACCTGCAGCAGCGCCTGGCCTGGACGGTGGCCTACCGGTTCCGCCATTCCTCCAACGCTGGCATTTACAAAGAAAACCCTGCCTTTAACGTTCATTTTGTCCAGACCGGCCTGACTTATTATTATTAAAGTTAAAGGGTCAGGGGCCAGATTTCAGGGGTCCGAGATAACTTGGTTCCCTGGTTTCCTGGCCCCCGACTTTTGCTGGCGCTTTTATTCTCTTCCCTCCAGACTGGTGCAAAACCGCCGGGGCCGCCGGTCTTTCAGTCATACCGGCAACCCCCACAACAGGCGGGCGCCTGACACCCATAAAGCCTGAAAAGTTATTTTTTGGGGGAGGGGGCCAGGGCTGGCGTCCTTGGCCCCCTCCCCCAAGAACAACTTTTCAAGGCAATTCTTTGGCCTTCAGCGCCAATTTGTCCAGAAAAATCCTTTCTCCGAGACTAAAGGGAGCAATTCCATGTATAATAAAATGTGCATCCCGGCCCCTGCCGGTCTGGTCTTTTTTCCGAAACCATTCCGGGCAGAGCCGGGGCTCTTCTCACCCAATTTCCCCGGTTTTGGGATGAATAAATTGTGCCTACAATGAATTGGGGGAGGGATAAGGGAGAGGGGTAAGGGCGGGCGCCCTTAGCACCCTTCCTTGCAACCAAGCCCCAATAAAAGGAGGACACAGGCGTGCCGAAGTTGGAAGTGAATGTGGATCACGTGGCCACGGTGCGCCAGGCCCGTCTCATAGACGAACCGGACCCGGTGACCGCCGCGGCCCTGGCGGAGCTGGCCGGGGCCGACGGCATCATCGTGCACTTGCGGGAAGACCGGCGCCATATTCAAGATCGGGATTTGATTCTGCTGCGCCGCACCGTGAAGAGCCGTCTCAACCTGGAGATGGCGGCCACTGAGGAAATGCTGAACATCGCCCGGGAGGTGAAACCCGACCTGGTGACTCTGGTGCCGGAGAAGCGGGAAGAACTCACCACCGAAGGAGGCTTGGAGGTGGCGGGCAACCTAATGTTTCTCCGGGATTATATCCACAAGCTGAAAGAGGGCGACCTGGAGGTGAGCCTCTTTGTGGACCCGGTGGCCCGGCAGATTGACGCGGCCAAGGACGCGGGGGCCGGGTGGGTGGAGTTGCACACCGGCACCTATGCTGAGGCCCAGAGTGAGGACGAAGCCCAGAAATTGTTTGAAGAGCTGCTGTTGTCCGCCCGCCACGCCCGGAGCCTGGGCTTAAGGGTCAAGTGCGGCCACGGTTTGAATTATCGAAATATCAAGCGCTTCCAGGGCCACCCGGAGTTCGAGGAATTCTCCATCGGCCACGCCATCATCGCCCGGGCGGTGCTGGTGGGATTGGAGCGGGCGGTGCGGGAAATGGTGGAGTTGATAGGGGGATGAAGGAAAATTAAATACTATAATACCCAGCTGCAAATCGATTGGCATGATAGGTTCCTTCTTCTACCCCAATAGGAGCTGGAGAACGGGAAGGAACTGGAAAGATGATCATTGCGGGAAATCACCATGAGAATTTCCATGGACCTTTCAGAAGAACAAGGCGCAGTCCTTAAGCAGGCTGCTTCTCGGCCGAGTAACTGAAAGCTCCAGTTTAACGAGGCAGAGCCAGGGATGGCAAAGAAGCCAGGTGGCACAGGCGTCCCGCCTGTGCGATCTTTTAAAGTTACCCAAAGATACTTACCCCACTGGCAGGAGCCCGGGAGTGTTTATTTTATTACTTGGCGTTGTATAAAAGGAAATATTCTGTCTTCCGAAGATCGGACTATAACTCTGGAAGCTATCCGCCATTGGGATGCCCGAAAATGAAGGTGTATGCCGCGGTGGTCATGCCGGATCATGTGCATGTTTTAGCTCAGCCCTTGAAACAAGAGGAGGGGGGAGTGTTTGATCTGGGTGAGATCCTCCATTCCATTAAAAGCTTTACTTCCCATAAAATCCAGAAGCAAAGGGGCCAAAAGGGAAGTGTCTGGCAGGATGAAAGATATGACCGGATTGTCCGGGATGAAGTGGAATTTGGGGGAAAATGGGAATATATCAGGCACAACCCGGTGAAAAAGGAATTAGCGCCGGATCCGAAGGAATATCCCTGGTTATATGAGAGCACTTGAGAGGATATTTAATTTTAGGCACAGGCGAGACGCCTGTGCCACCAATATGCTTTAGGTAATAAAAAATTAAATCTTTGTGGCGAGCTTCATAAAGGAAGTCAAATAAAATCGAAGTAGCTAATAATCAGAACAAGCTCTTGGTGGCACAGGCGTCTCGCCTGTGCATTAAGGAAAAATGGCTCTATTCCAGCGCCGGGAATTATGCCGGCTGGCGGGGCCTTTGGAGGTGGACATCTTGGAGATTTAGGGCGAAGCAGGAGCTTCCCCCCAATGGCATTCCCAAGCGGTAGCTTGGGAACGAGAGTAGAGTGTCGTCTAATATTCCATCGGCCAAGAAAGGAAAGTTGATGAAATTTACCTTTAAATATAGTACTTGGGAATCTCCCAAAAATCAATGCCCTTATTGTGCCGAAGAAACTAATAATAACCAGGTTAGATGCGATTCTTGCGGAGAAAGATTAATAAAAAGCGAACCTCTGAATAAATACAAAGAAAATAATTCCAAATTAGAATTGATAGATATTACTAATGGTAAAATAATTATTTATTCATTGATTATCTCGCTATCTGTCATCTTGTTAAACTATCAACTTTTAAAATATTATCATAAAATAGCCAATGAGGACCACTTTTTTATAAATTTAATGATTTACTATTTATATTATTCATCTATGGCAATATTAATTGGATATGAAATATATAAATATAGAAGGGCTAAGATGATATTAATTATATCTTTTTGCTTTTATTTGTTTCCAATTATTTTAATGGCTTTATCTAAGCCGTATGATATCGTATATGCAATAATAGACCGTATAGATGGGTTCGTTATTGTGTTTGCTTTTCCATTATTTTTTATTAATGTATTTAGAAGAAGATGGGTAAGAAATGACTATGAAATAATAACAGATAATAAAGATTACAGTATAGGGATTTGTAGATATTGCAATGAAACAACAAAGGTTGGGGATAAAAGATTTTATGGCTTTATAGGAAAGAAACAAAGGTATTTTTGTGATAATTGTGGAAAATTCATAATGGGGGATCCGTTTGCAAATATTTTAGTAGGGTTAAGCGGAATTATAATATTTTGTATGATAGCAATAGGATACACATTATCTTATATCGGACATCAAAAAATAAATATTACCGATAATTTAATATTGTTTTTAATGCTTATTATTGCTTATGATTTCCTAAGACGATTAATCTATTCAATAATTGCTATTATGAAAATAAATAGATAGAAGAAATGAACCTCATCGACCTGCACACCCACTCCACTGCCTCCGACGGCTCTTATAGGCCCGCGGAAGTGGTGCAGCTCGCCAAGGAGGGCGGCCTTAAGGCCATCGCGCTGACGGACCACGACACCATTGACGGCATCCCCGAGGCCATGGCCGCGGGGGCCAGGTGGGGGGTGGAAATCATTCCCGGGGTGGAGATCAGCGCCCACTTCCCCGGCGGCACCATGCACGTCCTGG
>VGSW01000005.1 GCA_016874915.1 Deltaproteobacteria bacterium
TGGGAGAGGGGGCAGGGGCCTCAGCCCCTGGCCCCCTCTCCCAAAGATTAACAAGTTGTCATTTCTTCTGGAACGGCGCCAGGGCCGCCCGGCCCACCACCACCTTGCCGATTTCTCCGGTGCCGCCCGCGGAGATGGTCACCAGGGCATCCCGCAGGAGGCGCTGGACTTTGTATTCTTTCATGATGCCATAGGCGCCGTGAATCTCGATGGCCTTTTTGGCGCAACACGCCGCGGCGTCGCAGGTGTAGTATTTGGCCATGGCGCTTTCCGTATCAAACCTCATTTTCTGGTCCTTCATCCAGGAGGCCCGGTAGCAGAGGAGCCGGCAAATCTCCAGTTCCGTGAAGATTTCGGCGACGTAGAAGCTGATGGCTTGCAGCGCGGCTATGGGTTTGCCGTAGAGGACTCTTTCACCGGCAAATTTCCCGGACTCCTCATAGCAAGCCTGAAGAATGCCCAAAGCCACCGCGGCCATGCCGGTCCGGCCGCTTTCGCTGACGGTTTTGAGGGCTACTCCCAGGCCGCCGCCTTCCTGACCCAAAATATTGCCCCGGGCTATTTCGCAATTGGTCAACACCAATTCCCCCGTGTTGGACCCCCGCAGGCCGAATTTGTGCTCCACCCGCCCGGTCTTGGCGCCGGGGGCGTCCTTGTCCACCATGAAAGCCGAAAGACCTTTGGGGCCTTCCCCGGTTCTGGCAAGCACCAGCCAATAATCGGAAGTATGGGAATTGGTGATGAAGCACTTCCTGCCGTTGAGAATCCAGGTATCGCCTTTTAACTCCGCGGTGGACTGCATCCCCAGGACGTCCGATCCTCCGGAAGGTTCGGTAACGGCCACGCAACCCATGGTTTCGCCCCGGGCCAGGGGGGGAATATACTTCTTTTTCTGCTCTTCGGTGCCGAAATCCTGGAGCGCGGCAATGGCCATGTGGTGGACTTGCACAGCCATGGAGACCGCGGCGGAGACCCGGGCCAACTCCTCCAGCACGATGGTGCGGGCCACATATCCCAGCCCGACGCCGCCGTAGTCCGGCGGGGCGATGAGGCCGGTGATCCCCATGTGGGCCATGGGTTTCAGAAGTTCCGTGGGAAAATCCCCGGTCTCTTCCATGGCCTCAATTTTGGGGGTGATCTCACTCTCTGCAAACTCCCTGGCCGATTTCCTCAACAACTCCTCTCGTTCCGACAGCTTGAAGTCCATAGAAACTGCCTCCTTTCCAAAAAATTAGTGTCACAGGCCTCCGGCCTGTGGGCACCGTATGTTCTCCCAAGCGGCTTTTCCACAGGCTGGAAGCCTGTGCCACTCCATCCAGACATCGCCTTTAGTTTTTCATTTCAGCAAGAGGAAGCCGATACGGTTTAAGTGCTGATCATGGTTAAGAAGGCAATAAGACCTTTAATATTGCGGTCCAGATTATCCCTGGATTTATCAGAAGTATAGGCGACACAGGCCCCTAGAATCCCCGAGAAGATCATTTCGGCCACCATGGCCGTATCCATGCCGTTGCTCAGGTGGCCGGCTTCCTGTTCCTGGTCCAGGAACCGCTGGATCATGCACTTGAACCTTTGGAAACCTTCGTTCACCTCCCTGGCCAGGTGGGGCTGCTGGTCATTCAATTCCACCGCCAGGGTGACGAATATGCAGCCTCCGGGGAAGTTTTCCGAGTCGGCCAAATAATGGTCCCGATAGTTTTCCAGGAGCTTCTTGAGCCGGTCCAGGGGGCGCTCCACTTGGTCCAGGCCGGCCAGGTTGCGCTCGCGCCAGATTTTGCGGGCTTCGCTCAGGGCGGCTAAAAAGAGAGCTTCTTTGCTTCTGAAGTGATTGTACAGCCCGCCCTTGGAAGTCCCCACGGATTCCAGGATGTCATTGATGGAGGTGCTCATGAAGCCTTTGGTGGAGAATTGACGCAGGGCTTCATGAATGATTCTTTCTTTGAGGGACATAATACCGTTTCCGGTTTGGTTTTCAGTTTTCGGTTAAAAGAAATTGTATTATCAATAAGTTAGCCATAGAATTTATTGCATCTGAAACCTGAACTTGGTATAATTTCTACTGCATCACAGACCGACCGGTTGGTCTGTAGATATACGGAAGGACTTTCTTTGTCAATATTTTTTGGAACCCGTATATTACCTGATCTTCAGCAGCAATTCTCTTATTGATTGCAATAGATCAGAGCTTCAGGTTTTCCCGGGCCACCTGGGCCCCCAAGGCCCGGGCCGCGGTGAGCTCTTCCGGGTCGGGGATGTACTTGACCTGGAAGCCCGGGTGGGCCATCTTCAGCTTCATGGCTTCCAGTTCCTGGTTGATGAGCTTCACCGCCTGGCCGCTCCAACCGTAGGAGCCGAAGGCCATGGCCGCCTTGTTTCTGGGCTTGAGGCCCTTGAGATAGGTGAGAAATTCCGCCACCGTGGGGAAAAGGCCGTTGTTGAGGGTGGGAGAGCCCAAGAGCAGCAGCCCCGCGTCCAGGACCTCGGTCATGATGTCGCTGTAATGGCTGCGGCGCAGGTGGTGCATTTGGGCGTCCGCCCCCGCGTCCATGAGCCCCTGGGTGAAGGCCTCGGCCAGCATCTCGGTGGAATGCCACATGGTGTCGTAAATGACCAGGGCCTTGGGCTCCACTTCCGCCGCGGCCCACTTCCGGTAGGCCTCCATGACCCAGGCGGGGTTCCGGTAAATCAAGCCGTGATCCGGCGCGATGATCTTGAAGGTCAGCCCCAATTTGGCGATCTGGTCGTAAAGCCGCAGGATCAGGGCGCCGAAGGGCATGAGAATATTGGCGTAGTATTTCTTCACCTGGTGGGGATAATCCGGCGGATAGTCGGGGAGCTGGTCGTCGAACCGTTCGCTGGAGGCCAGGTGCGCCCCGAAGCCGTCGCTGGAAAACAGGATCTGCTCCTCTTTGAGGTAGGTCATCATGGAGTCGGGCCAGTGGAGCATGGGGGTTTCCAGGAAGGTCAGGGTCCACTTGCCCAGGGAAAGCTCGCTGCCGGTTTTCACCACTTCGAAGGGCCAGTCCTGCTTGTAATGGCGGCTCAGGCCCTCTTTGCCGGCGGGAGAGCAGAAGACCTTTTCCGGCTTGACCCGGGCCACGGTCTCCGGCAGCCCCCCGGAGTGGTCCATCTCCACGTGGTTGGAGACGATATAGGTGATCTTTTCCGGGTTCACCACCTCGGCCACCCGGGCCAGCATCTCCGGCACGAATTCCTTTTTTACCGTGTCGATGAGGGTGATCTTATCGTCCAGGATGAGATAGGCGTTGTAGGTGGAGCCGGCTTCGGTGAGATAGCCGTGGAAGTCTCTCAGGGTCCAGTCAATGGCGCCCACCCAATAGACGCCGGGGATGAGTTCGACGGGCATAAGCACCTCCGGTGCGGTGACCGGTGATCAGTACCCAGTGACCAGTAATCAGTAGTTATAGTTAATAATTTCATTGTTTACTGGTCACTGATCACTGATTACTGATCACTGGTTTACAAGCCTTCTCTAGCCAGTTCTTCCAGCAACGACTTCTGCTTTTTGGTCAACTCCGCCGGGGTCTCCACGATGATGCGCACGTATTGATCCCCCCGGGTCTTGCCGTTGGCCACGGGGAGGCCGTAGTTTTTCAGGCGCATCTTGGTATGGCTCTGGGTTCCGGGAGGGACTTTGAGGCTCATGGTCTTGCCGTCCAGGGTGGGGACGGTGACCTTGGTGCCCAGAACCGCCTCGGTGAACCGGATTTTTCGGTCCACATACAAGTCGCTGCCCTCCCGCTTGAAGACCGGATGTTCCAACTCCCGCAGTTTAACGTAGAGGTCTCCCGGCGGCCCTCCGAAGGGACTGGGCATGCCTTTGCCCCCCACCCGGAGCTTTTTGCCCGGCAGGGTTCCCGGAGGAATCTTAACCGCCACTTTCTCCGTGTGGCCATCCCGGGGAAAGCCTACCACTTTTTCTGTGCCGAAAGCCATTTCGTGGAGGGTGATGGGGACTTCCACTTGGAGGTCGTTTCCCTTCACCGGTTGGGGCTGGGGCTGGGCCCCGAATCCTTCCTCTCCCCCGAACCGGAAGATGCGGCTGCGGCCGCCCCGACCGCGGGGGCCGCCCTGCCCCCCGAACAGGCGGGAAAAGATGCCTTCGGAAATCCCCAAATCAAAGATGTCCCGGAAATCGAACCCTTTGAAAATGTCTTCCTGGGTGAACTTTTCTCTGAAGACCTGGGAGCCGTACTGGTCATATTCTTTGCGCTTGTCGGGATTGCTCAGGACCGCGTAAGCTTCGCTGATCTGTCTGAACTTTTCCTCGGCCGCCTTTTTGTCCCCTTTAACCTTGTCGGGATGGTATTTCATGGCCAGTTTACGGTAGGCCTTTTTGATCTCCTCCTGGGAAGCATCCCGATTCAACCCTAAGATCTGATAATAATCCATCTCTGCCATGGTCTCTCTCGTGTGCAGGCTGGCCGTGGGCGCGGTCGCAAGGACGATGTTTCTTTCCTTGCCCGCAAGATGTTGTGGGCCTTCTCAATATGACATTGCCTAGGGGCGGGGAGAGCCCGCCCCTAGTGGTCAATTTCCGGCAAGTCGCTTCATCTGGCAAGGTCGCCTGATTTGTCATGCGTGAAGAAGCAAAGCGACCTAATAATCTCCCCAAACGAAAATCTTCGCTAAGCCCCGAATGACAAAAGAGGATTTTGCCAAGCTCTCAATTCCGGTTCAAAAAACCGCCCACCCCCAATTAACCGTATTATAAGACTCAGGTTAATTTTGTCAAGACAAACTAGTTTGTAACCATTGTAATTCATTAGAAAATTCAAGTAGGCCCCTGGAGGGCCTAATTTATCTTCTTGAATATTCTTTTCCTATGCGGTTATAATCACAATCTACGTCAGATAGGCATCTTTCCCGGCAAAAAAGCTGGAAACTTTTGAATCGGCAAGGAGGTTGGCATGACGGCTTTAATCGGTGGACTGGTGGCGATCGCGCTGGGATTAATCGGTCTGGGCTTCTGGTTTAAAAATTTCATCATCCTGGTGACTGGCGGCATCCCCTTGTTGCTCCTTCTGGGCGGTGGGTTGGCGGTGTATCTGGGATACGAAGAGGCCAAAGACAAGTTTTTCAAGAAATCCGAGCCCCCGCCCTATGAGGCTCCCAAGATGGCGGAAGCTGAAGTGGAAAAATACAAAGCCGAAGTGGATCGCCTGAAATCGGAGATCGACGAACTCAAAAAGAAATAACCCCTTTCCATCAGTCCGGTTTTTCGCCCCCTGCCTTCCAGAGGAAGGCTGGGCCTGGACCAGGCATTAAAAACGCCGGGGTGGGATTTCCTTTTGCCCCGGCGTTTTTTGGGTTCTGGATTCTGGGTTTCCGTTTTCGGGTGGGGGGATCAGTTGCGACTTTTCACCTAGAATTATGACCGCTAACCAATTACTGATTACTGATCACTGATCACTGATCACTGGCCTCTACCCCACAATTTCCCCGGAAGTCACCCGCACCACTTCCCCCGGAGCCGTCTCAATGAGCAAGGCCCCGTCCAGGGCCACTTCCCGGGCCAGGCCCCGGATGGTGGCGTGTCCCTGGCGCACCGCCACCTGACTTCCCAAAGTCACCGCATAGTGTTTCCATTCTTTCAGGATGGCGGGGAATTCCCGGGCCAGAAAGCGCCGGTAGAGGCCCTCGAATTCCTCCAGCCAGGCCTGGAGAAGGGGCACCCGGGCCAGGGGGCGCCCCAGGGCCAGGGCCAGGGAGGTGGCCGTTTCCGCAATCTCTTCAGGAAATTCCCGGTTATTGACGTTTATCCCTAAACCCACCACCAGGTGGCGGATCTGGTCGCTTTCCGTCTCCATCTCCGTTAAAATCCCCCCCACCTTTTTGCCATCCAGGAGCAGATCATTGGGCCACTTGATCCCGGGGGCCACTCCCACCACTCGCTCCAAAGCCCGGGCTACTGCCACCGCGGTGGTCAAAGTGATTTGGGGCAGCTCATGGGGGGGCAGCGGCGGCCGCAACAGGAGGGAGACGTAAAGACCCAGCCCGGCGGGGGATTCCCACTGGCGGCCCAACCGGCCCCGGCCGGCGCTCTGGCCTTCAGCCACCACCAGGGTGCCTTCCGGCGCCTGGGCCGCGGCCAGCTCTTTGGCCCGGTCGTTGGTGGAAGGGAGCAGGTCGAAGTAATGGAGCGGACCCCGCAGCAGTTCGGTCCGGAGGCCGTGGACAATCTCCTCGGGCAGCAGCTTGTCCGGCACCTCCAGCAGGCGGTAACCGAGACGGGGAGAGCCCTCGATGACGTAGCCCCGGGCCTTGAGGCGGTGGATGCGCTTCCACACCGCCATGCGGCTCAAACCCAACCCGGCCGCCAGAGCCTCTCCGGAAATGAACCCGGCCGAGGCCTTCAGAGCCCGAAGCACCGGATCGGCGGGGGGAATAGAGTTGATTGAAACCTCCGGAGACCGGGCCCGGCCCCGGCTGGCTCCGGGATCTTTTGTTTTGGATTTCATTTGGCGTTATGGGAGCTTAGAAAAATACTTATGCGTCAAGAACATCTCACTTCTCACGTCTCACGGCTAACAGCCAACAGCCAACGGCCAACAGCCGGCGGCTCACTTGCTTCGGTGTTCCGGGAGTTGGCGTTTCAGGGAATTATTATAGACCGCAGCCCCCAATAGCAGTCCTACTCCCAGACCCACCACCGCGGCGGTAACGGTGGGCGACATCAGCAGGGCGACGCACATCCCGGTGGCGCCATAGGCCAAAGGGATGTAAATCTTGGCAGGGATGGCCTGGCACCCCGGCGCCAGGGCGATAATCAGCATCAGGGCCATGATTTTCCGGCCCCCGGCGCGGCGGTATGGCCCATAGAGGCGGGATTTCCAATTACGCCGGTTTTCGGTTTTCGGTTTTCGGTTTTCGGTAAAAAACATAATTTTTTGAATTTATGCCGGATTATCCGGAATTTCATTCACAACCGCGCTCCTGCCATGATCAAGAAAACCACCCCCATGCCCACCTGAAGGGCCAGGGTGAGGTGGCCCAGCAGCCGCACCCGCGCCTCCTGGAGGTAGGCCTTGCGTTTCACCAGTTCCTGGTTCACCACCGCCAGCCCCAGCAGGAGCCACAGGGTCCAGCGGAATGGCAGGGGATTGGCAGGAAAAAGCAGGCAAAAGACCATCCCCCCGATGGTCAGAATATTGGCCAGGGTGAAAATCAAGCCCCCGGCCGCGGGCCGCACCCGGGCCGCCAGGCCGTGCCGGGGGGCTGCCTCTTCCCCCGGATAGGGAAACCCATGGACCAGAAAAACGTTAAAAGCCCCAAAAGTCAAGGTAAGCCCGTAAACCAGCACTTCGGTGACCAGGTGGCCGCACTGGAGGTAAAACCCCGCGGCCACTGGCAGAGCCCCGAAGCACAGCCCTCCCACTGCTTCTCCTAAGCCCCGGCGGTGCCAATGAAGAGGCGGGGCAAAGGAAAAATATCCCCCCAGGACTCCCAGGCCCCCCAGGGGCAGGGTCAGGTCGCCGGTGCGCCAAACCACTTGCAGGAGCAGGCCCAGGAGACCCGCCAGGCCCAGGGCGGCGTAAGCCAGCTTGCCGGCGGTCTCCGGCGGCAAGCCCAGAGAAGGATAATGGGTTTCCGCCGGGAAGGCGTCCCGGCCGGCGGTCCCTGCCAGGATCAGGGCGGATACCGCCAGAGTTCCCAATATCCCCACGGCCCGGCTGATGGGGAAGCCGGCTACTCCGGCCAGCAGAGTGCCGATCCAGAAGGGCAGCAGCCCGGCCAGCCAGAAAGCCGCCAGGCCCCAAAATCCAGCAGCCCCCCCGGGAGTCTTTTCCGCCGTCACCATCATCACCAGAGCCTGCCTTTATTTATGTCATAACCTGGTTAAAGGTCAAGGAAATTGCGGGAAACGGCTGCCGCGGGGAAGGAAACCCCGGCCCTGCCATGAATCCCTCTTTCCCCCCTCCCTCGACAAAATATTTCCTCCCTACCCCTGGAGTTTATGCTATAATGAAATTATGTTCAATTAAGAGGGTCAGGGAAATGGGATAATATACCGAAAGCAATGGTAATTATAGACTTTTGTAATGTCTCCATAATTTCATCTTGGAGAGTCACAGCGCCGAAGAATCCAAAGACGAAGATCCTTCGCCTACCTTCAGGATGACAAAAAGGATTTTGCAAAGTCTCGCCATTGCTTGCCCCAGGCAGGCTACCTGCCTGTTTCACCATTTGCCCAGGAGGAAAGCATGATTGGCACCGCGAAAAAACCGTTGGAAGAAATCTTGCAAGTTTTGAAGGGCTATCAAAAGGTAGCGGTGGTGGGGTGCGACGGCTGCGCCAAGGTCTGCCTCACCGGCGGCACCGACGAGGTGGCCGCCATGGCCCGGGAACTGCAAGGAAAGGGAAAAGACATCGTCTTCGAGGCCACCCCGGAGCGCACCTGCAACGTGGCCAAGGCCCACCCGGTCCTGGAACCCCTCAAAGACCGGATGAAAGAGGCGGACGCCATCCTGGTCCTGGGCTGCGGCGGCGCGGTGCAGATCGCCCGGCTGCTCACGGAGCAGTATGGCCTCACCGTGCCGGTGAAAACCGGGCTTAACTCCGTGGGTCACATGGACACTGTGGTCCCCGGCGCCCTGGCCCTGGAGCAGTGCCAGGAATGCGGCGACTGCATCCTGAACGACACCGCCGGCATCTGCCCGGTGACCAAGTGCGCCAAGGGCCTGCTCAACGGGCCCTGCGGCGGCTCCGAAGACGGCAAGTGCGAGGCGGACCCGGCCCGGGACTGCGCCTGGGTGCTGATCTACAATCGCATGACGGCCCTGGGGGAGGCGGATCGGCTCCGCCGCTATGTGGAACCCAAGGATTACAGCAAGGCGGCCAAACCCCGGACGCTGTACATCAAAGAAGGGAGGGTGGCATGAAACTCACCGGGCTGTTCAAGAGTAAGAAGTTTGTCATCACCTGCGAAGTGGGGCCGGTAAAGGGCTGCTGCCGGAACGGCCAGGCGGCCCCCTCCTTTCTGAAGGAAGCTTTGGGGATCAAAGAATTCGTCCATGCGGTAAATGTCACCGACAACCAGAGCGCGGTGATGCGGTTGGGGTCCCTGGCGGCCAGCGTGCTCCTCAAGACCGCCGGTCTGGAGCCCGTTTACCAGCTCACCTGCCGGGACCGCAACCGCATTGCCCTGCAGTCTGACCTGCTGAGCGCCTGCTCCCTGGGGATCGACAACGTCCTGTGCCTCACCGGCGACCATGTGAAGATGGGCGACCATCCCACAGCCAAAATGGTCTTTGACGTGGATTCCGTCCACTTGCTGCGCATTGCCCGGGGTCTCAATGAAGGACATGACCTGATGGGGCATCAACTGACCCAGCCTGCAAACCTGGCTTTGGGCGCAGTGGTGAATCCCAATTTCCAGCCCCTGGATCTCCAACTCCTGAAAATGGAAAAAAAGATCGCCGCGGGCGCCGAATTTTTTCAGACCCAGGCGGTGTACGACCCCCGGCTCTTCGAATCCTTTATCCGCAAAACCGCAGGATTCGGTGTGCCCATCCAGTATGGGGCGGTGATCATCAAGTCGCCCCAGATGGCCCAATACATGAACGAGAAGATCTCGGGGATTCGGGTGCCCCAGGCCATCGTCCAGGAGATGGCCAAGGCCTCGCCGGATGCCTATAAAGACAAGGCCGTGGAGATCACGGCCCGGCTAGTGAAAGAGATCGCCCCCATGGTCCAGGGCATCCATTTCATGCCCCTGGGTTGGTCGGACATCGTCCCCCGGGTGCTGGATGGATTGAAATTGTAAACCGAAAACCCGGAACCCTCAGCGCGCCGGGGGCGACTCTTTAGAGTCGCCCCCGGACGCGGATTCCACACCGTGGATCTGGCCGCCTTAACCGGATTTTCCCACTACTTGCCGGAGATTAACCCATCCCTCCTTAACGCCTGGGGTGGGGTTCCTTGGTGCATTCCATCCAGAGCCGCAATCCGCTGTTGAGCGTACTGAATCTTGTTTTTAAACTCCAGGTGGGCGTGGGCAATAAAACTCCGGAACGCGGCTGCAGCTTCCCCACCGCGACCAGTCTGCTCCAGGACTACGGCCTGATTAAAGTACGCCTCGGCAAAACGAGGGTTGATTTCCAAAGCCCGGCGGTAGTCGGCCAGGGCCAGGTCCAGGGCGCCTTTCTTACGGTGGGCGTTGCCCCGTACGTAATAAGCCTGGACAAACCGGGGCTTGAGTTTCAGGGCCTGGTCATAGTCGTTGAGGGCCCGGTCCCATTCACCCATCCGACCATAGGCCACCCCCCGGTTGAAATACGCCGCCGCAGACCGTGGATTGACCTGCAATGCCTGGCTATAGACGGAAATGGCCCACTCGTACTCGCCCAGTTCCTGGTGGGCGTTGCCCCGGTGAATGAAAGCCGGAACATAATGGGGATCAAGCTTTAAGGCTTGATCAATCTGGGCCAGGTTTTCCTCCCAGCGGGCGTCGTTGCCCAGGGCCATGGCCTTAAAGAGGTGAATTGCGGTTTCGGTTTTGATGGTTTTATTTCGAACGTCGTTGAGAGTCTCCAGCCCGAAGATGGCCGGCCCACAAAAAGGGTCCAGGCTCAGGGCTTCTTTGAAGGCCTCCCGGGCGGCGGCCAGGTTCCCCTGGACCCCCTGAGCTACCCCCTGATAACAACTCTCCTCCGCCAAAGTTCCGGCCCAGGAGGCGCCCAGGGCCAGACACAACGTCATTGCCAACCCCATTGCCACGATTCCCACCGTTTTCATCGCGCCCTCCTGGGGCGGGACTCCCGGACGGGAGAGCCCCGCCGCTGACGCTTGCCAGCCTGGGGTCTGGTCTTGAATTTATCGAGGTTCCCCTTGGAACCCTCATAACCAAGACCAGACCCTAAGGGTATGGTGAGGAGAAGCCAGGAACCGGAGTTGCCATCCTCTAAAGGGAATTGTAAGAGTTTAGTATATTTTGGTTCAATATATATGAAATAAATAGAGTATGTCAATGAGTAAGAAAAGAAAAAATTTATGGATGGCCCTTGTAAAGGACAAAAAATCCTTGACAGAAAAATATTCATGAGATAGAGTCTCAATAACAATTATGAAGAGCGAACTCGAGGTCTTCCGGGAATTCCTGGCCCATAAGGGTATGCGAGCCACGCCGGAGCGCGAGGCGATCCTGGCGGAGGTCTTTGCGGACCACGACCACTTTGACGTGGAGGAACTGATTATGCGCCTGCGGCAAAAGGGGCAGCGCATCTCCCGGGCTTCGGTGTACCGCACCATCGCGCTTTTAGTGGAAAGCGGCCTGGTGCAGGAGGTTTATGTGGAGGACGGACACATGCACTATGAACACATCTACGGGCACGAGCACCACTGCCACCTGCGCTGCCTGGGCTGCCGCAAGATCATTGAATTCAGGGATGGCGCGGTGGAGGAGGCGGAGCGGCGCATCGGCCAGGCCCATGGGTTTGCCGCCACCGGCCATAAGCTGGAGATTTACGGCTATTGTGCCCAGTGCCAGGAGCAGAAGAACAAATAAGGAGTCAATATTTTTTTAAAATATTAGTGAGACTAAGTCTCTGTCTCAAATATCTGGAGGTGAAAAACAATGATGCCGTTGGGACTACTGGCCCCCGGGGAAAAAGCCGAAGTGGTGGAAATCCGGGGTGATGACCGCTCTTGCCGCGCCTGCCAGTGTCTGTGCCGCCTGGAAGACATGGGCCTGCGTACAGGAAAGACCATCGAGATGTTGAAAAACTACGGGAACGGCGCCCTGCTGGTCCGGGTGGACGACTCCCGCATCGCCCTGAACCGGGGTATGGCTATGAAAATCCAGGTGAGGAGGAAAGACGGATGAACCTGGCCATGATGCGACCCGGGGAAAAGGGCAAAATCACCCAAATCGGGGCCATCGGCCCTATGAGGCGGCGCCTGATGGATATGGGGGTGCTGGTGGGCGAAGTGGTCCAGGTGGAGAAGGTCGCGCCCCTGGGCGACCCCATTGAAATTACCGTGAAGAACTACCGGCTCTCCCTGAGAAAGAGCGAGGCCGCAGGCATCTCCGTGGAGGTTAAGGCATGAAGAGTCAGGCGGCGGTGAAAATAGCCCTCAGTCCTCAGAAAACCCTTACCGTGGCAGTGGCCGGCAATCCCAATTCGGGCAAATCCACCCTGATCAACGCCCTGGCCGGCACCCGGCTCCAGGTGGGCAACTGGCCCGGGGTGACGGTGGAGAAAAAAGAAGCGGTCCTGGACCATCAGGGTCGCCGCCTCCGGCTGGTGGATCTCCCCGGCACTTACAGCCTCAGCCCCTACTCCCAGGAAGAGCTCATCGCCCGAGACTACCTAGTCAAGGAGCACCCCGATGTCATCCTCAACGTGGTGGACGCCACCAACCTGGAGCGCAATCTCTACCTCACGGTGCAGCTCCTGGAGTTGGGGATTCCGGTAGTCGCGGCCCTCAACATTTATGACGAAGCCCAGAGCAAAGGCTACTCCATCAACACCCGGCTCATGGAAGAGACCCTGGGGATCAAGGCCGTCCCCACTGTAGCCACTCAAGGGGAAGGGCTGGAGGCGCTCATGGCCGCAGTGCTGGAGGCGGGGAACGATCCCCTGGCCCACCGGCCCCGGCTGCTCCATTACGGTCAGGATTTGGAGGCCACGGCCCAGGAGGTGGCCCAGGAAGTTAAGAAAAATTTCCCGGAGCTGGCGGAGAAGTACCCCTACCGGTGGCTGGCCTTCAAGCTCATGGAAGGAGATGGCCAGGTGGGCCGGGAAACCGGGTTGGGCCGGGGTGAAGCCCTGGCCGTCCGGGGAATGAGCCATCTTCAGGAAGCCCATGGAGAAGACATTGAATCCCTGATGGCCGACGCCCGTTATGCCCAGGCCGCGGGCCTTACCCGGGAGGCTCTCAAAAAGACCAGGGCCAGCCGCCAGGAACTGACGGAGAAAATCGACGGAGTGGTGCTGAACCGCTTTCTGGGCATCCCCATTTTCCTGGCCGCCATGTGGCTGGTGTTCAAGCTCACCTTCGACGTCTCGGCGCCCTTTTCGGATTGGATGGACAAGATGATTAACGGCCCCTTCAAGAGATGGGCCGGAGCCATTTTGGGGTTACTCAGCGCTCCGGACTGGCTGGTCTCCCTGGCCACTGAAGGGGTCATCGCCGGCGTCGGTTTCGTCCTGGTATTTGTTCCCGTGATTTTTGCCATGATGTTTTTTCTCACTTTCCTGGAGGGAAGCGGTTACATGGCCCGGGCGGCGTTTGTCATGGACCGGGCCATGCACGCCATGGGCCTCCATGGAAAATCGTTTATTCCCATGCTCCTGGGCTTCGGCTGCAACGTCCCAGCCATCTATGCCACCCGGACCCTGGAGAATCCCCGGGACAAGGCCCTTACCGCGCTGCTGGTTCCTCTCATGTCCTGCGGGGCCCGGTTGCCGGTTTACGTTCTGTTTGTGGGGGTCTTCTTTGCCGATCACTCCGGAACGGTGATCTGGTCTTTATATGTCATGGGCATCCTCCTGGCGGTCCTGGTGGGCGTGGTCTTTAAAAAGACCATCTTTAGAGGGGAATACCCGTTGTTCATCATGGAACTCCCCCCTTACCGGATGCCCACCATGCGGAGCCTGCTGATCCATACCTGGGAGAAAGGGAAACACTTTCTCATCAAGGCGGGCACTTACATCCTGGCGGTTTCCATCCTGGTGTGGTTTCTGCTGAATCTTCCCTGGGGAGTGGAGCACAAGAAAGACTCCTTCCTGGGTCAGACCGGCCAGGTCATCGCCCCGGTCTTCAAGCCCCTGGGATTCGGCAACTGGGAGGCGGCCTCGGCCTTGATCACCGGAGTGATCGCCAAGGAGATCGTGGTGGGCACCATGGGGGAGATTTATCTCCCCAAGGCCAAGGAGGATGAGGCGAAAGAGGTCCCCACGTTGACCGAGGACCTGGTGGAGATGGGCGTTTCCTTTGCCGGAGCGGCTAAAGAAGCTGCCCAGAATATCTTCTCTTCCTTTGGCGTCGCCAAGCTTTCCACCGAGGAAAAGGAAAAGACCAAACCCCTGAAATCGGTGATTCAAGGGGCTTTCACCCCCTTGAGCGCCTATGCCTTCATGGCCTTCGTCCTGCTTTATATGCCTTGCATGGTGGTGGCTGTGGCCTTTCGGCACGAATTCGGCACCTGGAAATGGTTCGGGGTGGCCTTTGCTTATGGAACCATCCTGGCCTGGCTGGTGGCTTTTGGCATTTACCAAGGCGGGAAACTGCTGGGATTGGGAGTTTGATCATGGCTTGGAATGATCTGCTATTGGCCGGAGCGCTGATTGTGGGCTCGCTCTATCTCCTGTACCGCTCCGTGTGGAAGAAGCGGGGATATTGTCAGGGATGCACCTCGGAGACTTGCCCCGGCAAGCCCGAGAATAAAAACTGCTGATGCCGAGTTTTCTTAAGTCGCGTCATGGATTTTGAGGGGCGGGCCGGAGCAACTTGGCTTGAAGGTCTCCGGCCCCTAGTCCTTGAGCGAATCCATGAAAAAAGAATTTAATTATCCCAATTTTTTCTTGACAGATGGAATGGACTACTATATGTTGCGGTTAGATAATTCGGGTACCCATATAGGGTATAATAGGGAAGCCGGTGCAAAACCGGCACGGTCCCGCCGCTGTAACCGGGGACGAAACCTGCATACGGCCACTGTCTCGCTGAAGCGGGATGGGAAGGCGCAGGCGGTAGGAAGAACCGGAAGTCAGAAGACCTGCCCGGATGAAAGCTTGAGCCCCCACGAGGTATGGTGGGCGATAAGCACCATTAAGGATCAAGAAGCTGGGTGCAATCCTTAAGTCTTAGGGACTTGAGGATTTTTTTTTGGCGAAAAAACCGCAACGAGGAGGATGACATGGTGAAACAGGTAAGGTTTGGGTGGTTGTCTTTGGCGCTTATTCTCTTAATGGTAATTGTTTCTGGGACCCTGAATGCGGCCTCAACTGGAAAACCTGCCATCGTGTTAACGGCCTTCGGCACCAGCACCGAAGCCTTCGACACTTATCATCATTTTGAACTGCAAGTAAAAAAGCGTTTTCCGGATCACGAAATCCGATGGGCCTTCACTTCCCATAAAGTCCGGCAGAAGGTGGCCCAAGAAAAGGGCCAGAAGCTCAATGACTTGCCCACAATGTTACGAGAATTAAAGGCTGCCGGATATACCCGGGTGGCCGTCCAGTCCCTCCATATTGTGCCGGGGGAGGAGTGGGAAAAGAAAATAGTCCGGGAAAGCCGGAAGATTCCCGATTTGAAGGTAGCCTTGGGAGCACCGCTGCTGACCAGCAAAGAGGATCAGGAGCGGGTCTTCCAGACCCTGACCCGGACTTTCACCCATGACTTAAAGAATACCGCGGTGGTTCTGGTGGCCCATGGCAGCCCCATACCCCAGGGGGAACAATCGTATCTGGCCTTTGACCGGCTGTTGCGCGCCCGTTATCCCGGCCAAAACGTGTTTCTGGGATGTGTGGGAGGCCAGCCCTCTCGAACAGAGGTCATGGAAGCGGTCAAGAAATCCCATGCCACCACCGTGATCCTGATGCCCTTTATGTTTGTGGCCGGGGAACACGTGGCCAAGGATATTTTGGGAGAAGATCCGGAGAGCTGGAAATCGGAACTTCTTAAGCAAAAAGCCTACCGCATCGAGGGGATAACCAAAGGGCTGGGTTATCAGGAAGGGATAGTAAATATCTATCTGGACCATCTGGCTCAAGCTATGAAAATCCTGGAGTAAGAGAAAAGGTTTGACAATGAAATCGGACCAAATTAAAATACAGCTCACATCGAAGGTGCTCGAAGCCCTTCGCCGGATTTTTCCTCAATCTGGAATTTTCAGCCATGAAGGCCCGCCGCCCAGAAGGGCGGGGCAGTCGTGGCTTTTTTTATGCCTCGCGCTTTTGGCGCTGGCCAAAAAGGACAATGACAAGTAGTAAACAAGAAAGGAGAAATAATGTTGCGGACATTGGGCAAAACCCTGCAGCTAATGGCTATTCTGGCGACACTTCTGGTGGTGATGCCCGTTTCCTTCAGCCGGGCTGCCACCGGCCCCGGTGAAGCGCCTTCGCCAGCGGCGGTAAAGCACCAGGTTGTCGAGAAATCTAAAGAAGACGGGAAAAAGGAGGAAGCCGGAGAAAAGAAAGAAGAAGCTAAAGAGGACGAGTGCCCTTCCACTTTCGGGCCGATTATCACTGATACCGCCGTCCCCATCGAGAAAGGGAAATTCGCCATTCAGCCTACTTGGGGGTTGAGTTTTGTCACCCATACCTTCTCTCCCAGTTGGCGGCGGGTATCCGCGGGGGGGAATTTCCAATCCTTTGGCATGAGTATTAAATTAACTTACGGCCTCTTGAATAACCTCGAGGTTTACACGGTGATTCCCTATATTCACAATTGGGCCGGTAGTGTAAATGCACCTGGTCCCCAGGGAGAACGCTCCGCGGATTTCGGGGGTATCGGGGACATAAACTTGACCTTCAAATACCGGCTCCTAGAAGAAGGCCCTAAAGCGCCTACGGTGAGCGCCATCTTTGCCACCACCTTCCCCACCGGTCATTTTCGCCATCTCAACCCCCGCTTCCTGGGCATCGACGCCATCGGCGGGGGCAGCTATGCCTTCACCACCGGCTTTAATTTATCCAAGTGGCTGAAGCCCTTTATCTTCTATGGCAATTTGTATTATACCTGGCAGACCAGTTTCACCACGGAGGAGACCATTTTCACCGATGATGCGGGTGCTATAGGCAACCCCATTCAGAGGCGTACTCATCCCCGGGATTTTATTGTCGCAAACCTGGCGGTGGAGTATCCTATCAATAAAAAATGGGTTGCCTTGCTTGAATTAACCAGCACCTGGGATGCCGGGCGGCTGGTGGGACCCCAGGCCAACGGACCGCCCACCTCTCTCCTGTCACTGTTGCCGGGGATCGAGTACATGGCCACGGAAAAATTTTCCCTGGCCCTGGGGGTGAATATCGACCTGGCCGGGAAAAACACCGACGCCAATATAACCCCTTTACTTTCTATGGTTTACGTTTTTTAATCCCTTTATGGAAAGGAAAACTATTATGCAGCGACGACAATATATCATTATTGGCCTGACGGCGGCCTTATTTGCCTTAATCCTGGCCCTGCCGGCTGCGGCCCAGGGCCGGGGCCAGGGCTTCCGCACCTGTCCGTATACGGCCTATGTATGCCCGGTCAAGGCGGTCTGCAAGCCTTTTGACGAAAGCGGCAAAGTAGCACGGGTCCTCACTGAAACCCTGGAGGAGGGGATGTACCCGGGCATGGCGGTGGTGATGGACACCAAAACCCGGGGGCAGGTGCATGTCCACCTGGCCCCCATCTGGTACCTGGAGCGACAGGAATTCGAGCTCAAGCCCGGCGATGAAGTGCGGGTCAAGGGAATGTGTGAAACGACGGCCGGCAAGCTTACGGTGGTTGCCTATGAACTGACCCGGGGGGACTACGTGCTCCATCTGCGGGATGCCCAAGGCCGCCCCAACTGGGAGGCCTGGCGTAAGCGATAAATCCCTGGACTTCCTGGACCGCGGCCCCTTTCAGAGGATATTTGGGATGTAGGGTTGCCCCTTTGTAGCGACTGTCTTTCAAGTCAAGATACCTGGGTGACAAATTGATTCCAGGGTTGATTGTTTTTGACCATGAAGTTGAGGCTGAGCACGAGTTTGCGCATACAAGCGGTGAGGGCCAGTTTTTTTGGTTTGCCGGCGGCCAATAGGCGTTGGTAAAAGGTGCGGATCACCGGGTTGAAGCGGGCAGCCGCCAGCGCCGCCATATAAAGCATGCGGCGCAGGTAACTGCGTCCACCCCGGATGTGACAAAATGGCGACCCTGGGGCCGCACGGCCACATCCAAATGTTGTTTGGAGACATCGAGGCCCACAAAAACTTGGCTGTTCATAGCTTGCTTTCCCGTCCTTGTACATGCGAGATCATGGTCTCAGGTGACTGTTCGGGTTAGGGCAAGCGAGACGTGGCGCCCATGCTACAGAACGGTCTCTAAAGGACCCAGGGGCGGCCGGGCTGCTACGTCCGCAACCGTTCCCCCCCAGGGGGCAGGCCCATGGGCCTGCCCCCTGGGGGGGAACTGCTATCCAGGGCACATATCTTACACTCCCTGGGGAACAAAAGAAAGTGTCCCGGCCATGTTGCTAATATACAAGGGGTAGGAGAGCACCGGCTGCCGGAGGAGCTGGCGGCCGTAAAGTCAGTCATGAAGGCCGCCTATGGGCTGCCCTGGCAAGAAGGCCTGGCCCGGCTCAAGAAACAGGCGGACTGGCTGGAAACCCACTACCCGGGCGCCGCGGCCAGTCTGCGGGAAGGTCTGGAAGAGACCTTCACCATTAACCGCCTGGAATTGTCTCCCACTCTCCGGCGCTGCCTGGGCACCACCAATATCATTGAAAGCCCCTATGCCGGGGTGCGCTTAAGAACCAATCGGGTCAGCCGCTGGCGGGACGGCCAGATGGTGCTGCGCTGGGTGGCCGCCGCCTTTTTGGAGACTGAAAAGAATTTTCGGGGCATCCAGGGTTACCGCGACTTCTGGATGCTCAAAGCCAAACTGGAAAATGAGGTTGCCCTTGACTCTAAAAAAAGGCAGCCTAATCTTTGTCAACTTTAACCGCCACCCACTTTCAACTGACTTTGGGACAGGCTCAAACTGGTTAGGGACAAAAGAATCCTGGAGAGTGCTTTCCCCTTTTTCTCACCATGCAGGAAAATTTGAGTATTTGGACAAATTTTCCAAGCGTTCTTTTAAAAATCAAGGAATTATGATTCTATCCACAATCAGCTAGAGAGCAGTCTGATGGGGGGAAGAGGTATGCGAAGTTAAAGAGCCTATAAGGACAATATTTTTCTGGCTATTTATGGAATAAGCCAAAAACCCAACGCTCTCCGAGCTTATCAGAGAAGATTAATAATAAGCCCTGTTTGGCTAAAGCACCAATCAGCCAAATCAGTGGGATCAAGTAAAATAAAATCCCGAAGGGCGACAGAGAAGTTTAAATCAGCCTCTTAAAGGGGAAAATATTTTCGGTAAGTTTTGGATTTCCGGCAAGGCTTGGTCTCTTTTCTCTAAGCTTCTCGACAATAAGCGCAAGAAGGAGTTGATAAAATGAAAAAAACCATTCTTTGGTTTTCAGCGGTGTCCCTGCTATTTGGTTTTTTCGGTCTGGCATGGGCCGGTGTTTTGACCTCCAATGGTTTTTTTTACAAACCCGGCTTAGGGGCTCGGGGTGAGCAGGAGAAAGGCTCCTATGATTCCGGCTTGGATCGGGTGGACGCCCGTCTGGCCAAGGAAATCTGGGTGGGCGACCCCAATTACGGAACCACTCCCCAGGACGCTATTACCGCCATCGGGTCCACGGCCTGCATCCTGCGGGTTCCCAAGGGGACGCACCACGTTTCTGTCGACCTCACCGTGCCCGCCAACATCACCTTGAAACCGGAACATGGTGCAATCTTTTCAGTTGCCACTACCAAGACCCTGGCCATCAACGGCCCTATAGAGGCCGGGGCCCGGAAACTATTTACTATTGCCGGAACGGGCAAGGTCAGGATTAGTAATGGTGGTTGGGTGCGGGCTTCCTGGTTTGCTGACAGCGGCAGCGGCACCAATAATGATCCCTGGATTATCACCCTGCAAAAGGCCGTGGATGCGGTGAAGACGTATCAGACTGGCTTGCTGATAGACAAGGGATTTTTTCAAGTCAGCGCCGTAACGGAATTAACTGAGACTGATAAAACCTGGAACACGAGCATTGTGGCCGAGTCCCCACTTAATTCCACTATCAAATTGGCTGATGGAGCCAATTGTCCCATTTTTAGAAATTCAATTTATGTGCAGGCCAACTGGACGCTGGATGGTATTTTTTTCGATGGCAACAAGGCTAACCAGACAGTTGCCCATCCTCTGATTGATTTGTACCAATTTTATAGTACCTACATAACTCGGTGTGTGTTCTCTCACTCCAAAGGCGCCGGGGTAAAATTAACCGCAGACACGGCCCACGGCGCCGGCATTAGTGGTTTTAGCAACATCACGCTGGAGAAAAATGCTTTTTACTCCAACGATGGGGATGGGCTACATATCTACTATGATTCCCCCAGCGCAAATGTCACAGCCCTAAACATCAACGTAAAAGATTCTATTATCGACCGTAACGCCGGTTGGGGTGTCAAAATTGAAAACGCTTCTTATGCCACCCCAGCTTCAATCGACAGGACTGGCCGGGTAAGTGTCAGCAGCATACACTTTGAGCACAATGTCCTGGGTGATGTGCTGGTTTCCGGGTGGCAGGGGGTCAATGTATACAACAGTGGCCACCAATCGTATAATGGTGTACTTGCTTCAATTAAATATGTGAATGGAGCAAGAGGCGGGAGCGTTAGGGACAATAAGCAGAACAATACAGGTAATCATGTCTATTCGGGTTTTTATTTCCTCTATCTGGATAAAACCACTAGAGACGTATCATATGGCTCCAATGAGTTGAGAGTGCACAGTGGCTATGGCGCTGCTCTTAACTTTGCTGCAAAGATATACGATGCCGGCGCCAACAAATGTTTTGACGCTCAACCTAATGTGGTGAGGCCGCCCAATCACCCCACCTCATTAACGGCACTTTCTGGGGTGTTGCCGAGCGGCCTGGATTTGCCCACCAACTATCTGCTTTATTCTGAGGATTTAACCCAGGCGGCTTGGGTTAAGGCAGGTGGGGCAACCGTAGCACAGCAAAGTTCCCTCTTTGGTGGGCCTCCCGGTTATATCATCCCATATAGTTCAATAACTATCCCTACGCCAGCTACGGATTACATCTATCAGGACGTAAACCTAGCAGTAAAGGCCGGGGAGGTTTTAACTTTTTCTGGGTTTATTTATGAAGTTGGCCATACCTCTCTCCATTCTGTTGTAAGGCTGAAAGTTGGCGATGCCGCGGGGGCGTGGTCATACCAGGAAGATGCACATATAACTTATATACCAGTTCTTGGCTCATATTACGACTACCATTTCAAGCGATTTTATATCACGACCGTTGCCCAGACTGACATTTCTACTGTTCGAGTAGAAATTCGTGAGCCCTATGTCTCAACCTTGGGTGTTTGGGGTATGCAACTGAACAAGGGCGGCCTGCTGCCCTATATCCCCACCGCCGCAGCCCCGGCAACCCGCTACCCTGGCTATCAAACCAATAAGCTCTATGCTTCGGGGGGCATTTCAGCCGGTTACAAAACCGACGCCTCATCCAGCGGAGTGCTTAATATCCACGCCTACAAAGGCAAATATCACACGGTGACTTTGACCGAGAATATCACCACGGTCAACATTGCCAACTCGGGAGCAGCAGGCGATGAATTGGTGGTTAGGTTCACCCAGGGCGGCAGTGGCGGCTATACCGTAACGGGGTGGGGGACCACGAAACTTATAGGAGGAACATATACCCCTACGGCGGCAGTTGGGGCCAGCGACTGTTTGACCTTTTTTTATGATGGAACTGCTTGGATCGAGACTGCCCGTGCAATGAATGTTAAATAACTCATGGTTTCCACCCCCGAAGAGTTAGGAAATACCAGTTTCCATCCGTAACCTATAATCTAATAATGAAATAATTGATTTTTATACGCTTGCAATTTAAGTTAATAATTGCTGTCATTTTTTCATTAGTTTATAATCCTTAAAGAAACTTTTCTGTATATCAACAATTTTAAGACACCCCCTGCAAGAAAATATTATAGCGCCTTGTCGCTCTGGGCTCCTTTAGGGGTGGATTAATCCAAAGCGGTTCCGGCACCGGCAGGGGGGCTGGAGGTTTACGGACAAAGCACCCAGGTGAGCGGCAAGGTATGAGGTAAAAAAAATCCATCAGGGCTATGTCGCAGCGACCTTTTTTGCTCTAATCGCAAACACCTTTAACTCCCGTATCACCTACACTGACAGGATCAAACGCCAATTCTCCCTCTCCGCACCAGGTGATTAGGAAAGTGCGGAATCCTTATCTATCATGAAAACCGGCCAATCTCCCCAAGCAGAATCTCGCCCAGAAGTGCGGTTTCTTCTCTCTGCCGTCCAAGCTAGCTTGGGCTCTCAAAGACCATACCGCATCAGGACACAAGTCCATGAAGAACTGGACTGGGATTTTTTGTTGAAGTCCGCCTCCCGACACGGGGTGATGCCGCTGCTGTATTCCAGTCTCTCGGCCTTTTGCCCGGAAGCCGTCCCCAAGGCTATCATGGCAAAGCTGAAGGAACAATGGCGCAATAACATTGCCTGGAATCTGCTTCAGACCTCAGAGCTTCTAACAATTCTTTCCCTATTCGAAGCTCAAGGTATTGTTGCCGTCCCTTTCAAGGGGCCAGCTCTGGCTGCTTTGGTTTACGGAGATATCTCTATGCGGCAATTTGTCGACATAGACATTCTTGTTGATAGAAAACATCTGCCACCAGCCAAAGAGCTGCTTCACTCCCTGGGCTATCGGCTATATCCGCCCATGTCCCCGGCTCGGGAATCAGCCTTCCTTAGGTCCCAGTTTCACTATGGGTTTGCGAATCCAGCCAATGAGGTGCTGGTTGAGCTGCACTGTGAAATCACTCCCGAGTATTTATCTTTCCCGCTGAACTTACAAAAATTACGGCCTCGCTTGGAACGGCGCACGTTGGCCGGCAAGGAGATTTTCAATCTGCCACCGGAGGAGTTGCTGCTGATCATTTGTGTGCATGCCGCCAAACATTTTTGGGAGCGCCTAGGCTGGATTTGTGATACCGCCACCATGATCTCCGCTCACCCTTCGATGAATTGGCGGAACCTAACGGACTTAGCAGGCAGATTGGGGGCAAAACGCATGCTCTTTCTCGGCCTTTTCCTGGCAAATGCCCTCCTGGGAGCTTCAATACCCAAAGATCTCGGGCAGACAGTGGAGTCCGAACCAGGGGTAAGGTCGCTGGCCCGGCAGATACGGCAAAGACTTTTCGCAGATATTAACCACCCACCGTCAATCCTTGACAATATCTTCTTCTTTCTCAAGATCAGGGAACGCTGGCGGGATAAAATTCGTTATTGCCTGCACACCGCCTTTACACCTAGCGTCGAAGACTGGACTTTTGTAGCATTGCCTCCGGTCCTTTGTTTCCTCTACTACCCTATCCGACCGCTTCGGTTGCTCAGCAAATACCGGCCACCATTAGCAAAGAACCTTCCTTAAATTACAAGTGATCATAATCTTTATCTGGCTTCGCAACCAACAGTCTAATTCCAGCCTATGAGAAAAATGAAACCAGGAGTGTAATTGGAAAAGCAATAGGAGGCCAGTAATGGCCAATTAATAAGGACCCACCGGTTCATTGCAACGCCGATAAGACAGACCAGCCACCGGCCGGGGCAAGGAAGCACAGAGCCGGCGGCTACAGTGGTCCCCTTTTTCTATGGCCAAAACTCGTTCAAATGGTCTTTTCTATGGCCATACACACAGGAGAGCCGTTTCGACTTAACTGAGGGCCACAACCGTAAAGAAGGATTATTCAGGAGGAAGGGGCTCAGACAGGATTTTCATGATACCCTAAGGAAGAGTAATTAAGAAGGCAGGAATGGTCTTGGAGGGGATTGGTGGGGGTCTACCTGTCCCGCTGGGTTTACATGCTATCTTTTACGGATTTCGGCTACCGCCAGAAATCATCGGCCAGGCGCACGATGTCATCCTCCCCCAAGAGAGGGGGAGGCGCGGAGTTGTAACCATGATCCCTCTTATTTATAAGTTAACGCAGGGAGATCCCCATCGATAATATACTTCCCAAAGAATGCTGAAATGATTAATGGAGGACTTTTTTAACCCGATTTTCCCGCTTTTTTGACCTGCTCGGCAACCCAGTTATAGGTAACCCTCATTCCCACCTCCAGGGGTTGGGAAGGTTTCCAACCCAGCTGGGCGAAAATCAGCCTGTTGTCAGAATTTCTTCCCCTAACGCCCTGGGGTCCTGGAACGTGCCTCTTGGTCAGTTTTTTATCGGCTATCCCCATAATCATGTCCGCCATCCGGTTGATAGTAACCATTTCATCCGAACCGATGTTCACCGGCCCCACGAAGTCGGAGCGCATCAGCCTGAGGGTCCCCTCCAAGCATTCATCGATATACAGGAAGGACCTCGTTTGGTTGCCATCGCCCCAGATGTCGATTTCTCCGCCCGGGGGATTTTCGGCTACTTTACGGCATAGGGCCGCGGGGGCCTTTTCCCGGCCACCCTGCCAGATCCCCTCGGGGCCGAAGATGTTGTGGTATCTGGCAATGCGGACCTCCATGCCATAATTGCGATGAAAGGCTAAGTACAGGCGCTCACTGAACAACTTCTCCCAGCCGTATTCGCTGTCAGGTTCGGCAGGATAGGCGCAGTCTTCGGCGCAGTTGGGATTATCCGGGTCTTTTTGATTATATTCTGGATACATGCAAGCGGAAGATGAATAGAAGATGCGCTTCAAGTTGCGCTTATAGCAGGCCTCCAGCATATTGAGGTTGATGAGAGCTGAGTTATGCATGATATCCGCGTCATTTTCGCCGGTGAATACAAAGCCGGCGCCGCCCATGTCGGCCGCGAACTGGTAAACTTCATCAAATGGCCGGTCCACCGTGAATTTACAAACTTGCGGATCGCGCAAATCCCCGATAATAAAATCATCCGCTGGGGTGGGGGAGAACTCCGGGTACTTCAAATCTACGCCACGGACCCAGAACCCTTCTTTTTTAAGGAGCTTAACCATGTGGCTGCCGATAAACCCTCCTGCCCCGCACACCAGCGCTGTTTTCACAAAAGACCACCCCCGAGTGATTTAGTATAATTAGGCAAGTTTTGCAAAATGGCCTATTGACTCTGCTCAGCGGTTTTTGCCATCAGTTCATTTCTGGTAATAGTGGTGGTTGATGCACAGGCATTTAGTAACCGATGGAAAGATTGACGCTCCCAAAAACGGCGATTAAATCGGTAGCACACTTCGGTCAGGTATCGTTGGAGATGTTTTTCCGATACCCCACGGTGTGGGCCGGATATCACTGCCTTGGTTATTCAAATTATTCAAGCACTTGTGCGCATAAAGACATGTCAACCTGTTTCAATCTATGAATAGTCTCCCGGAGTCCTGGAAGGCGGCATTTGCCGCCCTCCTGCCCTTGTTGCCAGTGCTGGAGGATTGGGATCTCCCAGGGGGCTTAGCCGCCCTGTGAACTCTTGATAATACGTGGGGGGAACAATGGCGCGCCTCGAGGTTTACTCCTTTGCTTTACCGGGAGTTGAGGCGCCGGGGCTGGGATGGGCAGAGTTCGTCTTCAAGGTGATCCACCCTCCGGGACGACCTCAATACCCATAAGCCCAAAAACGATATGTGGTTGAAGAGGCATCCGCAGGTTAAATTCCATTACACTCCCACTTCTGCCTCTTGGCTTAATCAAATCGAGGTTTGGTTCAGCATTCTAAGCCGCAGTGCTCTCAAAGGAGCTAATTTCACCTCCCTCCAACAAGTCAGGGAGGCCATCGATAAATTCATTCAGGTTTACAATCCCCAAGCCGCACCGTTTCAATGGCGGAAAAGGTATGTTTATCCCAAAGGCTTGGCTAATCGTTTCTCTGATTTATGCAACTAAGTGATAGCAACCAAAACTGCTAATTGCCAACCGCTAACTGCTAAATCAATGGCTTCTCCTTCTTGGCTTCCAAGACCTCCCGCACCCGTTCCATCTCTTTCCGGGTCTGATGGATCTCTCCTTCCAGGTGGGCTCGGGCGGCAACCGAGGCTTCCGGGTCCAACTCAGCCAGGGACTTTTCCAGTTCTTCCAATTGTTTGGTCAGGCGGTAGAGTTCCTGAGCCAGGTAACGGATAGTCACAACCGTTCTCCCGGGGATCCTGCCAAAGTGGCGGCCAGGGGTCCTTCCGGGGTGGCCACCAGGGGCAGGACGACGTAAAAATTATTCCCCCCGGGGGTGGCCTCGTAGCCCACTTCGCCGCCGTGGGTCTCGATGACGTTGCGGACAAAGTAAAGTCCCCGGCCGGTGCCCACCTCCCCGTCCACGTTGGCCCCCCGGTAACCTTCCTCAAATATGTAGGGCACGTCCGGGGGCGGGATATGGGGGCCGGTGGTGAAGACGTTGAACTTCACCCCGTCTTTGCCCGGCCCGAAGTAATCCTTCAGCAGGTCCCGCCCGTAGGCCATATACTTGCGGCCCCGGTAATTTGTCCGGGCATATTTCACCGCGTTGGAAAAGAGGTTGGCGTAAACCTGGGCCATCAAACCCTTGTCCACCGACAGGGGCAGGTCTTCATCGGGCATCACCCCCATGGCCACGTCAATTTCGATGCCCCGCTCCTTGAGCTTGTCCAGAAAGAGGTCCAGTTGGGGCTTGATGATTTCGCTGACCACCCGGCAGGTGCGCCGCCGCAGGACAAATTGGCCCTTTTGGAAATGGGAGGGCCTAAACAGGGACTCGATGAACAGGCTTACTCCCCGATAGTGCTGGTCCAGGGTCTGGTAATCCGCCTCCATCTCCTGCACCAGGTTCCGGAAGGCCTCCTGGGCCTGGGGTTGATGCGGACAATCCCCTTTGACCTTGATTTCGCAGACGCATTCCAACTCCTTCAGGGCCTTGATCTTGTCCCGCAGGCGCCTTAGATAGAGGCTGAGGCTGATGTTGGGAATGATGACGTTGTGTTCGATGTCCGCCACCAGGCTGTTGATGAAGCGGATGCGGTGAATATTTTGCCAGGAGATGATTTTGATGTGGAGGTTGTAACCCAGGCGGTTGCTGTATTTTTCAAAGAAAAATTTATCCTGGTCGGGTATTTGATCCTCGGGAAATAACTCCAGCATGCCGATGACCTGGTCCTTGGCATAAAAGGGCAGTTGATCCACCAGCAGCAGATTGCCCCGGATGGGAATCACCCAGGCCCCCTGGGCCGCATAAGCCTGGCTGTCCAGGCGGATGTGGGGCAAAGCCGGCGTCTTGGACGGATATAGCCCCTGGAGGCTGTCGCATACCAGATCGAAGGTTCCTTCGGAAAACAGGAGATAGAGCCGGCAGTCCAGTTTAAAAAATTCTTTGATAACGCAGACCGCGACCCGGTAAAAGTTTTCCAGGGTTTCATATTCCTGGGCCAGGTCAAAGAAAGTCTTCAATGCGTCGTCCTTCAAGGGACCGAAGTTGTACTCCTTGAAGATGCGTTTTTTTTCTATGACCCGGTTCACGATTTTAGTCAGGTCCGGGGGTACGGTCATCTTCGCTTCTCGAGGATTAATCTTCGTTAATTATTGAAAATTATAAGTCGTCCAGGTTGTTTGGGCAACCCAATCGGGAGCAACAAAATGCCCTGTCATAGAGCGAGGCTGCCTGATACGGCAACAATTAGAATACTATCGGAATATTAAGTCGGGAGGAAAGGATTTTTTATTTAACCTGGCAGAAAAGGCGTAAAAATTATTACTAAATACTGATTGAACCCCTCCCTCGCGGCAAATCCCCCGGACCGCAAAGAACCGGAGTTCTGCGGGGAATGCAGGGATGGTCAAAAATTTTAGGGAGGGTGTGGGTAAGAAAGTTAGCAGTTGGATCTATTATATCAGCTAAACCGCCAAACCGCTAAACCGCCAATCCCTTAACCCGCCCCGGCCCGCCGGTATTTCGCCACCCCCACCTCATAAAGATCCCGGCCCCGGCAGTCATTGATGACGATGGTGGGGAGGTCCTCCACCACCAGGCGGTGTATGGCTTCCGGCCCCAACTCCGGGAAGGCCACCACTTCCGCCGCCTTGATGCACTGGGAGATCAAAGCCCCGGCCCCTCCGGTGGCCCCCAAATAAACGGCCTTGTGCTCCATCATGGCGGCAATGACCTCCGGGGAGCGTTTCCCTTTGCCGATCATGGCCTTCAGCCCCAGCTTGATGAGTGTGGGGGCGTAGGAGTCCATGCGGTACGCGGTGGTAGGCCCCGCGGCGCCGATGACCCGCCCCGGACGGGCCGGGGACGGCCCCACATAATAGAGAATCTGGCCCTTGATCTCCATGGGCAAGGGTTTTCCAGCATCGAGCAGGTCGATGAGCCGCTTATGGGCCGCGTCCCGGGCGGTGTAGATCACCCCGCTTACCAGCACCCGGTCGCCGATCTCCAATTGCTCCACATCTTCATCCCGCAAGGGGGGAGTGAGCCTTATGGTCTTGGACATGGTTACCTCGAATTAATATGGCGGTTTAGCGGTTCGGCGGTTTAACATTAAGTTTGTCAACAGCTAAAGGCTAAACCGCTAAACCGCTAAACCGCCAACCTGCTAAAGCACCACCTCTTTGTGCCTGGTGGAGTGGCACTGAATATTCACCGCCACCGGCAGCGACGCGATGTGGCAGGGCTGCATGAGCAGGTGCACCGCCAGCGCGGTGATGCGGCCCCCCAGGCCCTGGGGGCCTATTCCTAAGTCGTTCACCGCGGCCAAAAGCTCTCGCTCCAGCCCGGCCAGTTCCGGGTCCGGGTTGGGCTCCCCGATCTCCCGCACCAGGGCCTTTTTGGCCAGGTACGCGGATCGCTCAAAGTTCCCTCCTATGCCCACCCCCACGATAATGGGCGGGCAAGGGTTGGGTCCCGCTTCCCGCACCGTGGCCACCACCCGATCCTTGATGCCGGCCCAGCCTTCCGCGGGCTTGAGCATATAGAGGCGGCTCATGTTTTCGCTGCCGCCGCCTTTGGGGACCACCATGATTTTCAGGCGGTCGCCGGGCACGATCTCGGTGTGGATGATGGCCGGGGTGTTGTCCCCGGTGTTGGCCCGGGTCAGGGGATGGCACAGGGATTTGCGCAGGAACCCCTCTCCATAGCCCTGGCGCACCCCCTCCTGGATGGCCTCTTCCAGGGAGCCCCCCACCAGGTGGACCTCCTGGCCCATTTCCACAAAGACCACGGCCAGGCCGCAGTCCTGGCACATGGGGATGCGCTCAGTCGCGGCGATTTGGGCGTTTTCCAGCAGCTGCCGAAAAATTTCCTTCCCTGCGGGAGACTCTTCCTCCTTCATTCCCCGGCGCAACGCGGCCAGCAGGTCCTCCCCGGCTTCGTAATTGGCGGCAATGGCCGCGTCCTTCACCGCCTGGGTGATGCTGCTCACCTCGATTTCCCGCATATTGTCTCCTTAACAGGTTTCAGGTGTCAGGTTTTAGGTTTCAGGGACAGGAGGCATGCACTGGGAATTGATTACCAGGTTATCGTCCCCGGAAGATTCCCCGTAAAACATACAAAAAATAAGACCGGTTATCAACCAACCGGCCTGCTAACCCCTAAAACCTAAAACCTGAAACCTGAACCTACTCCTCCAAATCACTCTTAAAAAACTGCTGGCTGGAGGCCCGGCTTCTGGGGGAAACCTCCTGGGGTTCTTCTTCTTCGGGATAGAAGTCTTCCCCTTCTTCCACCGCCACCTCGTCGTCGGCGGGGGGCGGGTCCATGCCTCTCCGGGCCAGGACCGCGCCGGAGAACTCGGGGAACTGTTCCACCGGCTGGTTTTTCAGGGCTTCCTTCATGTAGGCGATGAAAATGGGGGCCGCGGCCTGGGAGCCGGTTTCCTTGGGCCCCAGGCTGCGCTCATCATCCATGCCCACCCAGGCGCCGGTGATGAGCGACGGGGTGAACCCGATGAACCAGGCGTCCCGGGTCTTGTTGGTGGTGCCGGTCTTGCCGCCGATGGGCCGGGCCAGGACCTTCACCCGGGTGCCGGTGCCCCGCTCCACCACCCCCAACAGCAGGTGGGTCATGGTCTGGGCCACCGCCGGGTCAATTACCGGGCGCTTGTGGACGCGTTCTTCCACCAGAATGCGGCCGTCCCGGTCCTCAATACGCTCGATGAAAATGGGGTCAACCAGATACCCCTGGTTGGGGAAAACGGAATAGGCCCGGGTCAGCTCCATGAGGGTCACTTCCGAAGCCCCCAGGGCCGAGGCGTAGTTGGGATAGATGGGGCTGGCGATCCCCAGGGTCTTGGCCATATTGACGGTGGCAGGGACTCCCAGGGCCATCATCAGACGCACCGTGGGCACGTTCCGGGACCGGGCCAGGGCGGTGGCCAGGCTGATGGGGCCGTCAAAGGTGTGGTCATAGTTCTGGGGGGTCCAGGCCTGGCCCCTTTTCCCGCCGGGAAGCGAGATGGGGGCGTCCAGCAGGGTGGAATCGGGCCGATAGCCCTTTTGGATAGCCGCCGCGTAAATGATGGGCTTAAAGGCCGACCCCGGCTGGCGCCGGGCCTGAATGGCCCGGTTGAAGGTGCTGTCGTTGAAGTCCTTGCCGCCCATGACCACCCGGACCTTCCCGGTTTTTAACTCCATGGAGAATAGGCCCGCCTGGATCATGGGCGAGGGAACCAGGGTGGCGCTCCACCGGCCGGTGCGCTTGTCCTTTTGTCCCAGCCGCACCTGGATCACGTCCCCGGGCTGGAGCGAGGCCATGAGGCCCGCGGCTTTCTGTTCTTCGCCCACGGAAAGCACTCCCCAGTGTTCCCCCAGGCGGATGGTTCGTCCGGAAGTGGCGGCCAGGGCCTGGCCCTTGCGCTTATCGGTGCGCCGCTCCGCGGGGGCCACCACCGCCCGGACCAGCAGGCCCTTGCGGGGCGGGTACTTGCGGAAGTAGCGCACCTGGCTCTCTTGAAAAGAGGCCAACTCCTTTCCCCGTAGGCGCTTCAAAGGCCCCCTAAAGCCATTCCGCTTCACCACCCCGTCCACCCCCTGGTTGACTACTTCCTGGGCCACCCGGTGCAGGCCCACGTCCGCGGTGGTATAAACCCGTAGCCCCAGGTTAAAGACCTGGTCCCGGCCAAAGCGCTCCTCCAAGAGGGTCCGCACGTGCTCCGTGAAGTAGCCGCACTCCTTGATGTAATCGGGCCGGTGGGACTTGAGTTTCAAGGGCTGGGACAGGGCTTTGTCCATGTCCGCCTTGCTGATGAACCCCACTTCCGCCATGCGTTTCAGCACGTAGGCCTGGCGCTCCTTGGATCGCTGGGGGTTGAGGTAGGGTGAGTAGCGGCTGGGGGCCTTGGGGATGCCCGCCAGCAGCGCCGACTCCGCCAGGGAAAGGTCTTCCACGTGCTTGGAGAAGAACTCCTGGGCCGCGGCCTCCACCCCGTAAGCCCCGTGCCCTAAAAAGATATGGTTCATATAGAGGCTGAGAATTTCTTCCTTGGTGAGATAGTTGTCAATGCGGTAGGCCAGCACCGCTTCCCGGATCTTCCGGGCGAAGCTCTTCTCCGAGGTGAGCATGATGCGCTTCACCACCTGCTGGGTGATGGTGGAGCCGCCCTGGACCACCTCCCCGGCCTCCAGGTTGCGGACGAAGGCCCGGACGATGCCGGTCAGGTCCACCCCCGGGTGTTCGAAGAAGCGGGCGTCTTCCGCGGCCACGAAGGCCAGCACCAGATGCCGGGGCAGACGGCTGTAAGGCACCTCGATGCGCCGCTCGGAGTAGAACTCCCCGATGAGGCGGCCATCCCGGGCAAAAACCTGGGTCACCACCGAGGGGCGGTATTCTTTGATTTCCGTGAAGTCGGGGAGGTCCCGGATAAAGTGATAGTAGATATATCCGGCCCCCGCGGCCGCGGCCAGGACTGCGGTGAAAATCAGACCGTAAAGGACAAACCCCAGGCGTTTGGACCAGCGCCGCCGCTGGCGGAATTTATCCCAACGCTGTGGGTCGGTGGGTTTCTTGAAAATTTTCACGTTAAAAGACGGTCTTCGGTTTTCAGTTTTTGGTTTTAGGTAAAAAACCTTTTAATTTATTTCGTAGGGGGGAAAGGGAAAAAGAGGCTAAAAATTCTTTCGCCTTTCCCCCTTTAACCTTTTCCCCTTTTCGCCTCCCCCTTATGTTACTCCCCTTCTTGGAAATTTGCAATAAATTGGGCCACCTGGAGGGCCAGACCCACGCAGACGTGGCCGTCCATGCACCGGGACGCATCCGGCTTGTCAATATAAGTAGACAACTTGTGCGGCCCTTTGGTTAAGGTCAGGACGTACGCCTTTTTGTCGGCGTCAAAGGTCAGGCTGGGCACGATGCCGTGCTGGGCGATCTCCGGGTGCAGCGCCAGAATCTTATCCTTCAAACCCGCAATAGTATAACCCATGGCCGAATCTCCTTGTTGAGAAATTATGCCCGGGGCCAAGCCGCAACTCTCCCTCGGGCTTTAGCTAAAAAATAGGCAGGGAAGACCGGTGAGGCAAGGAGAGGTAACTTTTTTGATAAAAATCTAATATTTTTGATAATTAAACTAACTTTTGGTATATTTCCACCATCGATTTAGCGTGATAGCAATGATTTTGCCGTAATGGAGGGGGAAATTGGCTCAGGAAATACAAAGGATCAATCACGATTTAAGGGAGCTCAAAAAGATACTCAAAAATAATGGCTTTTATATCGGCTATTGAAACCCGGGCTCTTCGGTCGGGTAGGAGACAGACGGGCGTTTTTAAGAGCAACAGGCAGGCACGATGGACTTTGATCCATGATCATCCCGAGCATGGGACAGACCCGCAATACGGGACAGAAGATGATTGTAAAACTATTTTAATAATTCTTCTGCTCACCACGTTAGAATTCAAGAACGCGCCATTAATCAATGACCCGAGAATTACAGAGTTTAGTGAGCGGTACCTTGGAAGGAGTTTGGCTCCTAACACCTACCGTGATTCGCTACTCTTAGAATTTCTCGATTTTCAAGCATTACGCGCCGAAGCGGAGAATCCTACGCATGGTAAATCTGAATTCCATATCGGCCACTTGGACCCATCTCGCATTCCAAAACATATTCCTGAAAACGTCGCCTGGCGGACTTTACGTAGCAATTTAATACAAGGTGATATGACTCTAAGAGAAGCGAGGATTTATATCATAAAATTAATTGCGCGGTATTTTGAACTAGGAGAAATCGATTTGCATTAAGATATTATGCCGCATGCACTACTAAATCACGTGCTTTTCTGGCCATTTCTCTAGCTTCTATCCTTTCCTCAATTACCTTTTTTACCATCTCGGTGACAGTCTTGCGAAGCATTTTATCTTTCGGGACTGGAAGCATTAGCTCATTAATCCGGCTACCTAGAGAGTCTATAATGTCATGGGTTACTCTCTTGGATTTAATCTGTGCCTGTACAATATTACTACTAAGAATAGCAAGTAGCAAATATGGGTTAATAAGGTTTGTTTCTTTTAATACTCTTATTTTATATAAATGGCTCTGGTATATCATTTTCAAGTCGTACATTGTTACAATGGCACATGTGCCGATAAGATACGTACCGTCTTTAACCATGAGAATATCGTTTTCTTGAACATCTTGTTTTTTCTTAAGTGAATTGAAAATTTCTTCACTTACGCTGTGTTTCGGATCTGCCTTTATTTCCCAGTTGGATATATCTGAGGTTCTTATAAAAGGAATTGCTCCAGTACCATATGCCAGCTTGCCGATTTCATCTCCTGAAGATAATTCTAACAACCCAGACGCAATGAGATCACTAAAACGATAAATATCGTGTGATTCCTTTAAGTTGTCGAGGGATCCAATAATGATGGGATCATATCTTCTTGGGCAAAGAGAATGATCTTCAATATCTCTTGGACTAATCGGGAAACCCAGAAGGTTGCTGCTTTTATGATTACCTGATTTATGTGCCCTATAATTAAGAATTATTTCACCTAAATCATCTTTAGGGATTGTGCGTCCTCTGGAATCATTACCACACCATTGGGCTTCGGCTAAAAAAATTGGGGTGTTTTGAGGTTTTTTGTCAATCTTCTTTTGAAATACAATGAGGCATGTCTTTGTATGGGTCCCGCCTTTCCCGGATGTCTTAAATAAGGCCTCCGGCATTCCAGCGACAAGTTCTATATTAGTCCTATCTTCTAGATATGCTACGACAAATCGGTATTGTCGACTTGATATTAAACTTTCAGGAACTACCATACCACATCGTCCACCAGGACGTAAGAGTTTCACGCATTTCTCGAGAAAAAGGAGCTGGGGGGGGATTTGGTTTCTAAGCTCATCTGTTGCAAACCACATATTTTTGGCATGATCAAACTTCCATTTTTTAGCAAGATCATAACGCATTGCCACTCTGGGTTTCGCACTTGTTATCTTGGCTCCGAATGGAGGATTTGTCAAAACAACATCATACTCTCCTTCTGAAGGCAGATTTGGTTCAGCTAAGCCATTGTGTACTGCTATACTATCAGTGTTAAAAATATTATTATGGTTTCCACCGAGAAGTCCAATGTGTATTTTCGCCAGCCTGACAAGAAATGAATCTTTATCAATTCCATAGATGCGTGGTATAATAGAGCTTTCTAATGTTTTGCGAAATCTGAGTAGAACTAAGGATAAAAACCCGCCTGTTCCGCAAGCTGGATCAATTATTGTTTCGTTAGGGGATGGGGCGATAATATCAACGAGGAATCTTATCGCATTTCTTGGTGTAAAAAACTGACCTTCCTGCCCTCGAAGGGTTGATCCTATAAATACCTCAAAGGCATCGCCAATTACGTCACTGTCATGATTATCTAACTTAAGAGGCCAAATATGGCGAAGAGTCCAATCAAGCTCTTCTGTCCCTAAGAGGAACTCTTCATCCTTATCAAAGAATTCTGGATGGTTTGAAACTACTTCCTTAAAACTTCTGCGGAAATATTTTGCTGCTTCCGTATGCTTGTTATCAGTAAAAGGATAATCTTTAAGATCAGATAAGTGATTGCGGACAAAGAGACACTTAATCACCTCGGAAAGTATTGCTTCATCCCTAGTTGCTCCCACGAACTGTCCAGCTAGGTAATTTCTGAGATCTCTCAGGATTTCTTTTGGATTCATTTTCATTTTATGAAAACCAATTTTTGGCTGTTTCAGAACCTGATTTATATTAAGTGAAGGAAATATTTTTTGCAAGTTTTAAAACTTAAGGATTTGGGGACCTGTCAAGAAAATTCGGCTCAAATTATAACAACATTAATAGGGGCAGGTTTGAACCCCGCCCCCTCCTGTTCAATCCGTGTCCCGGCCTGTATAAAACCGCGCCCAGACCGGGAAATGGTCCGAGACCCTGACGGCCTGCTCGTGGGTGAGGCCGTATTCCTGGTCGAAGCGGAAGACCTGGGCCTCTCCGGCTAAATCCTCTTTGCAGGCGTCGGTAATGAGGATGTCGTCATAGGCGCACCGGGTGCTTTTCACCGTGGTGTCCGCGTTTGGGGGGAGGAGCCAGGTGGTGCCGGGGATGGGATTGGGCTGCTGGCGGTTGTAATATTTACAATCGGCGTTCAGGTCCCCCAGGATGATGAAATCCCCTTCGCCGGGAAACTTCTCCCGGGCAAAGGCCAGGACGCCTTTCAAGGCCGGAATCTCTCGTTTGGCGTCGGTGGGCTTGGTGTGGACGGTGATGAGCACGAAGCGGAATTTTCCTTGGATGCATTTGAATCTGGCCATGAATGGGTCCCGCTCGAAGGGGTCTTGCCCCGGGGGCTCTTTGAATGTGAGCACCTCGCCCGCCGGGGCCACGCGATCAACGCGGTAAATGAAGGCGTATTGTTCTTTAGACGTGGTGCGGCCCAGCCGGGGACTGACGATCACCGCATAGTCCCGACCCAGGTCATCCACCAGCTTCTCCAGGTTTTTTACGGCCAGGCCTTCGTCATCCCGGACTTCCTGGATGGCCACCAGGTCGAAGCGGGCCACCGTCTGGGCCAGGACCTTCATCACCTCAGGCTTTTTGGCCTTGGCATCTCCAAAGGTCTGGATGTTGAAGGTGGCGATGCCGATGGTGTCTTGGGAAGCCGCCGCAGCCGCGGGTGGGGGCGAGTCGCCGGCGCCGGGGGTGCGGTCCGAATCCGCCAGGCAGTGGGGCGCCAGGGCCACAACCGCCAACAACAGAACGGAGAGAAAAATCTTCCTTGCTCTTTCCATGTTCGGTCTTCTTTATCTGGCGGCAAAGAGATTATTATTGAATATGTTCACTATTACTCCAATAGAGTTGTAATTTCCTCCAATTCCGAAGCGAGCTTTGTGACTCGTTCAATAATAGCACGAATAGATTGTCCACCGTCCAAATAAATTCTTATAGTTTCAATTAGGTGGAGATTCTTTCCAATAGTTCTTAGCTTATCGTTTATTCCAACTTGTAATGATTCAATATTATAATAACTCGTCCTTAATAATGTAAGACCTATATTTGATGTTAAAGTTTGAAATTCTTCCAAACGCCCTTTCCTTACCATATCTTCAGCTCTATCTACAAGGTTTCTAAGTTTTCTTGATTCGGATGGTATAGTTTGTCTGACCTCATTAAGTGAAGCTTCGGATATAGGTATTGGGTCTATATTCCTAATTTTAATAATCTTTGCTAGCTCAATTGCCCTGTTAATTAAGGCTGAAAATTCAGGCCAGCACCCCATATAGAGATGAAAAGAAGAAACATTATCTAATGCATCGGCTAATTCAAATAGGTCTCGAGAAAGATTATTTTTTGAAGCTATGTCTTGTGATCCAAGCTCCCTTAAGTCAAAGGCAGCTTGGTGAAATTGAGCACGCCACATATCAAGCCAAGGGTTCATTGAACGATCGTCAACTTCGTCTCCATAGATCAGCACATCGACAAGAATACGAGCAAGGTTAGAGAGGAAGATTCCCAGTGGAGTTGGCTTATCAATATCATATGATTCTGTCATTGACCATGATCGAATCGATTCTATTACTTCATGTGGCTCGGCAGGGCGTGATTCGGTTATATGTCTCAAGTATGGAATATTATTACAGTAATAAATCGGTTGATTTCCTCTCGGAACAATAAGCACTAGTATATTCTTTTCACTTTCGATTGCGAATTTAACGGAAGGAGTGAGGGCTGGTTTAATTGTCCCCCTGCATATTCCTTCAATCCGCCTTAAAAGTTCATCCCTTCCTTCGCTAGTTGAAGCATCACTTAGGCCGATGAGATCGCCACTATCTGAAACACCAATGAGAATAATTCCTTGGTTTGATGATGCAAAAGCAGCAATTTCTTTTGCCAACTCTCGGACATTTTGGGGGAATGTCTCAATATATTCCAAATCTTGGCTTTCACCTTTAGCTCGTAGATTTGGTAAATCCTTGGAAAGCTGGGCATCTGCCCATTCAGGTACTTTCATGATTACTTTCTCTCTTTTAATGTTGTTTATCTTCACGGTTCTCTCATTTAAAATACGGCTCAATTAGCTCTCGCAAATATTTGACCGAGGCTTCCTTGGCGCCGTAGTTGTAAACCAGGGATAGATTCCGGTCCATGGTGCGATATTGAATGGCTTCGGCCACGTGGGCCGGGGCGATGGCCGCGGCGCCCTCCAGGTCGGCGATGGTGCGGGCGATCTTGAAAATGCGGTGGTAGGCCCGGGCGGAGAAGCCCAACCGCTCCATGGCCGCCTCCAGGAGGCGTTGGGAGGCTTCGTCCAGGGGACAGTGCGTCCGGATCATCCGGGGGCTCATGTGGGCGTTGGCAAAGACCCCGCTTCGGGAAAAGCGCTTTCTCTGGACTTCCCGGGTCTGAATCACCTTGCCCCGGAGGGACCGGGAGCTGTCCCCGGTTTCCGTATCCATCAGGTCTTGGAACTTCACCGCCGGCACCTGGATTTGAATGTCGATGCGGTCCAGGAGCGGTCCGGAGATTTTAGCCCGGTACTGGTGAATCTGCTTGGGAGTGCAGGAGCAGGGCTGGCGGGGATCGCCGAAAAAGCCGCAGGGGCAGGGGTTCATGGCGGCCACCAGCATGAAGCGCCCGGGGTAGGTGATGGAGCTTAAGGCCCGGGAAATGGTGACCCGGCCCTCCTCCAAAGGCTGGCGCAGGACCTCAAGGGTGGAGCGCCGGAACTCCGGCAGCTCGTCCAAAAAGAGCACCCCGTGGTGGGCCATGCTCACTTCGCCGGGGCGGGGTTGGGTGCCGCCGCCGATAAGCCCCGCGTCGGAGATGGTGTGGTGGGGCGCCCGGAAGGGCCGGGCGGTGATGAGGGCCTTCCCCGGAAGCAGACGCCCCATGATGCTGTAGATTTTGGAAGTCTCCAGGGCTTCTTCAAAGCTCAGCGGGGGGAGGACGCTGGGCAGGCGCTGGGCCAGCATGGTCTTCCCCGCGCCCGGCGGGCCCACCATGAGGACGTTGTGGCCTCCCGCGGCGGCCACCAGCAGGGCCCGTTTTACCGGTTCCTGGCCCCGGACCTCCCGGAAGTCCACCTCAAAGACCGGCTCGGGATTTTGCCCCTCCGGCGGGGGCGGCGGCGCGGGAAGCAGGTCCAGACGCCCGGAGAGAAACTCCACCACCTGGGAGAGAGTCTCCACCGGGTAGAGGTCGAGACCGGCCACCACTCCGGCTTCCCGGATATTGGCCGGGGGGATGATGAGGGCCAGGCCGGCGTCCCGGGCTGCCAGGGCCATGGAGAGCACCCCCCGGGTGGGCTTGAGGCGGCCGTCCAAGGAAAGTTCCCCGAAGAGTAGGTACTTCTCCAGGCCCTCCGGGGGGACGATGCCCTGGGCGCACAGAATCCCCAGGGCCGCGGGCAGGTCAAAGCCGGTGCCGTCCTTGCGCACGTCGGCGGGGGCGAGATTGATGGTGACCCGGCCGGCAGGAAACGGATAGCCGGAGTTTTTCACCGCGGCCTTGACCCGGAAGATACTTTCCTTGACCGCGATCTCGGGCAGGCCCACGGTGATGAAGGCCGTCGCCCCGAAGGCCAGGTCCACCTCCACCTCCACGATGAAGGCGTCCACTCCCTGGAGCGCGCCGCTCTTGACCCGGGCCAGCATGGGCATCCTTTCCCATAGTGCAAGTGATCAGTAATCAGTGGTCAGTGATCAGTGAAAAACTTTGGAAGACTTACCGCTGATCACAATTACTGATTACTGATAACTGATAACTGATTACTGACTCTCGTCTTCCTCCAGCAATTCTTCCAGGTTTTTGACGGAAAATCCATACACCAGGGCCGGTTTGGGGGCCGGCATCTGCCGGGGGCTTTTCATGGGTTTAGTCCCTTTCACCGGTTTGACGGACTCAATCTCGGTGGCCAGGGGGGATTTTCTGCGAATAAACCCGCAGCGCAGACCGAAGATATCAAAGATGGTGCCGTTGTCGTACCATCCCAACTGCTTGCCGTTGAAGCCGTAAACCTTGTCGTCCGCCAGATATGCGGCGGGTTGCCCGTCCCAGGTGTAAATGGTCTGGCCGTCCTCGGCGATATAAGCCACCGGCTTGCCGTGCTTATTAAAAAGGGTGGTTTCCATGATCACCGGACTCCTTCTATAGTGGGGAGAGATTAACACTTTCAGGGGGCGCCGGGGTATAGTCTGCCCTTAAGCAAGGGCAGGATGGTGCCCCCGATCATGGTTCCCAATATGGCGCCGAACAGCACTACCATGGCGATATTTTCTCTTTCAAAGAGGGACCATTTGTTTTTCAAGTAAATACAGGAGTAAGGCCAAACTTTCCGGGTGTCAAAAAAAACGAGAAATATCCACAGTATCAATAAGATGAATTTATCCAGGTATTGTTGCCGGGAGATAATGATGTTGCTGATCAGCACCGTAGTGATGCCCAGGATCAGGAAGCGTTCCAGATTAATGAGGGGCCAATACCAGGCCATCTTATCTTTCAAGAATTTGGCGACCTTGTGGTATTGGTCATAAACCCAGACCGGATCGATGCCTTCCACGTTTAACTGCACGGAATATTTGCTGAAATCCAGCAGGATCGCCTTGTCAAACCTGGTTTTTTCCTGCCAGCCCTCCATCATGAAGGTCAGGTCATGAAATTTGGGCGACAGGTCGGGTTGGTTCAAGAACTTTTCTAGGGAGTTGGAAAAAACCCGGGTGTCGTCGATGTTGGTGGATACCCGGAAATAACTCTCAACTTCGGCTTTGGAGAAAGTTTCCTGGATTAAAGCGGCCAACTTGAGGACATCATCTTTGTTCAGCCGGCAGGGTGGCAGGCTGCCCCGCTTTTCATAACGTTTTTCCAGGATGTTCTCCATCAGGGTTGCCCCATGCTAGGGAAGATCTGGTGATACGCCGCCATAGTATGCCGGGCGTGCTCCTAAGTCAATTTTTTAACCCCTGAAAGGTGGGCGTGCTCCACTTTCATGCAGCGGTCCATGACCACCTTAATCCCGGCTTCCCGGGCCCGGCGGGCGGATTCCGGCTCCGCCAGACCCAACTGCATCCATACCGCTTTAGCCTTGATGTCCAGGGCCTCCGCCACAATGCCGGGAATGTCCCCCACCTTGCGGAAGATGTCCACCACCTCCACGGGAAAAGGAATGTCTTTAAGGCTGGGGTAGCATTTTTCCCCCAGCACCTCGGTGTATCTGGGATTGACCGGGATGATGCGGTAGCCATGCTGCTGAAGATACTGGGCCACCCGGTGGCTGGGGCGCTCCGGGTCCGGGGAGAGGCCCACCACCGCGATCACCCGGTAGTTAATCAGGATGTCCTCAATTTCTTCCGGGGTGGCGTTGAGTCCTCCCGTCTGCCCGGGCGGCATGGCGGAGCCTCCTCTTGGAATGAGAATCTGCCGGACCTAAGAATTGGTGTATCTTACCATAATTCCGGCGCGAAAGAAAAAGGAGGGTTGTAAATGAAATGTTTGCCTTCCTCTGGCTCCAGTTGATCCAACCTGGGAGTTCTGCAAAAGCTCATTATGTCATTCTGAGCGAACTCTCATGACCTAAGGGTCACAACGAACAATGAAAATTAAACCTTGAAAGGTGGGGCCACCATCCACTGCCACCCACCGGCAGGCGGGCACGGAGGCCCGCCCCACCAGGTATTTTCATATAAAGCAAAGAATCTAGATTCTTTGATCGTTTCGCTCACTGACCAAATGGGTGACTTTTTACTCAGGTCAGGTGGGCTTAGGGGAGCTAAAACCGCCCTGAACTCAAAATGGTTTTCAAACCCTCAGGCGCCGGCCTCCTGGGTTGCCGGGACCAGCCCGACGCTCTTGGCGTCTTCCAGTTTCAAGACCATCTTGAGGTACTTGATGCCGAAGTCCAGGAGGTCCTCATCCGAATCCCAGATTTTCTCCTGCACGTCCTCCTCCACCTGGAAGAGCTGCAGGAACCGGCTTTTGAAGACAAAGCGGCGGAACTGGTCCAGATCATAGGCCACCATGTAAAAGAGGTTATTGCCCCGCTCATCGGCGACCGGGCCGCCGTCGGAGCCCCGCCGCAGCATCAGGGTCTTCCAGTCCCGATTCATCTTGTCGTAGAGATCAAACCCCTGGTCGGACCGCCAGGTCTCGATGGTCCACTGGGTGTCTTCCTCCCAGCCCTTGCAGTGTTCTTCTTTAATGAAAAAAAAGAATTCATCCAGACCCTCTTCCGTGATCAGGGTCCCTTGGCCGATGGGATAATAACGGCAGGTGGCGGGGCGGTCGCTGTAAACCTGGCAGCCGGTGACCGGGCGGACAAAGGGGCAGATGCCGCCGAATCTGGCCATATCCATGACCACCATGGGAAAGCCCGATTTGTCGTGCTGCTCCCGCCGGGTAAACTTCTCCAGAAAGTCACCGGAAGTGATGCGCAGACGCTGCCGCAGGCGCAGAACGTCATAAGGGGTGAGAATGATGGTGGTCCGGCCGCAGCATTCGGTGAAGCAAGGCACTCCGGGGTGGCAGCGGAATTTAAAGCGGCTCTTCAGGGTTAGCTTGATGGGCTGCACCACCCCCATGTTTAGTTCAACCATGTTTTACTCCTTAAAACCCATTTTTCTCAATTATTCATTTTAACAGAAATTAACCCGACTTCGCTTGGATAAAATTGAGGGGAGCAGGAGGGGTGATAAAAGAGAGAAAAGGGGGACCGCGACAGATCGGGTGAGGCCATGGGCCCCAAGATAAAAATCCCCGAACTGCCGGAAAAAGGTTGACAACCGGGCGGATTCGCGCCAAAATCCTTCCAGGACTAAGGGGAAGAACCCCTTCCATCCATTTAATTCTGATATTGCATTCTGATATTGCATGACAGCCACGAAAGCATGACCCAGAAGGGGCCAGTTTTCGCGGCTTTTTTTATCTGCGGTCAAGGAGAAAATAGTATGCGCCTCTGGGTACCCATTATCGGTCCGCTAATTCTGCTGGTGTTGCTGGGGGGGGCGCCGCTGTGGGGGCAGGAAGATCCGGAAAAGAGTAAGGCCCAGGAACACGAGGTCCCCGGGGCCATCGGCACTACCGAGGTCTGCCCCTGCACTGCCGGCCCTCTAATTGCCGATACCGCAGTGCCCCTGGAAAAGGGGAAATTTGCCGTCCAGCCCTTCTTTTTCTTCAAATTCACCGGGGGCCTGTTCAGCCCCAGTTGGCGGCGCATCAGCGCTGGCGGGGATTATTTCACTTTTGATACGCTGCTGAAATTGGCCTATGGTCTTACGCAGAACCTGGAAGTTAATCTCTATCTCCGCTACCGACATAACTGGGCCAGCAATGTGGATGCGCCTGGGCCCCGAGGCGAACGGTCCGCCGATTTTGGCGGATTCGGTGATGTCAACTTCACCCTTAAATATCGATTAATAGAGGAGAGCCAGTGGTGCCCCACGGTCGCTGCCTTATTCAGCGTGGATTTCCCCACCGGCCATTATTTTCCCCTGAATCCCGGGAGATTGGGAACTGATAGCACCGGCTCCGGGGTTTACGCGTCCTACCTGGGCTTCAATGTCTCCAAATGGGTCAAACCTTTTATTTTTTACGCCAACCTATGGTACTACACGGCCATCACCAGCGCCAATACTCAAGTCCCGCATCCGGTAGTAGGTGGCACGAGGGTGAAGCGGATCCATGGCCGGGATACCTGGATGTTACGTCTGGCGGCGGAATATCCTTTGGGCGGCCAAGGCCCCTGGGTGGCCCTCCTGGAATTTTACGCGGATTGGGATACCGGACGGATTCTCGGGCCCAAGGCCAATTCCCTGAGCCCCGGTGCCGCCTATTTGGGGATCATGCCCGGCCTGGAATATGTTTACAGCGACCGGCTGGCCTTCGTGGGGGGGGTGGCCGTGGATGTTGCCGGGAAAAATGTGGTCTTGGAATATACTCCCATTCTCTCCCTAGTTTATACTTTTTAGCCGAAAGCCGGGGCTAGACCGGGTGTGGGTATGGATTCCCCGAAAAAAAATAAAAAAGACCGAAACGTATGCTAACATATCAGCAAGAAGAAGTTTCGGCGTCAACAACCATCAAAGGTGTGACGATCATCAAAGGCCGCCGGATATCAAACAAACTTTGGTCGTTAATCGTCCCCTAGGGAAGGGCAAAGCTTAATACAGCACTTCATAAATTCACTAACGTATCCTTTGTCACCCTGGGCCGAAGGCGAAGGGTCTCTGTCCCACGTTTTGAGATTCTTCGCCGCCTTTGGCGGCTCAGAATGACAAAAATGAATGTTATCGTATTTATGAAATTGTGTACTTAGGGACAGTCGTAATGAAAAAGGTCACCGCGAAAAAGAAGGAATCTTTCTGGACTTCTTTTCCCGGCATCCTAACCGGCGTGGCCTCTCTGGTCACGGCGCTTACCGGCCTGTTATATTTTTATTTCCTGATTCAGACCAAGGAGAAGGGGGAGCCAATATCCCCCCCAGCTGTCACGGTGCTCCCCACCACTCCCGCAGATCTGGCCGAGCAGCCGCCTCCCCGACCGGCGCCGGCGCCCGCGGCCACCGGCATCTTAGTCAAAGTGACCGCCAAACCCCGGGTAAAGGCGGGCGATGACACCAAGATCATGGTCACCGCCCTGTCCCGGGATGGGAAGGCGGTGCTCCCCCAGGCCCGCGTTGATCTGGCGGCCACCGCCGGTTATTTTGAGGAGACCCGCTCTCTCCAGATATCGGGGTTTACCGACAAGGATGGAGTGTTCAAAGCGAAATGGGAGACTTCGAAAGAAGCCGTTCCCAAGGGCGCGAAGACGACCGTGGAATTCCAGGCAACCATTACCCTGGGAAATCAAAAGGCCCATGGCAAAAGCGCCATCACGGTTATTGGAGATTAATGTCTTGTAACCCAAATAATCCTTAAGGAGGAGAACGTTATGCTAAGTAGCAGACTGGTCCCGGTAGTTATCGCCCTCCTGGCAGTTCTTGTCCTGGCGGGCCCGGCTTCGGCCAAACTGAAATTTTACGGCAATGTGGAAAAGATGCCGGCCACAGGTTCCCTGGGGGAATGGGTGGTGGATGGCAAAACCGTACAGGTCCTGGAAGACAGCAAGATCGATATGGATAAAGGCCGTCCGGAAATCGGCGCCTTCGTCAAGGTCAAGGGCCTGAAATACGACAACAAGATCCTGGTTTACGAGATTGAAGTGAAGAAGGGCAATTTCAATCCGCCTGCCAAGAAGTAAAGGCAAACTCTCCCCTTATTCTGAAAAACCAACACCGGGCCCTCCCCTCAAGCTCCCCTCCCAACCCCCTTTAAGGGTGAGCAGGTGAAGGCGGGTCAGCGGCCCGCCTTCACCTGCTAATTTCTCTCCCTCTTAAGGGATTGTGGGAGGGGGCGTGGGGGAGGGGGTAAGGTTCCACAGGCGGGGACGCCTGTGCCACTGCGCCCTTAGCCCCCTCCCCCACACTAATTCCACACCACCCTCAATGCCCCCGGCGGATGAAGGTATAGCCCAGGGGGTCGGGGCGCCGGGCCGCGTCTTTGGCTTTCTGGATCTCCGCCGTAGCCTGGCCTAACGCTTCCTGAGCCTGGGCCAGCTCCGTCTTGAGGCCCTGGTTTTCCCCTTCCAGCTCCGCCAGCCGCCGCCGGGAGGCCTGGTCTTGTTCCTCCAGGGCTGCCAGCCGCTCCAATTGGGCCTTGGCCTGGGTCAATTCCTGCTTCAGAGATTGATTTTCCGCTTCCAGGCCCTCCAGGCGCTGCCGGGCCTCCTGGAGCTCTGAGGCCAACAGAGGCTGGGCCGGCTCCCCGCCGGCCCCCGGCCCCAGGTGGGGGATGACCTCATCCAGGGCGTTTCCCTGCACCGTGACGTCCAAAGGATTTTCCCCGATGGTGCGGCGCTTTGCCATACTACCCCCTTTCCTGTTCCATGATCTCTTGGGCCAAGGCCCGGTAATCCGCGGCCCCGGCGCTTTTGGGGTCATACTGGGTGATGGGCTGGCCGAAGGAGGGACATTCGGCCAGGCGGATGTTTTCCCGGATGACGGTGCGATAGACCAGGCTGCCGGAGCGCTCCCGGAGCCGCTCCACCACTTCCCGGGCGTGGCGGGTGCGGGAATCCACCCGACAGGCCAGGATGCCCGTGACCTTCAAATCTGGATTGAGGCGGTCCCGCACCACCTCCACCGTGTGCAGGAGTTGGGCCAGGCCGCTTAAGGCCATGACGTGGGCCTCCACCGGCACCAGCAGCTCCCGGGCCGCGGCCAGGGCGTTCACCGTGAGGATTCCCAGAGTGGGAGGGCAGTCCAGGAGCACGTAGTCCCAGCGGTCCGGGGGCAGGCGGTCCAACTGGCGTTTCAAGATGGTTTCCGCCCCCACCTCCCCGGCCAGAACCTTTTCCACCCCCACCAGCCAGGCGGAAGAGGGCGCCACCTCCACTCCGGGCGCGGCCGCGGCCTGGATGAAGTCCTCCAGGCGGGCGTTGTCCATGAAGATGCCCAGCACGCCTTTGCCGGCGTTTTTGATGCCGTACCAGGCGGTGGCGGAGTGCTGAGGGTCCAGGTCGATCATCAGGACCCGGCGCCCGGCCTCTCCCAGGGCCGCGGCCAAATTCACGCAGGTGGTGGTCTTGCCGCTCCCCCCCTTCTGGTTGGCGATGGCGATGGTCCTCATAAGCCCTCCTGAAAGGCAGTGTCAGTAATCAGTAGCCAGTTATGGAAAAAATGGCGGTCAGCCCAAGCATCGTTCCCGAGCTTCCGCTGGGGAACGCGCCTATCTTCCCTGGGCAACAAAAGTAAAAGTATTGGTAGCACATCGCGGCCTAAGGCCGCAACCAAACTCAAAAATTGAACTGATTACTTAATCAGATCAATGGGATACATGCAAAATCTTTGTCAAAAAACAAGAAATTGAAGATTAGTAGCACAGGCTTTCTAGCCTGTGCGGTCAAGAACTTCAAGGGTCTTAAAAAAGAAAAAGCCGGAGTCAGGGGAAATCTACCCCCCGGCCTCCGGAGGGAGGCCACTCAGGCTTGTCTTCGTCGGACCCGGAACCGGCCGCATCATGATCTCTGATTACAATTTCAGACTGCCACAGTCTAATCGCAATGTCAACCATGTAGGGCGTGTCTTATGCGCCATCTTGTTATTGCCCTATCCACCTAAAACTTGGTAAAATTCTGCTAATTAATTATTTTTTGAACCACAGATTAGCACAGATGAACACGGATTTATAAATTAAACCGGTTTCCCAATCGGACCCGAATATTCTATAAAGAAATATTTTTATCTTTGTTCATCTGCGTTCATCTGCGGTTAAAATTTTAAATGGAGCATCCTATGGACCGGCTTTCCCAATTACTGCGCCAGCTTCCCCAAGTGGATGAACTGCTGCGCCACCCCCGCCTGGCTGAGGTCGTGGCCCCTTTGCCCCGTTCTTTAGCCGCCGGGGTGGTGCGCCGCACCCTGGCGGAGATCCGCCAGCGGCTTAAGGCCGCGGCCCCCGCGGACCTTCCTGACCAGTTGGACGATGAGGCTCTGTTCCGGGAACTGGAGCAGACCCTGGAAGCCGCGGCCCGGCCGTCGCTTCGCCGGGTGATCAACGCCACCGGGGTCATCATCCACACCAACCTGGGACGGTCGCTGCTGGCCATGGAGTGCATAGAGCGCCTCATTGAGGCCGCGCTCTTCTACACCAATCTGGAGTACGACCTGGCCCGGGGAGTGCGGGGCTCCCGCCAGGACCACCTGGAGGGGCTGCTTAGGGAGCTCACCGGAGCCGAAGCCGCGCTGGTGGTAAACAATAACGCCGGTGCGGTGCTCCTGGCCCTCCACACCCTGGCCCGGGGCAAGGAAGTCGTCATCTCCCGGGGCCAGCTGGTGGAAATCGGCGGCTCCTTCCGTATGCCGGAGATCATGGTGGTAAGCGGCGCGATCTTAAAGGAAGTGGGAACCACCAACAAAACCCATCTCCACGACTATGAAAAGGCCATCACCTCGGAAACCGCCATGCTCCTCAAGGTTCACCCCAGCAACTTCCGCATCCTGGGGTTCACCAAGGAGGTTCCCCTGCCGGAGTTGGTAGAGTTGGGCCGGCGCTACGGCCTGCTGGTGGTGGAGGACCTGGGCAGCGGCTGCCTCCTGGACCTGAGCCGCTACGGCCTGGAGAAAGAGCCCACCGTGCAGGAGACCCTGAAGGCGGGCGCGGATCTGGTGCTTTTCAGCGGGGACAAGCTCCTGGGCGGCCCCCAGGCCGGACTGATTCTGGGCCGCCGGGAGGTGGTGGCCCGCCTGCGGGCCAATCCCCTGACCCGGACCTTGCGACCGGACAAACTGACCCTGGCGGCCATGGAGGCCACCCTGCGCCTCTATCTGGAGGAATCCCAGGCCGTGGCCGCCATTCCCACCCTCAGAATGCTCACCCGGCCAGCCGCGGATTTGGAGCGGGAGGCCCAGGCCCTGGCCCGCAAGCTGCGGCGACGCCTGGGAGACCGGGTGCAGGTGAAAGTGGTGCCCAGCCAGGCCCAGGTAGGCGGGGGGTCGCTGCCCCTGGCCCACCTCCCCAGCCGGGCCCTGGCCCTGAACGTCCCGCCCCTGGCGGCCCATCAACTGGAAGCCAGATTGCGCCAGGCCCAACCCCCGGTCATCGCCCGGGTGGAGCACGACATCGTGCTCCTGGACCTGCGCACTCTCTTGCCGGAAGACCACGGGGCCTTGGCGGCGGTCCTGGAGAGGGTGGTGAAGGGAATAGGGAGTAGGGAATAGATAGGGAATAGCGGCAAATGGTTGAATGTGGGTTGGGGATTGCCTGCGGTTAACGGTTAGGCCGAGGACCACTTAAAAAGCCCCCTCCCTTGGAGGGGAGGGGGTTGGGGGGAGGGTGGTGAAAATATGCATCCACCCCTCTGAAATAATTTCACCACCCCCACCCCAGCCCTCCCCCCTCCAGGGGAGGGAGAGTTTGTTCACCTTTGAGCAGCGATAAATCTAAGCTTTGGTTTTTTCCCGGAGCAAAGGCAACGGCTCTATTTTTTGCGAGTGGGATTTTCCCTCTTAAAATACGAGATTATTCGCTGCGCTCAGAATGACCAGTTATGTAAAGAGGGGTTTTTGATACTAGGTCGCAATCAAAAGGCTTAGAACGGAGGGGTGGGATTTATCATGCCGATTTGAGGGCGCAATAAATTGCACCCCTACATTAATAGCAGTTTGAATGCACTTTTGGTATGAAACATCTTTTAAAAAATATAAGGGATTTTCCCTCTGCCCGTGGGGAGCGCCAGGCCAGAAGGAAAATCCCTTACAAAATGATACTAAAATCGAGAGCCTCTTGCAAAATGGCTCGGGATTGCCTGAAAAAGGTATCCGACAGCCAAAATTAAGCAACTCCCTATGGATGGCTTGATGGGAATACGGCAATTTGGGAGTAAAATCGCCGATTTTCACCAACTTTGGGCGCGCCTCTCTCCCATAACTTGAAA
>VGSW01000006.1 GCA_016874915.1 Deltaproteobacteria bacterium
TGGCCTCGGTGGTGATGAGGAGAGAGGCCACGGAGGCGGCGTTCTGGATGGCGTAGCGGGTCACCTTGGTGGGGTCGATGACGCCCGCGGCCATGAGGTCTTCATAGACGCCGGTTTCGGCGTTGAAGCCCATGGCGCCCTTTTCAGCCTTGACGTGCTCCGCCACCACCGAGCCTTCGGCGCCGGCGTTGTTGGCGATCTGGCGGATGGGCTCTTCCATGGCCCGCTTGACGATGTTGACGCCCAGCTGCTCGTCGTGGTTTTTGAGCTTTATTGCGGCCAGGGTGGGGAGGCAGCGCAAGAAAGCCACACCGCCGCCGGGGACGATGCCTTCTTCCACCGCGGCGCGGGTGGCGTTAAGGGCGTCTTCCACCCGGGCCTTCTTTTCCTTCATCTCAGTTTCGGTGGCCGCGCCGACGCGGATGACGGCGACGCCGCCCACCATCTTGGCCAACCGTTCCTGAAGTTTTTCCCGGTCGTAGTCGGAGGTGGTCTCGTCGATCTGGGCCCGGATCTGCTTCACCCGGCCTTCGATCTTACTCCGGTCGCCGCCGCCGTCAATGATGGTGGTGTTGTCCCGGTCGATGTTCACCTTTTTGGCGGTGCCCAGCTCTTTGAAGGTGACGTTTTCCAGCTTCCAGCCCATGTCTTCGGAGATGACCTGGCCGCCGGTCAAGATGGTGATGTCTTCCAGCATGGCCTTGCGGCGGTCGCCGAAGCCCGGGGCCTTCACCGCGGCCACCTGGAGGGTGCCCCGGAGCTTGTTCACCACCAGGGTGGCCAGGGCTTCGCCTTCCACGTCTTCGGCGATGATCACCAAGGGCTTGGCCATCTTGGCCACCTGCTCCAGCAGGGGCAGGAGGTCTTTCATGGCGCTGATCTTCTTCTCATGGCAGAGGATCAAAGGTTCGTCCAGGCTCACTTCCATCTTCTCCGGGTTGGTAACGAAGTAGGGAGAGATGTAGCCCCGGTCGAACTGCATGCCTTCCACCACTTCCAGGGTGGTTTCCATGCCCTTGGCCTCTTCCACGGTAATGACCCCTTCTTTGCCCACCTTGCTCATGGCGTCGGCGATGATGTTGCCGATGCTGGCATCGTTGTTGGCGGAAATGGTGCCCACCTGGGCGATTTCTTTCTGGTCTTTGGTGGGTTTGGAGATCTTGTGGAGCTCGTCCACTACTGCGGCCACGGCCTGGTCGATGCCCCGTTTCAGGGCCATGGGGTTGGTGCCGGCGGCCACCAGCCGGGAGCCTTCCCGGTAGATGCTTTGGGCCAGGATGGTGGCGGTGGTGGTGCCGTCGCCGGCCACGTCCGAGGTCTTGGAGGCCACTTCCTTGACCATCTGGGCTCCCATGTTCTCGAACCTGTCTTCCAGTTCGATTTCCTTGGCCACGGTGACCCCGTCCTTGGTGATGGCCGGGGACCCGAAGGATTTTTCAATGATGACGTTGCGGCCCTTGGGGCCCAGGGTTACCTTGACCGCATCCGCTAGAGTGTTGACGCCCCGGAGGATGGACTCCCGGGCCTTGATGTCATACCTGATCTCTTTGGCAGCCATGTTATTGTGCTCCTCCTTTAAAGATATATGGCTAAATGGGGATTAAGGGTTGGTGTAAAGACAGATGCAGGCTTAATCTTCGATAATGGCCAGAAGGTCATCTTCCCGCATCATCAGATGTTCTTCGCCTTCGACCTTGATTTCCATGCCGGCATACTTGTTGAATAAGACTTTGTCGCCGGCCTTGACCTGGAGGGCCATGCGCTGGCCCTGCTCGCTCATCTTGCCGGGGCCCACGGACACGACCCGGCCCTCGATGGGCTTTTCCTTGGCGGTGTCGGGGATGACGATGCCGCCCTTGGTTACCTGGACCTCTTCAATGCGCTTCACCAGGACGCGATCATTTAAGGGTTTGACTTTCATGGAAAAACCTCCTGAAATAGGAATTGGGGACTGGTTAGCTGTTAGCACTCCTTTCTAACGAGTGCTAATTATTGTGAAATTTTAAACCGGATTGGACCGTTGTCAAGGGGGAGGCAAAGAAAAAATGATTTTTTTCTCTATCTCCACAGCTTAAGGCCTATTCCACGAGACCGAGGGAGGGGATAAACCGGTGCTGGATGGCGGAGTGGAACCCCCGGGCCGCTCCCGCGAAGTTGAGGGTGGAAAAAGCATTTTAGTTAAACTGAACCAAAGACTTTCCGGGACTAAAACGGTCAATATCGTAACCTACCAATATATTTAGTTAATTATATTCATAGGCGTTGCTTAAAAACTTAGTAGAACTAATGCTATTAAGTAAAACTAATTATCTTATTAGTATAACTAAGTTTTTTGAAAAACTGTCTTGACTTAAAGGTCTAAATTAAGTTAGAAGAAAACGCCTGTTCATCCAAAGTTGACAAAGGCGCCTTACTGAAAGGTTTACAACAATGGCGCCCCGCGTCTCAATACCTTGATGGGGAAGGGCAAATATACGAAGGAGGAGTGCAAATGTCATTGAGTAAACCGAACCGCAGCGCCGCGACCATCACCACCACCCGGGTGGACCCGGCGCCCATTTCGGGTATCTGCGTCACCTGCCTGGACGGCTGTGAAGGCCCTTGTGAAATCGGCCGCTCGGCCTTAAAGGGCCGGGAGATGATCTATCCCCAGCCCTTCGGCAAAATCACCGCGGGCGCGGAAAAGGACTACCCGGTGGATTTCTCCCATTTCAACATCCAGGGCACCTGCGTGGGGGCCGTGGGCATAGAGGCGGACTCGGACAAAGCCGTCTTCCCCGCGGTGGACTGCACCACGAAGTTGGGGGCCGACGGCAGCATCAACATGGACTTCCCGGTCTTCACCGGGGCCGTAGGCTCCACCGACATCGCCCGCATCAACTGGGAGGACATGGCCGCGGGCGCGGCCATTTCCGGGGTCATCGTCATCGTGGGCGAAAATGTTTGCGGTATGGACCCCCAATCCCAAATCGTCAAGAAACGGGTGGTCAAGTCCCCGGAGATGGATCGCCGCATCAATACCTTTAAACGGTGGTACAATGGCACCGGCGGTATCATCGTCCAGGCCAACGTGGAAGACACCCGACTGGGAGTGCCCGAATACGTCATTGAGAAACACGGAGTGGAAATCCTGGAACTAAAATGGGGCCAGGGCGCCAAAGACATCGGCGGCGAAGTGAAGCTCAAGACCCTGGAGCGGGCCATACAATTAAAAGAGCGGGACTACATCGTGCTTCCCGATCCCAGGCTGCCCGCCTCCCAGGAAGCCTTCAAAATGGGCGGCATCAGCGAGTTCGAGCGCCACTCCCGGCTGGGGATGGTGACGGAGGAAGGCTTTTACCAGGAAGTGGAGCGCCTGCGCAAGTTGGGCGCCAAGTACGTCACCCTGAAAACCGGCGCCTACCGGCCCGCGGACCTGGCCCGGGCCTTGAAGTTCTCCTCCGTGGCCAAGTTGGACATGCTCACCATCGATGGGGCCGGCGGCGGCACCGGCATGAGCCCCTGGCGCATGATGAACGAATGGGGCATCCCCACGGTGCAGTTGGAGTGCCTCACCTACCAGATGTGCGAGCGCCTCAGGGCCAAGGGGGCTTACATCCCGCCCATCGCCATTGCCGGCGGCCTGTCGCTGGAAGACCACATCTTTAAAGCCATCGCCCTGGCCGCGCCTTACATCAAGGCCGTGTGTCTGGGACGGGCCATCATGACTGCGGCCATGGTGGGCAAAACCCACGGCCGGCTGCTGGCCCAAAAAGCGGAACTGGAAGGCCGGGACCTGTCCAAGGGCTATGAGGGCCTCTTTGCCGTAGGTTCCCTGCTCAAAGAGCGTTTCGGCAAGGACTTCACCAAACTGCCCCCCGGCGCCATCGGCATGTATTCTTACATCGATCGGCTGCGCCAGGGGCTCCAACAGCTCATGGCCGGGGCCCGCAAGTTCGCCCTGGATTACATCAGCCGGGACGACCTGGTAGCCCTGACCCGGGAAGCCGCGGAAATCTCCGGCATCACCTACGTCATGGATTCCGACCGGGAAGAAATTGATAAAATCCTCGGATAAAGATTATATTTTTAATAACCAGGGAAAACTCCAAAGGAGCAGCGATATGCTTAACGTAATCTGCCCTCACAACTGCAAAGATTGCTACGCGGTGAACGTGTGTGCAATCCACGCCCTCAGCGACCAGGATAACGCCATCTACGTGGATACCGCCAAGTGCATCGGCTGCGGCTGCTGCAAAACCGCGTGCGTCACCTTCGGTTACAAGGCCCTCCAGGACAAGACCGAAAACTGGCTCAAGGGCGCGGCTTAGCAAGACATAGAGGAAGGAGTAATTGGGGGAGGGGGCCAAGGGCGCCCGCCCTTGCCCCCTCCCCCAATCCCTTAAGGGAGCTTTAGCTATTACTCAGGTCACTTAATTGTTCTCATTTCGCCATACTCAGTCCTCAGTCCTCACTACTCAGTCCTATATGGATGCATGGTTCTGGCCAATCCCTAAACTCCCTCCCCCGCCGCGGCCAGGTCCCGGGGAAGATGAGGCAGGGCCAGGAAGAACAGAATCGCGCCGGCTGCCAGCCCCGCCAGGGTTAAAGACACTCCGGTCCGCAGGCTCCACAGGTCCGAAGCCCAGCCGATGATAAAGGGCGACGGCACGTCTCCCACCAGGTGAATGACCACGATGTTCAGGGCCACGGCCTGGGCCCGGCGCATGGGTCCGGCCACGCTCACCACCACCGCGGTGATCACCCCGGGGTTCAAAAATAACAAGAATACCGCGCCCACCAGCCCGGGGACATAAAAGTAAGGGTTGGCCGAGAAAATGGCCAGTGCCGCCAGGGGCAGGGCCGCGGTCACCCCCAGGCCGCTGACCCATAGGGGCGCACCCAGGGTGCGGCGCAGCAACCGGTCTCCCAGAAAACCCCCTGTCAGGGTCCCCAGGCCGCCGGCCAAAGTTACCGCGCCGAAAAGGAGGTAGTTGGCCTGGGCCAGGCTCAGCCCCTTATCCACCTCCAGGTACCGGGGCATCCAAAAAGCCAGGCCCCCCAGGGTGAAAGTAACCATGCCGTAGCCCAGGGTGACCCGCTTCAGGGTGGGCAGGCGCCACAGGGCCAGAGCGGTATTAAAGACGGTTTCCGGTTTCGGGTTTTCGGTTTTCGGTGTAGCAGGCTGTGAAAAATCTTTTAATCCGGAGCCGAAGCTTTCCACTACCGGCAAGCGGTAGATAAAAGCGGCCAGGACAATCCCCGGCAGGCCCGCCAGGAGAAACGCCGGCCGCCAGCCCCATTGGCCTCCCACGAACCCGCCGCAAAGATAAGCCAGGGCCGAACCCACGGGAATGGCCACATAGAAAATCCCCAAGGCCCGGGCCCGGCGGCTTAAGGGGAAAAGGTCCGCCAGGTAGGCCGGAGCCAGGGTACCGAAGGAGGCCTCCCCCACTCCCACCGCGCCCCGGGCCAGCACCAGGGCCGGATAGGACGCGACCCAGTAGGTGAGGCTGGTGGCCAGACTCCACAGCACCGCGCCCCCGGCCATGAGGCGGATCTTCCCCCACCGGTCCCCCAGATAACCGAACAAGGGGGAACTGAGAAAATAGACCAGGAAAAACGCGGTGCCCAGGAAACCGAAGGCTTTATCGGACAGGTCCAACTCCCCTTTCACCAATGTGCCCAGGGCCGCGATGAGGTACCGATCCAAATAGTCCAGAAGGTTCAAGGACGTCAGGATCAACAGGCTGCGGCTGGCGGGGGAAAGATTCATGCCTGGAATTTTCTTTTAATTTCCCTCAGTTTTCCAGAAATAATTTTCACCCCCGGGACACCAACAACACCAAGAGCCACCAAAAGTATTCCTGGTGAAACCTTGGTGTCCTTGGGGGCTTTGTGGTAAGTTATTTTACTGAATCATTTTGGGTTATTTTTATGAGCTCCCTGGAATTTTTTCGGCTCAAGACCCGGGAAGAAGTTCTGGCCCTTTACGGCCGCTTTGAGCCGTTGGGAACGGAAATGGTGGAATTGCTGGCTGCTTTGGGGCGGACTCCGGCGCATAACGTTATCGCACCTGAAGCGGCCCCCGGATTTCCCCGGGCCACCATGGACGGCTACGCGGTTAGAGCCCGGGACACCTTCGGGGCCAGTGCAGGGGCGCCGGCCTATCTGCATATCGTGGGCGAGGCGCCCATGGGCGCGGCCCCGGAGCGAGCCATCGGCCCCGAAGAGGCCATGCGGGCGCCCACCGGCGCCATGCTGCCGCCGGACGCCGACGCGGTGGTCATGCTGGAGTACACCGCGGAACACCCGGACCGGACCCTGGAGGTGCGCCGGCCCGTGGCCCAGGGGGAGAACACCTTGCAGCCGGGGGAGGACGTGCGGCCCGGAGAAGTGGTGTGTCCCGCCGGCGTCCCTCTGCGTCCCCAAGATCTGGGCCTTTTAGCGGCTTTGGGTATAACCCAAGTGCAAGTATACCGCCGGCCCCGGGTGGCCGTTTTTTCCAGCGGCGATGAAATCGTGCCCCTCGACGCCCAACCGGGCCCAGGGCAGGTGCGGGACTCCAACGCCTATATGGCCGCGGCCCAGGTGGCGGCCTGGGGCGGCATTCACATGCTCCGGGGCATTGTCCCCGATGATTTCGAAGCATTGAAAAGCGCGCTGGCCGCGGCCCTGGAGGAAGCTGATCTTATACTTATCTCCGGGGGCAGCTCCGTGGGGGCCCGGGACCTTACCCTAACGGCCATTCAGGCCCTCTCCGGCGCAGAAATCCTGGTGCACGGGGTGGCCATGCGACCGGGCAAACCCACCATCCTGGCCGCGCTGGCCGGTGGCGCCAAGCCCCTCCTGGGCCTGCCGGGGCATCCCGCGTCCGCCGCGGTGGTCATGGAGGTGTTGGGGCGGCCGCTAATGGAGCGCCTGGCCGGATTGGCCCCGGCGCCGCCCTGGGGCGGCACGGTGACGGCTCTCCTCTCCCGGAATCTGGCCGGGGCCAGCGGCCGGGAGGACTACGTGCGGGTTAAGTTGCGCCAGGAAGGCGACACCCTGTGGGCCGATCCGGTGCTGGGTCCGTCGGGGCTGCTCTCCCCTATGGTGAAAAGCCACGGCCTGGTGATGATCCCCCTGGGGCTGGAGGGACTCCTTCGAGGAGAAGAAGTCACCGTCCGCCTGTTTTGAGGGGAGGATCAAGTAATGGGGCGAAAAGGGGAAAGGTTAAAAGGTGAAAAGGTATTTAAAGCATTCGATTATTGCCTTTGCTCCGAAAAAAGCCCTGGGACGGCGCAATAGAGAGAAATCTCCCTACTTCGAAATCATCAACTAGAAAAAAATTAGTGGCACATCGCGGCCTAAGGCCGCAACCAAACTCAAAAATTGAACTGATTACTTAATCAGATCAATGGGATACATGCAAAATCTTTGTCAAAAAACAAGAAATTGAAGATTAGTAGCACAGGCCTCTGGCCTGTGGGAGCAGTCTGTTCTGTCAAGAAACCTTCCCACAGGCTGGAAGCCTGTGCCACCAAATTTTAAAACTTCTCAGGGCAGTGGAAAAAAGCTGAAAGCCAACTGTCAACTGTCAACCGCTCACTGCTCACTGCCCCCTAAATCTCCCCGTCCTGCTCCATCTTGGCCAGGGCCTCAAACCGGATGTCCAGGCCCAGGATGCCCTGGATTTCTTCGTTTTCATCCCGCAGGGGCGCGCTCACGGTGATGCACAGGGCATTGGTGAACCGGGAGGTGTAAAAGTCGGTGACGTAAACCTTGCCCGATTTCATGGGTTCGATGAACCAGGGGCGGTTGGACAGGTCTTCGTCCAGCTTGAAGGTTTCGTATTTGGCCCGGTCCACGATGTGGGTGATGTTCCGGGTGGTTTTGCGGCCTTCCGTATTGGTGACGTACATGAACTGGATAAAGGGGTTCTGGTCCAGGGCCTGCTGCAGCACCGGTTCCTGCCGGGCCGGGTCCATGGAGCGCACCTCTTCGAGCCGGGCCAGGTCTTCGGCCAGGTGGGCCGCCAGCTTGGCGGCCTTTTGCTTGAGCTGGTCGAACTCCGAGATAAAGTACTCGGAGAGGTATTTGCGGGCCCACCGGTCCATTTCCTCGTTGGAGATAAAAGTGACCCGCCCGGCCTCGTACATTTCCATGATACGCTTGTGGATCTTGGCAACTCCGGGGTGGCCCTTGTCCATCTGGCGGTCGCCCTCCAGACCCAGTCGGGAGTTGAGCCAATGGACGATGCCGGCCTTGCCCGACTTGTCGGTGATGGTGATGGACACCGGCCGCCCCAAGATGGCATCAGTGTCAAAGGCGTTGTAAATCTCTTCGTTTTTCAGCAGCCCGTCCGCGTGGATGCCGGCGCTGGTGGTATTGAAATTATCCCCCACAAAAGGATAGTTGGGGGGAATGTGGTAATGCAGCTCTTTCTCAAAATACTGGGCGATTTCGGTAATCACCCGGGTATCGATGCCGTCGGTGGAACCCTTTAAAGAAATGTATTCCATGATCATCCCCTCGATGGGGGCGTTGCCGGTGCGTTCGCCGAAGCCCAGGAGCGCGCCGTTCACCGCGCCGCAGCCGTAAAGCCAGGCAGTGACGCTGTTGACCAGCACCTTGTGGAAATCATTGTGGCCGTGCCATTCCATCAGGTGGCCGGGCACTCCCGCGTCGTCGATCATGGCCCGAACCAGCTTGGGGACACTCCGGGGCAGGGCCGCGCCCGGATAAGGGACACCGAAGCCCATGGTGTCGCACAGGCGGATTTTGATGTCGATGCCGCTTTCTTCCCGGAGCTTCATCAATTCAATGGCAAAGGGCACGCAGAAGCCATAGATGTCCGCCCGGGTGATGTCTTCCAGGTGGCAGCGGGGCGTGATGCCCAGCTCCAGGGCGGCTTTGACGATGGCCAGGTAATCCTCCATAGCCCGGGTGCGGTTCCACTTGAGCTTAAGAAAGATGTGGTAGTCCGAGGCCGAGGTGAGGATGCCGGTTTCTTTGAGGCCAATTCCTTTGACCAGCTTCAGGTCCGCGGCCACGGCCCGGATCCAGCCGGTGATCTCCGGGTAGCGGTAGCCCCGCTTCCGGCATTGCTCCAGGGCTTCCTTGTCTTTGGCGCTGTACAGGAAAAATTCGGTCTGGCGCACCACCCCCTTGGGGCCCGAGAGCCGGTGGAGCATGTCGAAGATGTCCACGATCTGGCGCACCGTGTACGGAGGCCGGGCCTGCTGCCCGTCCCGGAAGGTGGTGTCGGTGATGATCATCCTCTCGGGAGGCTGGGGCATGATAAATTTATAGTCAAAATCAATGCGGGGCACTTCCGTGTAAGGGAAGATGGTCCGCATGAGATTGGGTTCCTGCACTTCCAGGAGGTGGTGCTTCCAGAATGAGGAGTGCTCGTGATCCAGCAATCGGCGGTCTTTGTTCCAGCGTGCCATTTTAAATCACCGTATTTGTATGTTTATCGTCTTTATATCATTTTTCAGCGGCTTAGCGGTATAGCAGATGGCGGTTCAGCGGTTTAGCGGTTTGGCAGTCAGTATTCAACTTTCAAACGGCCAACCCGCTAACCCGCCAACCCGCTAATCCCTATTTCTCCAGCCTCAGTCCCAACTCCAACAACTGCTCCGGCTCCACCCGGGAAGGCGCCTTGGTGACGGGGCAGGCGGCCTTCTGGGTCTTGGGGAAGGCGATGACCTCCCGGATGGACTTGGCCCCGCAGAGAATGGCCACCAACCGGTCGAAGCCGAAGGCCACGCCCCCATGAGGGGGAGCGCCGTATTCCAGGGCCTCCAGGAGGAAGCCGAATTTCTCCTCCGCCTCCTGAGGCGGAATGCTCAATACCTGGAAGACCTTTTCCTGGAGGTCCCGGCGGTAGTTGCGGATGCTGCCGCCGCCGATCTCCTGGCCGTTGAGCACCAAGTCGTAGGCCCGGGCCCTAACCTTGCCGGGATCGCGGTCCAGCAGGGGAATGTCCTCTTCCTTGGGCGACGTAAAGGGGTGGTGCATGGCCACGAACCGGCCCTCTTCCAGGTCATACTCCAGCAGGGGGAAGTCCGTGACCCACACCAGGCTGTAAGTGTCGGGGGGAATGAGTCCTTCCCGCTGGCCCAGGTGGCCCCGGATTTGCCCCAGAGCGGTGTTGGCCACAAAAGACTCGTCGGCCACGAAGAGCAGCAGGTCCCCTTCTTTGGCGTCCAGGCGCTCATTCAGGGCGGTTTTGACCTTATCGGGAAAAAACTTGGCCAGGGGCGACTGCCAGGACCCTCCAGCCTGAATTTTTACCCAGGCCATGCCCCGGGCCCCGTACACTCCGGCCAGGTCGATGAGATCGTCCAACTCCTTGCGAGAGAGCTTGGCCAATCCGGGTCCGCACAGGCATTTGACGATGCCCCCCTGGTCCACCACTTCCTTAAACTGGCGGAACTCCGAGGCCCGGGCCAGGTCGGTAATTTCCTTCAGCTCCAGCCCGAACCGGGGGTCGGGGCGGTCCAACCCGAAGCGGTCCAGGCATTCCTCATGGGTTAACCGGGGGAAGGGCCAGGTAAGCTCCACTCCCAGCATTTCTTTAAACAGGGCGCATATCAGCCCTTCCACCAGCTGGTACACGTCCTCTTCGGTGATGAAGGCCATTTCCAGGTCGATCTGGGTGAACTCGGGCTGGCGGTCGGCCCGCAAGTCCTCGTCCCGGAAGCAGCGGCACAGTTGATAATAGCGGTCCAGCCCGGCCATCATCAGAAGCTGCTTGAAGAGCTGAGGCGACTGGGGCAGCGCGAAAAAATGACCCTGCTGCACCCGGCTGGGCACCAGATAGTCCCGGGCCCCTTCCGGGGTGCTCTTGGTGAGGATGGGGGTCTCCACCTCGATGAAGCCCTGGCCGTTCAGGAACTGCCTGGTCACCTGGGCCGCCCGGTGGCGGAACAGGATGTTCTTCATGACCATAGGGCGCCGGAGGTCCAGGTAGCGGTATTTGAGGCGCAGGGCCTCGGAGATGTCCACCCGGAAGTCTTCCAGTTCAAAGGGCGGCGTTTTGGCCAGGTTGAGGAGACGGAGCTCTTCCACCAGGACTTCGATCTCGCCGGTGTCCAACTGGGGGTTGACCATGTCCGGGGGCCTCAAGTTCACCACCCCCCGGACCGCCAGGACGAATTCGTCCCGGAGCACCCCGGCCTTGTTGTGAACGTCCGGGTTGACCTCAGGATTGAAAACCACCTGGGTGAGGCCGCCCCGGTCCCGGAGGTCCACGAAAATGAGACCCCCGTGGTCCCGGCGGCGCTGCACCCAGCCCATGAGGACTACCTCCGCGCCCGCGTCCGCGGCCCGGAGGTCGCCGCAAGAGTGGGTGCGGGCCAGCCCTGCTACTGAGTCAAGCACGTTAGAGTCCTTCCTGTTTGGGAGAGGGGGCCAGGGGCCGGTGGCACAGGCTTTCCAGCCTGTGGGAACCCTGCCCCCTCTCCCAAGCCCTCTCCCCCAACCCCATAAGTTTCTTTAAGTCGAGATTCCGGAGGAATTTCGATTCCCCCCTTTTTAAAGGGGGGTCAGGGGGGATTTTATATTTTGCCGGTGATAAAGTTCGCCAAAATAACCGGAAGCTCCTTCAGGGCCACTTGTTCCTGCCCCCCGGTGGCCATGCGCCGTAAGACGGCCTGGTCCGTTTCCATCTCCCGGTCTCCTAAAATAATAACATAGGTCGCGCCCAGGCGGTCCGCCAGGGACATCTGGGCTTTCAGGGACCGGCCCTCGAAATCCATCTCCGCGGCCAGGCCCTTGGCCCGCAAATCCTGGAGAAGGGTTAAGGCCCGGTCCCGGGCCGCGTCGCCCAGGACGGCCAGAAAGGTTTTGGCAAGACCGGGCGGCGCCGCTTCCGGGGGCAATATTTCCATGAGGCGGTCCTGGCCGATGGCGAAGCCGATGGCGGGCATCTCTGGCCCTCCCAGTTCCTGGGACAGTCCGTTGTAGCGGCCGCCGCCGGCCACCGCGTCCTGGGCCCCCAGGCCCGCCGCGGCCACCTCGAACGCGGTGCGGGTGTAATAATCCAGGCCCCGCACCAGGCGGGGGTTTTCTTCAAAGGGAACCCGAAAGCGGTTCAGCAATTCCAGCACCCGGCCATAATGCGCGGCGCAAGCCTCGCACTGGCAGTCCTTGAGCATGGGCGCGTCTTTAAGCAGCGCCTGGCAGTGGGCCGACTTGCAGTCCAGGACCCGCAAGGGGTTGGTCTCCCGGCGGTGGCGGCAATCGTCGCACCAGCCTTCCTTGGATTGCAAAAACAGCTTCAGCCGGGCCTTGAAGTCCTGTTGGCACTCGGGGCAGCCCAGGGAATTGACCGAAAGCCGCATTTGGGTGAGGCCCACCCGGCCCAGAATTTCCATGAGCATCAGGATGACTTCCGCGTCCAGCTCCGGGGCGTCGGCGCCCAGGGCCTCGCAGTTGATCTGGTGGAACTGGCGGTAGCGGCCCTTCTGGGGACGCTCATAGCGGAACATGGGGCCGATGGTGTAAAGCTTTTTCATCCCGGGGGCCCGGTCCAGGCGGTTTTCCAGGGCCGCCCGCACCACCTGGGCCGTGGCCTCGGGGCGCAGGGTCAGGGAATCCCCCCGCCGATCCGGGAAGGTGTACATCTCCTTGGCCACGATGTCCGTATCCGGGCCGATGGAGCGGGCAAAGAGCTCGGTGCGCTCGATGAGCGGCAGACGGAGCTCCTGATAGCCATAGAGGTCGAAGACCTCCCGGGCCACCTGCTCCACCCACTGCCACCGGCCGGTTTCCGGCGGCAGGATATCCCGCATGCCCCGGATTGCTTTGATCATAATTCCGCCAAATCCATTTTAAAAAAACTAACATAACTAATTATTAAGGAAATTGTCAATATGGGACCGAGCAAAAGGCTTTGGGGAGGGGAAAATCTGGGATGGAGCGGCGAGCAATATTAAGCGAAGGGATTTTTTACGTCCAGAAAGTCGAATTTTCGGAAATCCGCCTCGGTGGTGTAAATTCGCCGGACGCCGTACTGGCGCAGCAGAGCCGCCAGGTGGGCGTCGGGGACCAGATTTCCCCGCACCGGAAAGCTCCCGGTCACCTCCCGATAGACCTCCAGGAATCCTTCCGCCTCGGCCAGCACCCGCACCCGGGGCAGGCTTAGGAGGGACGCCACGTTCCCCAGGGCCTCATCCGGAGAGAGCGGATGGCGAAAGATGCGGGAATGCGTGGCAATTCTCAGATAGGAGAAAAGGGTGGGCCAGGCCAGGCAAAACAGGTCGGGGTCGCCCGCCCGGCTTTCCAAGAATTGCAGGGCCGCTTCATGCCTGGGGCTGGACTGATCCGAAGCATAGAGCAGCAGATTGACGTCCACGCTGTAGCTCATGGTTCGTCCTGGTCCAGCGCGGCGTACAGGGCTTCCTTGTCGGCCAGGTCCACCATGGCCCCCATGGGGCGGGAGGTCCATTGCAACTTGGGGGCCTGGGGAGAAACGCGCTCATGGGCCAGGGCTTCCGCCAGCAGCCGGGAAACGATCTTCCCCAGGGACCGGCCCTCTTTCTTTTGCAAGACCTTTAGTTCCCGCAGCACCGGATCATCTATATCCACAGTGGTTCTAGTCATGATGTTTTGATGATAGTAATTTATACATCAGATGTCAATACTCTCTACGAAAGTCTCCTCAGATGTCATTCTGAGGGAGCGAAGCGACCGAAGAATCTAATAATAACAGGCAAATACGAGATCCTTCGCTTCGCTCAGGATGACAAAAAGGGGTTTCCGTAGAGGTCTTAATATTCCATTATTACTCGGAGCGGAAAAGAAGTTCCATTCACCCCCACCCCAACCCTCCCCCCTCAAGGGGGAGGGGGTTAAAGGAAGGAATTGCTTTAATGCTCTGAGTAATATTTTATGTTCATCCGCGCTTGATTTAACCGCCGATTAACGCCGATAAACGCAAATCACTTAAGAAGAATGTAAAGAACCTGTTGGCCTTCCGGGGCCGGCATGATAATAATTTATAATTATGGTGGGCTGGACCTGCCTGACATTCTCCCAGGGGTGAGGAACTATGAAAGACTTACTGGCGTTCCGGACCATGGTTACCCCCGTTATCATCCAGATTCTCTTTTGGCTGGGGGTATTGTTCTGCATCGGCCTGGGCCTGGCCTTCATCGGGGCCGGCGCGGGAATGGAAGATTCCCGCACTTTATGGACCGGAGTGGCGGTCCTGGTTCTGGGCCCCCTGGGGGTGAGGATTTACTGTGAAATCCTCATCATCTTCTTCCGCATCAATGAAACTTTAACCGAGATCAAGCATCTTATGGAGGAGCGCCGCCAGGGGACTTCCTGAGGGCGGTCAATCCTAAATCGGTATCATTATGAAATACGTCATCCTAGTCGGCGACGGCATGGGGGATTACCCCATCGCGGAATTGGCTCTGCGCACGCCTTTGGAGGCGGCGAAAACCCCCAATATGGACCTTCTGGCCCGGCGGGGCGAACTAGGTCTGGCCCGGACCATCCCTAAAGGCATGGACCCGGGAAGCGACATTGCCAATCTGGCCATCATGGGCTACGACCCGGCCCGCTACCACACCGGGCGGGCGCCCCTGGAGGCCGCGGCCCTGGGGGTTACGCTAAAGCCCGAGGAAGTGGCCTTCCGCTGCAACCTGGTGACCCTGCGCCAGCAGGAGCAGGGTCTGTTCATGGAGGACTACTCCGCGGGGCACATCTCCAGCGAGGAGGCCAAAGAGCTCATCCAGGCCCTTCAGGCCGCGTTGGGCCGGGACGGGCGGCGCTTTTACCCCGGAGTCAGCTACCGCCACCTGCTGGTGTGGAATCAAGGCCAAGCCGACTGGCGCACCTACCCGCCCCATGACCACAGCGGCCATGACGTGGGCCGCCTCATGGAGTGGGATGGCCCCGAGGCCCCCCTGTGGGAGCTGATGCGGGAGTCCTGGGCCATTTTGAAGGACCAGGAAGTGAACCGCCGCCGGGTGGCCGCGGGGAAAAAGCCGGCCACCTCCATCTGGCTGTGGGGCCAGGGAAAGCCGCCCCAGGTTCCCACTCTGAAGGAACGCTTCGGGCTTTCCGGCGCAGTGATCTCCGCGGTGGACCTCATCCGGGGCATCGGCCTCTACGCCGGGCTGAAACCCATCCTGGTCCCCGGGGCCACGGGCTTTCTGGACACCAATTACGCCGGGAAGGTGGAGGCGGCTCTGAAGGCCCTGAAAGAAGGCGCTGACCTGGTCTTCATTCACGTGGAAGCCCCGGACGAAGCGGGGCACAGCGGCGAGCTGCAGCTCAAGCTCCAGGCCATCGAGGACTTTGACGCCCAGGTGGTGGGGCCGCTCATGCAGGGCCTGAAAGAACTGGGCGACCACCGGGTATTGGTGCTGTGCGATCACCTCACGCCCCTGGCCAAACGCACCCACACCCCGGAGCCGGTGCCTTTTATCCTTTACGACTCCCGCCGCCCCGGTGATAAGATGCAGTTCTACACCGAGGCCGACGCCCGGGAGACCGGGCTGCTCCTGGAACAGGGGGCAGACCTGCTGCCCCGGTTATTGGAAGGTTAATCAGCTCACGCAAGGGCGCAAAGGCACAAAGAAAATTAACCGCAGATTAACGCGGATGAACACGGATAACTTTATAATCTGTGTTTATCGGCGTTAATCTGCGGTTAACTTTTCGCGTCTTGGCGCCTTTGTGGGATATTCAATCAGGAGATAAAATGCACTACCTCTATCTGGCTCTCGCTATCATCCTGGAAGTGAGCGGCACTACGTGCATGAAAATGTCCCAGGGTTTCACCCGGCTCATGCCCTCGGTATGGATCTTCGTATTTTACGGGTTCAGCTTTACCTTTCTCACCTTGGTGCTCAAAAAGCTGGAGGTGAGCATCGTGTACGCCATCTGGTCCGGCCTGGGAACCGCGCTCATCGCCGCCATCGGCATCGGGTATTTCGGGGAATCGGTGAACGCCTTGAAACTCGTTTCTTTGGGGCTGGTCATCGCCGGGGTGGTGGGGCTGAACCTGAGCATGCGTCATTAATTGTCTTCACGCAAAGACGCAAAAGGCCAATAATTTAGGGCGGGCAACGCCCACCTGCCGGATTTACAGCCCTGGCCCTTGATGGATATGGACTTCGGGGTCATTTGCCCCCTCGTCCCACCAGTCCTGCCTCGTATCCGGTTTCTGTCCATCAGGTCACGGCTTGGCTCCACGCTTCCTTCAGACTCCGCCTCGGCGACGACGCCCTTGCCCTTCGCTAACCCTTCACCTCCATCTGGTGGGTAAAGGCCTTTCACCTCCAAGCTGCGTGCATGCCCGTCACACAAAAAAAGCGCGGCCAAAGGGCCGCGCCTGAGGGAATCTGGGGCCGGACTAGCGGTTCGCGGCCAAGGCCGAGGAGCCCTTGCCGTTGGACTTGCCGTTGGATTTGGAAACTTTATCTTTGTTGGTTTTAGAAGAGCCGGTCTTCTTGGTTTTGCTGCCGGTTTTGCCAGTGGCCTCGGTCTTTTTGGCCACCTGGGTGCTTCCCGACTTTTTCTGAGCCTGAGCTTTGGTCTGGGTCTTGGACTTGGTCTTGGAGTCGGCGGCTGCCAAGTTAGCCTTTTTCTGCCCGTTGGCCGCGGCCTTGCTGGCAACGGCGGAAGGGCTGCCAAACACAGAGGCCACATGGGGAGAGCTGGGGGCCGTCTTGCCCTTTTTTGCAACCGTGGTGGAATCTTTCTTCTTGGAGCCCTTGACCGCGGTCTTGTTCTTGGCCTCAGCCTTGCGGGCTACGACTTTGGTGGGTCCCCGGGAGGCATAGCGCACCGGAGCCTTAGTGCGTACCGGCCGGGAGGCGATGGCCGGGTGTTCGATGCGGGCCAGCTCAATGTTTTTGGCGAACAGATCCAGGCTCTTGGGCGGCAGTTTCAGGACGTAATTGGTGGCGTCCGGCGGGGTTACCCCCCGCAGGAGTTCGGGATTAAGAGCCTGGATTTCTTCCACCGGCACGTTCACCGCCGCGGCCGCGGCCTTGACCGAGGTGGGATCCTTCATTTTGGCCTGCTCATATTTCAGGGGCGGGAGATAGGGAACGGTCTTGAAACCGAATTTTTCCGGATTCTTGGCGATGATGGTGGCCGCGATCATCTGGGGCACGTAATTCTTGGTTTCGTTGGGCAGACACTGGTTTTCCGACAACTGCCAGAAGTTCTTATGATTGCTTTGATTCAGTTCCCTTTGCACCCGGCCCTCGCCGCAATTGTAGGACGCCGCGGCCAGGTACCAGGAGCCGAACTGCTTGTACAAATCCAGCAAATATTTGGCCGCGGCCTTGGTGGCCTTTTCCGGGTCCCGGCGCTCATCCAGGTAGCTGTCCACCGTCAGCCCGTAGCGCACCGCGGTGCCCCGGATGAATTGCCACATGCCCACCGCCGCGGCGTGGGAAGTGGCCTTGTTGTTGAAGCCGCTTTCAATCAGGGCCAGGTAGGCCAGGTCATCAGGGAGGCCATATTCCTGGAAGGTTTCCTTGATCATGGGAAGATAACGGCTGGAGCGGGAGAGATACCGGGTGAAGATGGCTTTGCGTTCCGTGGAAAAATAGACCATGTAGGCCCGTACCTGGCGGTTCATCTCTATGGGCACGTCGAACTTCACCTGGTGGTCCCATTTCCTCAATTCTTCTTCCAGTCCGGGGTCCCAGCCGGGGATGCCGCTCTTGGCGTAGAGTTCCTCCAGGCGCTTGCTGCTCAGGGTTTCCGCCAGGGTTTCTTCCTGGTCGGGAAGGACTACCGCGGTTTCGGTTTCGACCGGCGCCACCGGGGGCTGGACCACCGCGCCGCGATGGGCGCCGCCACAGCCTGCCACCAGGGCTAAGCATACGATTATCCTTACAAAAGCCGCACGCATATATTACCCTCGCACCGGGGTAGTTGTCTTAAAGCCAGCAAACACAGGCGGGAACGTAGATAGGCCGTCTCCCCCAAAAAGACGGGACAGATTCCCGTTTCTCCCCTATAGCAGATAATATCAAGGAAAATCAAGAAAATTTTTTATTTTGGAAAAAATATTTTTACCGGCATTAGATGCTCTTGGAATAACCCATTGTTATTTCTTTATAAAAATTAATTGAGAAAAAAAGAACCAGGCCCTATAAATGAGACTTTGTTTAAGTGCGCAAAGTGGAAACAGCTTGTGTCATAGGTGGGCGAAGAATCTATCCATTCACTATATAAACGAAAATGGGATTGTTTCTTTAATTACGCCAAAGCCCTTAAGATCAGGTTGCCCCTTTACCTCGTTCCCACTAAGTTTGGGAACGCATTGTCCGCCAAACTAAGCTTGGCATTCCTGGTCTTCCCAGGTACAAGTTGGGAACGAGACGAAAGGCCATGTCGCCCAAAATCTGCATTAGGCCTCATCCGGGGCGCCGCGATTTCTATTTAAAAATTAAAAAAATCTTGACAAGCTGGAAAAATAATTTTAATTGAATATTTACCTCATAGCAGGAGGATCTCCTGTGAACCGAAATTATTTCGTAAGGCTTATTTGGGGGATTGTCTGCCTCCTTTATGCCGTATCCCCGGCCTCCGGGAATCTGGTGGAAAACGGGGAATTCTCCGCCCCCGCGGTCGTTGGGTTGTCTTATTACTCTTACCACGAAAATTCGGATCCACCGGAATTTCAATGGGTTGTGGGCGGCTCCTCGCCAGGCTATGAGGCGGTGCATCTTATCCGGTCCCTGTGGACCGGGTATTCCGGAGTTTCCGGGGACCAAAGTGTGGCCATCTATAGTTCTGCCCACATAGACCAGGTTTTCTTCACGGTCCCGGGCCAGCAATACCGACTTTTTTTTGGGTATGCCAACGATCCGGCCAACGCCTCGGCCTCCGGCCAGGTCGTTGTCTCTAACTCCTTGGTAACCCCCTTGCTATCGGTTTCTCTAAGTCACAGCGGCTCTACTTACGGGGATATGCATTTCACCGATTTCTCCGGAACCTTTACCGGTGATGGCGGTCCTAACATGTTGAGTTTCTTTGGAGATCGGGATAACCCTACAACGGGTTTTGTGGTTGACCGGGTGATCGTGGAGGTGGTTCCCCTGCCCCCCACCATCCTTTTATTGGGCACGGGGATTATGGGGCTTTTGGCGCGGAGGAAAAGAGCCGTATAGGTTACTGGCTGGGGCAGAATTTATCAGGCAGGGCCTCCCGGGCCCTGCCTTTTTGCTTGATGACACCGGCCCGGCCTCCCCGGTTACGGGGGCGCCCGGGCAAACCCAAAAGAACCGCCGGGGTGGATATTCCATACTTTTTCTTTTTAAACGGTTATAATCCCATAGTCGCCCATGTATTCCCTAAAACTGCCTGACCGGCCCCGGTTACGCCTGGGGGTGATCTCGGACACCCACGGCCTCCTGCGTCCCGAAGCGGTGAAGGTGCTGTCCGGCTCGGACCTCATCATTCACGCCGGTGACATCGGAGACCCGGAAATCCTCGAGGCCTTGCGGCGCCTGGGCCCGGTGGCCGCGGTGCGGGGCAACATGGACAAGGCCCCGTGGGCCGGGAACCTCCCCGCCACCGAAGTGGTGGAAGCGGGCGCGGCCCGGCTCTATGTCCTCCACGAACTCTTTGCCCTGGACCTGGACCCGGCGGCCGCAGGCTTCGCCGGGGTCATCTTCGGCCACACCCACGAACCCGCCCTGTTCCGGAAAGACGGGGTGCTCTTCCTCAACCCCGGCAGCGCCGGCCCCAAACGCTTTGCCCATCCGGTAAGCCTGGCCCTCCTCCATGTTAACGGCCCTACCCTGGAGGCCGAATTAATCAAGCTCAAAATTTAAGGGCGCACGGTGCACCTTTGGTGCGCTCCTTATCTCAGGCTGGTCCAGCCCGGAACCCGCCGGCGCATTTTCCGCCAGCCTGGCGAGCCGGCGTGCGGGTTTACAACATGTCATGCTCCGCCAGACTGAAATAGCCCCGGCGGGTGATGATGAGGTGGTCGTGGACCGTGAGGTTGAGGCTCTTGGAGGCCTGGATTAGGGTCCGGGTCAGGTCCCGGTCCGCGGCGGAGGGGGTGAGGTTGCCGCTGGGGTGGTTGTGCACCAGGATAAGCCCCACGGCTTTGTGCTTCAAGGCCAGCTCCAGGACCTTGCGGGGATAGACCACTGTCTGGTTCACCGTGCCTTCCTGGAGAATTTCTTCGGCGACGATTTCATTCTGGCTATTGAGGAAGAGTATGCGGAACTGCTCGTCCTTGAGGCCGCCCATGGCGGTGCGGCAGTAATCCACCAGTGCGGTGAGGGACGGAATTTTTCCCCGTTGGATAACATCTTCTTTCAGGTAACGGGCGGCGCAGGCTTTCACCAGGGGGATGAACGCGGCGGACACCTCTCCCATGCCCTCCACTTCCATGAGGGCCTCGGGGGGGGCGTCCAGGACCTGGGTGAAGGAGCCGAAGCGCTGCAAAAGGCTTTTGGCCAGGGGTTTGACGTCCTGGCGGGGCAGAGCGTAGGTGAGGAGCAATTCCAGGAGTTCATAGTCCTGCAAGGCCGCGGCGCCCCCCTGGCGGAAGCGCTCCCGGAGCCGCTGCCGGTGGCCGTGGTAATGAGGTTTGGACTTAGGCGGGGTTTGCGACGCCATCCCTGAGCACCGCCGATTTTCAAGGTATTATCGAGTTACGCGCCTCGGCGAATTTGTCCAGTAATTTTCGCCAATTTTAGCGCAGCCGGAAGGCGGCGGCTACCATTTATTTATTTTTTCCCCATAAAATTGTCTTGAAAATGCAGCCGCAGGCTTCAGCCTGCGCCGGGCGCCTCGCCGGGGGCGCCCCTGCCGGATGGGGCGGCCCTCCGTGCCCGCCAAAACTTGTCGTTCCCAAGAACAGCCGGGGGCGGCTGTTCCACATTTTTATGATTTATGGGTGAGCCGGAGGCTCATGAGGAACTGTTTCGAAAAATATAAAGTCGCAGTTCCCTTTAAGAAAAATTGATGGGGGTAAACCAGTTGCGTTGCACCCCCGCGGTTCCCGAATTAAATTTAACAAAAACCGACGCGCAGGGCCAAGCCGCTCAGTGTCTGAAGCATTCCTCAAAGGTGAGGAACAGCCGCCCCCGCTTATTCCTGGCGGGACGCAGGGCGCGGCGGTTCGTAATTCGATTGCACTATGAACTTTGAATTTATCAAGGCAGTCTTTCATGAGCCGATGGCTCATACGTAACTTATAAAAAGTTTCGTTTAGATCATGGTGGTAAGACGCACCCTACAAGGCCGGACCGCATGAAAGTCATCTCCAAATTGCTGGCCCAATTGCCGGGGCGGTTTGCCGCAGAATTGGGCATTGACCTTAACGCCGGGCCGGAGGCGCGCCAGAAGTGGTTCCTGGCCGCTATTTTTTATGGCGCCCGCATCTCCGGAGGGCTCGCGGCCCGCACTTACCGGGTTTTCGCCGCCCGGGGAATCTACACCCCCCAGGCCATTCTGGAACAGGGCTGGGACAATCTGGTGGTGTTTCTGGATGAGGGTGGTTATACCCGGTATGATTTCAAAACCGCCACCAAGCTCCTCAAGGTGATGGGGACGCTGACGGAGCAGTATGAGGGTTCCCTGGAACGGCTGCACCAGGTCGCGGCCGATTATGACGACCTGGAAAGAAGAATCCAGGCCCTGGCCCCGGGGGTGGGGCCGGCCACGGCCAACATTTTCTTAAGGGAGTTGCGGGGGATTTGGGCCAAGGCCGCCCCACCCCTGGGAGAGCTGGCTCAACTGGCGGCGGAGCATTTAAAACTACTGGCGGGGTTGACGCCCCGGGAGGCCCTGGGGGCCCTGGAGGAGCACTGGCGGCGCCAGCCGGTCATGGGAAAGGACTTCGCCGACCTGGAAGCGGCCCTGGTGCGCCTGGGCCGGGACTACTGCCGCAAGCCCCCGGCCCGGGGCTGTCCCATGAGGGTTTACTGCGGTCGGGAATGAGATGCGAACTGATTTGGGAGAGGGGGCCAGGGGCAGTGCCACAGGCGTCCCGCCTGTGGGAACCCCCTGCCCCCTCTCCCAAACCCTCTCCCCCAACCCCATAAGTTTTTTTCTCGTTCCCCAGCTCCTGCTTGGGAACGCCCTTGGGTCCGAACCTCCTGGTTCGGGAAAATGCCCAGGTTGCGCATCGGGCCCCTATTTTTCTCCTGGGAGAAACCCTCCCTTTCCCCGCCCCTTAAGTGTATAATAACTATGTGGAATCGGATGATTTTTACATGGGACAGGCCCTGGCCCAGGCCCGGGAAGCGTTGTCGGCCGGGGAGGTTCCCGTGGGCGCGGTGCTGGTGGGGGAAGAGGGGGAGGTTCTGGCCCGGGCCGGCAACCGCCCCATCGGTCTCAATGACCCCACGGCCCATGCGGAAATCCTGGCCCTGCGGCAGGCCGCGGCTCTCCGGGGGAATTACCGGTTGCCGGGGACCTTCCTATATGTTACCATTGAACCTTGTATTATGTGCGTGGGCGCGCTCCTCCACGCCCGGGTGCGGCGGGTGGTCTTCGGCGCGCTGGACCCCAAGGCCGGGGCCTGCATCTCTCTGTACCGCATTCCCGAAGACTCCCGCCTCAACCACCGCCTGGAGGTGGTAAGCGGAGTGCGGGAAACAGAATGCCGGGAACTGCTGCAACAGTTTTTCCAGGCCCGGCGCTGAGGAAGTAGGGGCGGCGTTACGCCGCCCTATTAACGGGCGGGGGAACTCGCCCTTACTGAAAACCGAAGACCGAAAACCGAAAACCGTTTTCTAAGGAGGGGTACCGAAGAGGCCGTAACGGGGCCGACTCGAAATCGGCTTGGGGGCTAATCACCCTCACGTGGGTTCGAATCCCACCCCCTCCGCCATTGTTTTGATTTGGGATAATAAATCTTTAAACCTTGGATAAACAGTGCTCTCATTAAGTCATAGGAGCATATAGAAGGTGTTTCTGGCATGCAGTTGCCAATCCCTCCAACAGATAATCTTTATAAGTTTCTGGCACTTTCTGGCTTAGTTTTAGTTATATTCAGTATCGTCTTTCCATTATCACGCATCAGTGATATTAATTTAAAGCTTCTGGAGTTTGAGATGCAAAGTGATGTCTTGGAAGTAGAACTTAAGTATTTAGAACAAGATACAGCCGAATGGGTGGAAAAAGAGAACCCAACTCCAGAAGAGCAGGAGATGCTTAGAAAAAGAACGTTAGAACTACGTATAAAGCATACAGAGTTGAAAGGGCGGATTAGGCAGATTAATGGACTTATAAATGAAGTTAAAGAGAATTGGAAGATTTTAAAAGTGGGAGGCACGGTTGGGATGGCGTTTAGCTTTATAGGTTTCGGGCTCTGGTTATTTCGGATTCAGCTACCAAGTGATTTGCTCCTTCAAAAACAGGTTAAAAATTTTAAAACTTCAAGCGATGAGCAGGGAAAATCTTAATACATCGAGATTTTTAAATTATTAATTCTTTTTCAGTTTTTCGAAAAGCATGAAATCTATTGTTGGAGGGCTCCATGGGACTCCTTTATGTGAATAAAAATTGCGAAATTTACATAGGTGACAAAAGCCAGTACCGGGAGGACATGGGCAGCCTGCCCCTGGATTGCATTATCACTGAAGAAGAGTATAATGCCTTGCCGGAGTCGGAAAAGAAGAATTACGACATCCTGGTGGCCAAACCCAAGGAAAAGTGAGCAGTGAGCAGTAAGCAGGGAGCAGTCAATAAGGTGTCCAAGCAGAGCTTGGACCAAAAATTTTCGTTCCCAAGCAGAGCTTGGGAACGAGTATATAAGCAGCCGTAAATATTCCAATCAGACAATATACCCCGCGGAGAGATGCCCGAGAGGCTGAAGGGGCGCGACTGGAAATCGTGTGTAGGTCCAAAAGACCTACCGAGGGTTCGAATCCCTCTCTCTCCGCCATTTAACGAAGGTTTTCGGTTTTCGGTCTTTGGTTTTCGGTTAAATTTCCTGTTGTAAGTGCATTCGTTTAAAAATATTGTTTTAGCTGCACACAACCGAAATTTAAGACCAATATTAACCGAGTGGTTTTTCCGAAAACCGAAAACCGAAAACCGAAAACCCCATGTCCTACCAGGTTCTGGCTCGCAAATGGCGGCCGCAAAACTTTGAAGAGGTGGTGGGCCAGGAGCCCATCACTCGCACCCTGCAAAACGCCCTGGCCCAGGGCCGCATCGCCCACGCCTTTCTGTTCAGCGGCCCCCGGGGCACCGGCAAGACCTCCGTGGCCCGCATCCTGGCCAAGGCTCTGAATTGCCTGAAAGACGGCCCCACCCCCCATCCCTGCAACGTATGCCAGGTCTGCAAGGAGATCACCATTGGGTCCTTCCTGGACGTCCTCGAAATCGACGGTGCCTCCAACCGCGGCATTGACGAAGTTCGGGACCTCCGGGAGAAGATCAAGTACCTGCCGGCCCAGGGCAAATACAAGATATACATCATCGACGAAGTCCACATGCTCACCAGTCCGGCGTTCAACGCCCTCCTCAAGACCCTGGAAGAGCCCCCGGCCCACGCGGTCTTCATCCTGGCCACCACCGAGGCGCACAAAGTGCCGGTGACCATTCTGTCCCGTTGCCAGCGCTACGACTTCCGCCGCATCCCCACCGCGGCGATTCAGGAGCAGTTGGAAAAGCTGGCCCGGCAGGAGGGTTGGCAGGTTGACCCGGAAGGCCTGGCCCTCATCGCCCGGGCCGCGGAAGGAGGTCTCCGGGACGCCCAGGGGTTCCTGGACCAGGTGGTGACCTTCGGGGGCGATAAGGTCACTGCGCCGGAAATCGCCCGCATTCTGGGAGTGACGGAGCGGGGCGCGCTCCTGGGGGCATTGGAGGCCATTCTTAACCGCCAGGCCCCGGCCCTGCTGGAGATCATCGAGGAGCTTTACACCCAGGGCCAGGACCTGAAGCGCTTCTACCAGGATTTGGCGCTGTACCTGCGCCACCTGCTGCTGGCGGGGCTGCATCCCGACGCCCGGCACCTGGTGGCGGTGGCGGATTCGGAGTGGGAAGAGCTGTGCCGCCTGGCCCGCCTGGCTCCTGCGGCCCACCTCCACAATCTCATGAGCGTTCTGCTTCAGGGAGAAGAAGACTTGAAACGGGTGCCCCAGCCCCGGCTGGCCTTGGAGGTGCTCCTTCTCAAGCTGATCACCCTGGAGCCGGTGCTGCCGCTCTCCCAGTGGCTCAACCGCCTGGAGAGCCTGGAGCGGCGGCTGGAGACGGGACCGTGCGTGGCTTCGGAACCCCCGGCGCGGCTGGAAATCAAAACGGCCCAGACGCCCGCCGTCCCGGAAGCGCTGGACCCCCCCCCTTCCGCCCCCGGCGAGATCGCCGCGGCCGGCGGTCTGGAGGCCCGGTGGCAGGAGTTTTTAAAATATGTCCAGGAGGAGGAAGGGGGACCCCTGTACGGCAAGCTGTCGCAGTGCCGGTTGCTGGGCCTCAGCGATCATCAGGTGCGCCTGGCCCCGGGCCGCACCTGGAACGCAGTGGGTCCGCGCCATGAAGCCCGGCTCCAGGAACTGGCCCGGGCTTTTTTCGGCCCCCAATACGCCCTTGCCATTGAAGCGCCGGAATCCTCAAAAGCCCCGAAAAAATCGGGGGCCGCACCCCGGAAAACCCTGAACCTGGCGGACTTGAAGCAGCAGGCCCTGGAAGTCTTCGGAGGCCAGTGGCTCGGCCCCGCAGGGAATAAGGAGAACACCGATTGAAGAACCTCAGCCAGATCATGAAGCAGGCCCAGAAACTCCAGTCCCGGATGGCGGAAATGCAAGCGGAACTGGGTAACCGCACCGTGAGCGCCCAGGCCGGCGGCGGCATGGTGGAGGCCGTGGTCAACGGCCGCCAGGAGCTGCTGTCTTTGCGCATCGACCCGGAAGTGGCCAACCCCGACGACGTGGAGATGCTCCAGGACCTGATCCTGGCCGCGGTGAACGAAGCCCTGAACCGCTCCCGGGACATGGTGGCCCAGGAAATGAGCAAGCTCACCGGGGGGATGCAGATACCGGGGTTTTTTTAGCGGGTTAGCGGTTTGGCGGTTTAGAAGTCTGTAGCAGTTGTTATTTTAAGGTATTATCTTATTAAAATTGAAACATGCCATTCATTGACTGCTAAACCAACCAAAAAACTAACCCGCCAACCCGCTAAACCGCTAAACCGCTTAAGGAACGATAATGTCCAAATCCGCTTACCCCGCGGCCTTGCGCCGCGTTATTTTGGCTCTAAGTAAATGGCCCGGAATCGGGGAAAAGACCGCGGGCCGCATGGCCATGCACCTGCTCCGGGCCCCCCGGAGCGAGGTGGTGGAGCTGGCCCAGGCCCTCCTGGAACTTCAAGACCGGATTAGATTATGCCGGCGCTGCTTCGCGTTTGCCGACCAGGAACTTTGCCCCTTGTGCTCCGACCCGGGCCGGCAGAAGGGGCAGCTTGTGGTGGTGGCGGACCCCGGCGACCTGCTGGCCGTCGAAAAGGTGGGCTGGTACCACGGCCTCTACCACGTCCTGGGGGGGCTGCTCTCCCCGGTGGAAGGCGTGGGGCCGGATGACATACGGATTAGGGAATTAATAGATAGAATTAAATCAGAAGGCATCCAGGAAGTGATCCTGGCCCTGAACCCCAGCCTGGAGGGGGAGGCCACCACCACTTATCTGGGACCGGCGCTGAAACCCCTGGGGGTCAGGGTGAGCCGCATCGCCTACGGCCTCCCCATGGGCGGGGACATCAAGTACGCGGACCAGCAGACCCTGAAGGAGGCCCTGAGCCACCGGGTGGAGGCGTAGGTAGTAATCAGTAACAGTAATCAGTAATCATTGACCAATTGTCAAATATTTTTTCCCTGAATAACGTTGTGAGATTTCTAGCTACCACCTGGAAACAAACCTGAATACTCTAGGATATCTTTCAAACTTTTTGACTGATCACTGATTACCGGTCACTGGCAACTGAAATGTTCGACCGCCGATTAGTCCAAAACTTCGACTGGCTGCTGCTCACTCTGGTGGCGGCCTTGTTGGCCTTGGGGCTGGTGAACCTGTACAGCGCCGGGTTTAACCGCGCCCCCGGGGCCACGCCCCTCTATGTCAAGCAGCTCTACTGGCTGGCGGTGGGGCTGATCCTGATGTTTTTCAGCCTGCTCTACGATTACCGGCACCTGGAGAAACTCAGTTATCCCATATACGTCATCAGTTTGGTCATGTTGGTGGCGGTGATGCTAGGGGGCAAAATGGCCGGAGGCTCCCGGCGCTGGCTGCCTTTGGGCCCTTTCACTTTTCAGCCCGCGGAATTGGTGAAGATCGCGGTCATCCTGGTCATGGCCACCTATTTCAGCCGCCGCCCCCGCACCGACCCTATGCGCCTTAAAGACTTGCTGGTGCCGGGTCTGCTGGTGCTGGTTCCCACCCTGCTCATCATTAAACAGCCGGACCTGGGTTCCGGCATTATAGTGGCCCTGGTGGCCGGGTCGGTTTTCCTCTTCGTGGGTGTTCATTGGCGCACCCTCGCGGGCCTGACCCTCACCCTGGCCTTGTCCTCGCCTCTGGTCTGGTCATTTCTTAAGGAATATCAGCGCCAGCGCCTTTTGACCTTCCTGAACCCGGAACAAGACCCCCTGGGCTCGGGCTATCACATCCTCCAGTCCATGATTGCGGTGGGTTCCGGGCAATTCTGGGGCAAGGGTTTCCTCAAGGGCACCCAGAGCCAGCTCCACTTCCTGCCGGAGCAGCACACGGACTTTGTGTTTTCGGTGTTCGCCGAGGAATGGGGCTTTGTGGGGGGCTTGGTGCTCCTCCTGCTGTTCATTTGCCTCACCTTGTGGGGCCTGCAGGTGGCCCGGGACTGCAAGGAGCGCTTCGGCCACCTGCTGGCCCTGGGGGTGACGGCCCTGATTTTCTGGCAGGTGTTCATCAACCTCTGCATGGTCACCGGCTTCCTGCCGGTGGTGGGCATCCCTCTGCCGCTGTTCAGCTACGGCGGCTCCTCCCTTATCACCACCCTGCTGGGGATGGGATTTCTCCTTAACATCCGCATGCGACGATTTCTTTACGGCGGATAGGGCGAGGGGAAAAGGGGAAAAATATGCATTAATCGGCAAGGCCCTAGAGGCGAGGTTTCCCCGTCCGCTATTCCTTAATCTGCTTTACGGGCGGGGTGACTCCGCACTCACTTTTTTAGACGGCAATATGGTATTAAACAAAAATTTTTTCCCCCACCCCTTGCGTCTCATCCGATAATAATTATTATCCCGTAAAAATTGAGATACCAGGAGACCATCCATGGCTGAAGACCTGCTGGATAAAGGAGCCATCGTGCAACGAGACAAAGCCACCTATGCCATCGCCCCCCATATCCCCGGCGGCATCATCAGCGACTTCAACCTGCTCCGGCGCATTGCCGACGTAGCCGAGAAATACCGCGCCCAAGCCATAAAAGTGACTTCCGCGGGGCGCTTTGCCCTGGTGGGCTTGAACCCCGAGGACCTGGACGCGGTTTGGCAGGAACTGGGCCTAACCCCCGGCGCCGCGTTGGGCCTGTGCGTCCGCTCCATCAAGATCTGCCCCGGCACCACTTTCTGCCGCCTGGGACTCCAGGACGCGGTGGGCGTGGGCCTGCACCTAGACGAGAAGTACCACGGCATGCCGCTCCCCTTCAAATTCAAGATCGGCGTCTCGGGCTGCGCCAACAATTGTTCCGAGGCCTCCATCAAGGACCTGGGACTCATCGGCGCGGCCAAGGGCTGGCGGGTGGTGGCGGGAGGATTTGTGTCCGGCCTCAACCCCCGGCTGGCGGACCCCATCGCCGCCAACCTGAGCGATGATGAAGCTCTGGCCCTGGCGGCCCGGGTGCTGGACTGGTTCAAGCAGGCCAACAAGAAAAAGCGCCTGGGCAAAATCATCAACGACATCGGCCTGGAGACCTTTAAAAAGGAACTGGGCCTTTTTAGTGATGAGGGCTGAGGGCTGAGGACTGAGGGCTGAGGATGAAGGATTAAGCCTTTTGTTCTCGCTGCCGGGCCATGGGATGGGGTTAAGGCGAGGGCGAAGATAATTGGCGGAAAATACTAATCTTATTCACCCCCACACTACCCCCCCAAGGGGGAGGTAATTTTGGACTTTTGCGACTTCATCAGTTTTCGGTTTTCCGTTATTAAAGACCACATTAACCGCAGATGAACGCCGATGGACGCAGATTAATGACAACCCCGATAACTCAAAACTGAAAACTCAAAACTAATAACTGCGTTTCATTTTCCGGTTTTAAGCATTTTTGCGAGTTTCTCCGCCTCCTGCTCCTGGCCCCGGGCCTGGTAGAGCTTCAGGAGGCGTTCGCCGTAGAGTTTGGCGCTTTCCCGGTCCCCCTGGGCCAGGGCCAGGCGGGTCAGGGAGTTGAGGGTGTCCGCGATGCCGCCGGTGTCTTCCTGTTGCCGGAATTCCCAAAGGGCGTCGTGGAGATAGGGAAGCGCCCCCAGATAATTCCCCTGCTCCACCAGGGTGCGGCCCAACCTCTCCCAGCGCACCGCCTGCCCCTGGCGGTCTTTCCGGGCTTTGTCCAGCTCCAGGGCCTGGCTGTAATAATCCCAGGCCTGGGTATATTCTTTTTGAGCGCGGGCCATATCCCCCAGGTGGGTTAGGGTCAGGGCCAGGAGCGGTCCCGGGGGCATGGCCTGGACATAACCCAGGGCCTCGCGATAAGCCGCCTGGGCCTCCCCGGTCCGGCCCTGGGACTGGTACACCGCGCCCAGGTTGTTCTTGGTTTCGCAGAGGCCGGCCGTGTCCCCCAATTCCCGGTAAATGGCCAGGGCGTTGTGGAAATAATTGAGGGCCTCATCCAGGCGCCCCAACTCCTGGGCGATGGCTCCCAGGTTGTTGAGGTTGGCGGCGATACCGCCCCGGTGATCGATGAGGCGATTGTATTTCAGGGCCTGGGAGAACTTCTCCTGAGCGATTTCCAACCTGCCCTGGCGGTAGTAGTGGTAGCCCTTGTCATTGAGGGAGATAGCCTCGGCTCGCAGGCCCACTCCAGAAACGGTGGGGCCGGCGCATCCCAGGGTCAGCAAAAAGAGCAAAAGAAGGAAGCCCAAGATAACGCGTAAAATCGAACCCGGCATCTTTCCGCTCACGTTTCTTTTTTATTTGACCGCCGATGAACGCAGATTAACCCAGATGTGCAATCAGTACGGGTTTCATACTTATAGCGCGATCGCCCGCCCTGCATCATTGCCCACTTATTTAGAAGCATCCCGCTCCATCCGGATGGTGCGCTCCTTGGGCTGGGGGACGTTGCGCCGCAGCAGCCAGGATTTCTGGGCCGCCTCTGCCACTTTTTCCACCTCACTGGCCATTTCCTGGCCGCTCACCACCAGATCGGGCAGGTTTTTCCCCGCCTTGGACAGGCTGTCAAGGAGAGCCTCTCCCTTTTTGGCCAGTTCGGGAAACCGGCCGGAGGCCTCCTTTAGGTTGGCCGAGGCTTGCTTCAGGTTGTCAAAGGTGGCCTGCATACTGGCCAGGGTTTTATGGGCCTCGGCCTTGAGGGCCGGGTCGTTGATCATGGCGCCCAGGAGGCCCTTGCTTTCCGCCAGGCCGTCCACAAATTTCCTGGCTCCGCCCACCGCCTGCACCGTCTCCTGATAAAGCTTGGGGTCATTCAGGATCAGGCCCAGGGTCCCCTTGGCCTGGTTGATCTTGGCGGCTATCTCATGGACTTCCTTAAGAAACTGTGCCGTTTCACTATCCGGAGCCGCCAGGTCATGGGTGATGGCGGCCAGGTTGCTGATGATCTTCTGGAGGTTCTCCAGGCTGGGCTGGGCCTTGGCGAAAAGTTCAGTAATGTCCAGCGGCTCAATGGAGGTGACAATGCCCTGGGGAGGGATGGCGGGTTTATCGCTGGAGCCGGAAGAAATGTCCAGGGCTTTTTCCCCCAGGAGCCCCACAAAGCCGATGGAGGCCCGGGAGTCCTGGCGGATGCGGTCGGCATATTTCTCCACCACCTCGAAGACAACCACCGTATTGCCCTGGGTGTCTATGTGAATCTCAGTGATATTTCCCACGGTGAGGCCGGCCAGCCGCACTTCCGAGCCCACTTTCAGGCCGCTGGCATTCTTAAAGATAGCCCGGTATTCGGCGTGTTTGACCCACAGCCTCTCCTGCTGGGCGATGATGAGCACCATGACCAGCAAGGCCGCCAGGGAGGCCACCACGAAGAGGCCCACGATGGTTTCGTATTTTTTCCTCTGTATCATTAAGACTTGTCCTCTTGAATTTCGTAATGGAGGAAACGCCGCACTTCCGGGTGATCCGACTTCATAAATTCTTCGAAGGTGCCTAAAAAGACCATAACGCCCTGGTACAGGAGGGCGAGGCGGTCGGCCACCGTCTCCGTCAGGCGCAGATCGTGGGTGACTACAATGGAGGTGACGCTCAGGGTCTGCTGCAGGCGGCGGATTAGGTGGGCGATTTCGTCCCCGGTGATGGGGTCCAGACCCGCGGTGGGTTCATCATAAATGATAATTTGGGGGTCCAGGGCCAAAGTGCGAGCCAGAGCGGCCCGGCGCTGCATGCCGCCGGAGAGGGCCGACGGCTCCAGGTTTTCCGTATCCGCCAATCCCACCTGGGCCAGCTTCTCGTGCACCCGGCGGGAGATCTCTTCCATGCTCCAGTTGGTGTGCTGCACCATGGGAAAGGCCACGTTTTCCCCTACGGTCATGGAGTCGTACAGGGCGGACCCCTGGAAGAGATACCCGGTCTTCAGGCGCAGTTCCAACCAATCGTAGTCGGTGGTAAGGGTGCTCAAATCCACCCCGGCCACGGTGACGACGCCGGTGTCGGGCTGGACCAGCCCCACCAGGATGCTGGTCATCACGGTCTTGCCGGAACCGCTGCGCCCCAGGATCACCAGGGTTTCTCCTTCATAAATATCCAAGTCGATACCTTCGAGCACCTGTTTGTCGTTAAAAGACTTGTAAACCCCCCGATACGAGATAAGGGGAGTGCGGGCCGGCGCCGGGAAGGGGGTGGCCCCCTCATGCTCAAGGCCAGAGGAGTAAGGAGAATTTGGTAAGGAAGACATCGGAAATCAGGATCAACAGGATGGCGGCCACCACTGCGGTCTTGGTGGATTGGCCCACCCCAAAAGTGCCGTGCTCGGTTCTATAGCCGTGATAACAACCCACCAGGCCCACAATGAGTCCAAAAACCGTGGTCTTGCCGATACCCGGGAGCACATCCCGCAGGGTCAGATACTTGATGGTCAGGGAGTAATAGTAGGTGGGGGTCATGCCCACTTGGGTCACGCCGATGATCATGCCTCCCAGGATGCCGATGATATTGGCGGCAGTGGCCAGCATCGGGGTGATGATCATGCAGGCCACCACCCGGGTGACCACCAGGTATTTGATGGGGTTCACCGCGGACACAGTGAGCGCGTCAATCTGCTGGGTGACCCGCATGGAGCCTAGTTCCGCGCCGATGCCCGCGCCTCCCCGGGAGGCCAGCATGATGCCGGCCAAGAGCGGTCCCAAACCCCGGACAAAGGTGAAGGCCACGCTGGTGGCGATGTAATTGGCCGCGCCGAACAGTTTCAAGACCTGGATGCCTTGCATGGCCAGGACCAGCCCCACAGAAAACGAGGCCACCCCCACCAAAGGGAAAGACTTGACCCCCAGGTGATACATCTGGACAATGATCTCCCGGAAGAAATACGGCGGGTGGGCCAGGCTGCGGACGGCATCCAGAAAAAAGAGGCTCAAGCCCCCCATATAATCAATGAAAACCACGGCCTGATGGCCGGCCCGGTGAAAGAAGCGGTCTTCCACGGCGCCTCCCGGTCACCTGGAATAACTACTCAAAATTACCTGAGAAACAGCAATGTGTCAAGAATTCCCCACTCCTTTTATTTTAACCGCCGATGAACGCGGATGGACACAGATAAATCTGTGTTTATCCGCGTTCATCGGCGGTTAATAAATAATAACATTTTCGTAACTTTATTCTGGACAACGCGATTAAAATATACGAAAATGAACTAATAAATTATCAAACTTGTCAGAGAAGGCCTGATGGACGAACTTAACCTCTTGTATGAAATCACCCAGACCCTGGGCTATCCGGGGTCGCTGCCCCGGATTCTGCAGCAGGTGGTGCAGATCCTGGCCCAAAGCGCCGGGATGCGCCGGGGCACCATCACCATCCTTAACCCCGACACCTCGGAAATCCAGATCGAGCTGGCCCACGGCCTCACCGCCGAAGCCCGGCGCCGGGGCCGCTACAAGCTGGGGGAAGGCATCACCGGCCGGGTGGTGGAGACCGGCGAACCCATGGTGGTGCCCCGGGTGAGCCAGGAGCCCATGTTCCTGAACCGCACCCGGTCCCGGGGCGCCAAAGAAAAAGAAGAACTCTCCTTCTTGTGCGTTCCCATCAAAATCAACAACCGGACTATCGGGGCATTGAGCGTGGACCGCCTCCACAAGGAACTGGACCTGGATCATGATCTCCGGTTTCTCACCATCATCGCCTCCATCATCGCCCAGCACGTCAACAGCCTGATGCTCATCGACCGGGAGAAGGATCGTCTGCGGGATGAAAACCTGAAGCTCAAGGGCGAACTCCAGGAGCGCTACCAGGTGGGCAACATCATCGGCTCCTCGGGCCGCATGCGCCAGGTCTATGAGATGATCCACCGGGTGGCCAAGAGCAACGCCACCATCCTCATCCGGGGGGAGTCCGGCACCGGCAAGGAACTGGTGGCCTCGGCCATCCATTACAACAGCCTCCGGGCCGACAAGCCCTTCATCAAGGTGAACCTGGCGGCCCTGCCGGAAACCCTGGTGGAAAGCGAACTCTTCGGTCATGAAAAGGGGGCTTTCACCGGGGCCTTGCAACGCAAGCCCGGCCGCTTTGAGCTGGCCCAAGGGGGCACGCTTTTCCTGGATGAAATCGGCGACCTGAGCCCCAACGTGCAGCTCAAGCTCCTCCGGGTCATCCAGGAGCGGGAATTCACCCGTCTGGGCGGGAGCGCCACCCTGAAGGCCGATGTGCGCCTGCTGGCCGCCACTCACCGGGACCTGGAGCAGTTGCTGAAGGACGGCGCGTTTCGGGAAGACCTCTATTACCGCCTGAACGTCTTCCCCATTTATCTGCCTCCCTTAAGGGAGCGCCAGGCGGACATCCCCCTGCTGGCGGAGCACTTCCTCACCAAGTACGCCGCGGAGCACCACAAGTCGGTGCAGCGCCTCTCCGCCCCGACCCTGGACCAGCTCATGCAGTACCCCTGGCCGGGGAACGTCCGGGAACTGGAAAACGTCATCGAGCGGGCGGTGCTGGTGTGCGATGAAGACACCATTCTCTCGGTGCACCTTCCCCCCAGCATGCAGCGCCAGGAGCCGGGTAGCATGGGCCTGGGGCTGACCTCCCAGGTGGAGAAACTGGAAAAAGAACTCATCACCGAGGCCCTGCGCCAGAGCCGGGGCAATCAGAGCAAGGCGGCCCAACTCCTGGACACCAGTCTGCGCATTCTGGGATATAAAATCAAGCAGTACGGCATCGAGGCTAGGCAGTTCCGGGCGGCATAAATTCACCACCAAGACACCAAGAACACAAAGATTCACCAAGATAAAAATGGCCTTGGCGGCTTCCCGCCAAGGTCATTTTTTCTTGGTGTCTTGGTGTCTTCGTGGTTATTTTTTGGGTTAAAACCCGGTTGGGCTGGATTTATTAATCAGGCGTGAACATATTTGTAACCAACCCGGCCCTCGCGGGAATCGGAAGATTTCAACCCGGATTTTCCTTAATCTACTTCCATATATTGAGGAGGATTATCGCCATGTGGGAAGGCCTGTCCCGCAGCAAACCCAACCGCAGTCCCGCCACTTTGACCCGGAACCGGGTGAATCCCGCTCCGGTTTCGGGGATCTGCGTCACCTGCCTGGACGGCTGTCCCGGGCCCTGCGAAATCGGACGCTCCGCGGTGCGGGGCCGGGAGCTGCTCTACCCCATGCCCTTCGGCAAAGTCACCGCGGGCTCGGAAAAAGACTACCCCGTGGACTTTTCCCACTTCAACATCCAGGGGACCTGCGTGGGCGCCCTGGGAATCGAGGCGGACCCGGACAAGGCGGTCTTTCCCGCGGTGGACGTGAGCACCGAAATCGGCCGCCAGCACAAGATCAAACTGGCCTTCCCGGCCTTCACCGGCGCCTTAGGCTCCACGGAAATCGCCCAGAAACACTGGAAGTCCATGGCCATTGGCGCGGCCATCTGCGGCCTCATCATCGTATGCGGGGAAAACGTCTGCGGCATGGACCCCAACGCGGAGATCAAAAAGGGCCGCATCATCCGGTCCCCGGAGATGGAGCGCCGGATCCAGACCTTCAGGCAGTGGTACCAGGGCTACGGCGACATCATCGTCCAGGCCAACGTGGAGGACACCCGCCTGGGGGTGCCGGAGTATATCATTGAAAAGCTAGGGGTGGAATTCCTGGAGGTGAAATGGGGCCAGGGGGCCAAGGACATCGGCGGCGAAGTCAAGCTCTTCAACCTTGACCGGGCCCGGCAGGTGCAGGGCCGGGGTTACATCGTCCTTCCCGACCCCTCGGACCCCATCACCATCGAGCAGTACCAGCTGCATGGGATCCGGGAGTTTGAGCGCCATTCCCGGGTGGCCATGGTGACGGAAGAGGATTTTTATAAAACCGTGGAGCGGCTGCGCTCCTTAGGAGCCAAACGGGTGTCCCTGAAAACCGGGGCCTACCGCCCCGCGGACCTGGCCCTGGCGGTGAAGTGCGCTTCCCAGGCCCGGGTGGACCTCCTCACGGTGGACGGGGCCGGCGGCGGCACCGGCATGAGCCCCTGGGCCATGATGAACGAATGGGGCATGCCCACGGTCTATATCGAATCTCTCCTCTACGAATATTTGTCTTTTCTGGACCGAAAAGGGGAGTTCGTCCCCGACGTGGCCATCGCCGGGGGTCTGTCCATGGAGGACCACGTGTTCAAGGCCCTGGCCCTGGGCGCGCCTTACGTCAAGCTGGCCTGCATGGGCCGGGCCATCATGACCGCCACCTTTGTGGGGAACCTGGAAGGGAAAAAGCTGGCGGAAAAGTGCGCCCATGAACAGCGGGACCTGAAGGATGCCTACCTGGAACATTTTGCCGAAGTGGGCACCCTCCGCCGGCGCTACCCCCTGGGGGAATACGGCCGCATTCCCGCCGGCGGGGTGGGCCTGTATAGCTACATCAACCGCATGACCCAGGGCTTGCAGCAGTTTCTGGCCGGGGCTCGCAAATTCTCCCTGAAATACCTCAGCCGGGACGACCTGGTGGCCCTGACGGAAGAGGCCGCCCGGGTTTCGGGCCTTCCCTACATCATGGACGCGGACGCCGCGGCGGTGGAAAAGATCCTGGGTTACCGGAGGTAAAGTAAACCCCCGATTAACGCAGATGGACACAGATGGCGGTTCGGCGGGTTGGCGGGTGGTCCCCTTTTTTTGGCTAATTCGCTAACCCGCCAACCGATAACCCGGCACCGGCTAAGATTTACATTATTGTTGGTAGAAATATCAATTATCTACATTATTGTAAGGTACAAAAGTGTTAAGTTTTTGATTTTTCTAAAAATATTATCTGGTACAATAGTTGCCTATTAAGACAAGAAAAATAGCTAATCCCAGCACAGGAGGATTACCGTGCACTGCCATACCTGCCAGACCGTGGAGGACGTTTTCCGGGTAGTCCGGGACAAAGAGATCAGCTTCATCCAGTTCTGGTTCTCGGACATTTTGGGCGTGTTAAAAAGCTTTTCCATCCGCCCCTCCGAATTGGAGGAAGCCATGACCGAGGGCATGGGCTTCGACGGCTCTTCCATTGAGGGCTTCGCCCGCATTGAAGAGAGCGACATGATCGCCAAGCCCGACCCCACCACCTTCCAGATCCTGCCCTGGCGGCCGGAAGAGAAGCCGGTGGCCCGGATGTTTTGCGACATCCTGCAGCCGGACACCTCCCCCTACCCCGGCGACCCCCGTTACGCGCTGAAACGCATGCTGGCCAAGGCCGCGGAGAAAGGCTACACCTATTACCTGGGGCCGGAACTGGAATACTTTTACTTCAAATCCAGCGCCGCACCGGACATCATCGACGAGGGCGGCTATTTCGACGCCCCGCCTTTGGACATGGGCATGGATCTGCGGCGCCACACCATCTTCGCCCTGGAAAAGATGGGCGTCCGCATCGAGTACAGCCATCACGAAGTGGCGGCAAGCCAGCATGAAATCGACATGCGCTATGACGAAGGCCTGAAGATGGCCGACAAGACCATGACCCTCAAGGCCACGGTGAAGGCCGTGGCTATGCTCAACGGGGTCTATGCCACCTTTATGCCCAAGCCCATCTTCGGCATCAACGGCAGCGGCATGCACACCCACCAGTCCCTGTTCAAGGACGGCAAGAACGCCTTCTATGATCCCACCGACCAGTACCACCTGTCCGCCTCGGGCAAGAGCTACATCGCCGGTCTGCTGAAGCACGCTCGGGAAATCACCGGCATCTGCAGCCAGTGGGTTAATTCCTATAAGCGGTTGGTTCCCGGCTACGAGGCCCCGGTGTACGTGGCCTGGGCCCGGCGCAACCGCTCCGCCTTAGTGCGGGTGCCCATGTACAAACCCGGCAAAGAGACGGCCACCCGGTGCGAATACCGCGCCCCCGACCCCGCCTGCAACCCCTATCTGGCCTTTGCGGTGATGCTGGCCGCGGGCCTCAAGGGTATCGAGAGCAACTACCCCCTGCCCGAGCCGGTGGAAGTGGATATCTATCATATGTCGGAAGTCGAACGGGCGCGTCTGGGAATTCAGGAACTGCCGGGAAGTCTTTATGAAGCCACCCAGGAAGTGGAGAACAGCGCCCTGGTGCGGGAGTCCCTGGGCGAGCACATCTTCAATAAGTTCCTGGAAAACAAGAAGATCGAGTGGGACCGCTTCCGCACCCACGTGAGCCAGTACGAGATCGAGCGCTATTTGCCGATCATGTAACCGTCGCCTTTTAGTTGAACTCGGGACCCAGCGGGGCCGGGGAAGTGTTCCCCGGCCTCCGGTTGTCCTTGGCTGGCCAGCCCCATAAATACCGCGGTGAAGCGCCCCTTGAAAGGGGACGCCCTATCCAGATTTGGCCATGGTGGCCTCTGGAGGGGGGAGGTTTGGGCGTCAAATGGCGCCCCCACTGCGCCAGTTAAGGAGATGAGGGCATATGGATAACATAAACGCCGGAGACACTTCCTGGATCCTGGTTTCCTGCGCCTTGGTGCTGATGATGACCCCGGGGCTGGCCTTGTTTTATGGAGGAATGGCCCGCAAGAAAAACGTTCTTTCCACTCTTACCTTGAGCGTGATTTTCATGGCCCTGGTGGGGGTGCAGTGGGTCCTGTACGGCTACTCCCTGTCCTTCGGCCAGGACATCGGCGGGATTATCGGCGGTTTGAATTTTGTGGGCTTGAAGGGGGTGGGGGCGGCCCCCAACCCGGATTACGCCAAGACCATTCCACATTCCTTGTTTGCTGCGTTCCAGATGATGTTCGCGGTGATCACCCCGGCCCTTATCACCGGCGCTTTCGTGGAGCGGGTGCGCTTCAAGTCCTTTCTCCTCTTCAGCCTCCTCTGGGTGACCCTGGTCTATGACCCCCTGTGCCACTGGGTCTGGGGCAAGGGCGGCTGGCTGGGGGCCATGGGGTGCCTGGACTTCGCCGGCGGCACGGTGGTGCACATCGCCGCGGGTTACTCGGCCCTGGCCTTTGCCCTGGTCATCGGCCCCCGCCGGGGCTTCGGTCATTCCCCCATGGAGCCCCACAATATCCCTCTAACCGTCCTGGGCACCGGGCTCCTTTGGGTGGGCTGGTTCGGATTCAACGCCGGCAGCGCGTTGGCGGCTAATGGCGTGGCAGTGAACGCCCTCCTCTCCACCAACACCTCCGCCGCGGCCGCGGCGCTGGTGTGGATGCTCCTGAGCTGGCTGGACGGCCGCCCCAGCCTCTTAGGGATCGCCACCGGCATGGTGGTGGGCCTGGCCGCGGTGACCCCCGCAGCGGGTTTTATCACCCCCATGGCCGCTATGGTCTTGGGGGCGGTGGCCGCACCCCTGAGCTACTATGCCATCCGGTTCCGCCAGAACCGCAGCCTGGACGAGTCCATGGACGTGTGGGCCTGCCACGGCATGGCCAGCACCTGGGGCATGGTGGCCACCGGCCTCTTTGCCACTATGGAAGTGAACGGCGCCGGGGCCAACGGCCTGTTTAACGGCAACCCTTCCCAGCTTCTCCTTCAGCTTTTGGGCATCGTGGTGACCATTGCCTTTACCTTTGGGATGACTTTCGTCATCGCCAAGCTTCTGGATTGGAGCATCGGCTTGCGAGTCTCCAACATGGAAGAGGAAGTGGGCCTGGACATCAGCGCCCATGGCGAGCGGGCTTATTTATAGCAGTCAGCTTTCCGCGGTCGGCTTTCAGCTAAGAAATAAAAATTGACGGCTGAAAACTGAAAGTTGAGAGTTGGAAATATAGGGTTGAAAAACATGCTTAAGAAAATCGAAGCCATTATTCGAGAAGATAAGATCAACGATGTGAAGGACGCACTCCGGGACCTCGGCATCGTGGGCCTCAATGCCTTTGAGATCCGGGGCCATGGCCGCCAGGGGGGCATCAAGCTGGCCGGGCGTTCCGGCACCTACCAGGTGGACATGTTGCCTAAAATCCAGGTCAACATCGTGTTGAGCGAGCACAACCTGGAAGAAACCATCGAAGCGATCCTTAAGTCCGCTTACACCGGCGAGACTGGCGACGGCCTCATCTTTGTTTACCCGGTGGAAGAGGTCATCCGCATCCGCACCCGGGAGCGGGGCCATGAAGCGGTCATGTACCCTGGGGACATCGACGAAAGGAAAGGATTGGCAAAAATATCAGCCTCGTAAGGCTAATATAGTATATTTAAACTTAACTAATCAAAACCCTTGTCAGGCGCAGGGGAATAAGGGATAATCTAGTAGAAATAATGTGCAGATTAAAGGCCAGGGGAGTCCCTCCTCTGGCCTCTGTTTGCCTTCACTCCCCTGGCCGGCGAAACTATTTTACAGGTGTGGCGCGATTCTTATGAACGAAAAAATTAATGTGGTGGTGTTGGCCTGCAGCCAGGCTTTACCTCAACCCCAGGCGCTCAAGGCTTCGCTGGCCGGAGCCGGACTGAAGGCCCAGGTGGTCCCGGAGCCTTGCAGCAGCAAGATCGAAGTTTACCAACTGCTGCGCATCCTGGCCCGGGAGGCCGACATGGTGTGGATGATCGGCTGCCCTGAGACCGTCTGCCAGTATCTGGAAGGCAGCGCCCGGATGGGCAAACGGGTGGCCTACGCCCAGACGTATTTAATCGAACTCAACCTGGAACCCCAACGGGTGGGAATGTCCATTCTATCCCCGGGCGACGCTGAGGGTTTGAAAGCGGTGGCCGCGGGGATCGCGTCCCAGGCCCAGTTTCTGGGGCCCCTCCCCTGCCATGCCGGCGCCCCGGCGGCGAAGGAGTCAAACAAGTGATTGTAGGTACGAGAAAAACTCTGGCCGAAATCCAGGGAATGGTGCGCGGTTATGACCGCATCCTGCTGGCCGGCTGCGATACCTGCGTGGCTGAGTGCGCCGCCGGCGGCAAAAAAGAGGTGGCGGAGATGGCCGCGGCCCTGCAACTGCTTTTTTGCCAGGCCGGGCAGAACAAAGATATTCGGGAAGTGAGCGTGGACCGCCAGTGCATACAGGAATTCCTCCTGGACGTGGTGGTCGCCGGGGAGCAGGCCGACGCGGTGGTGTCTTTGGCCTGCGGCGCCGGAGTCCAGGCCCTGGCGGCGCTGCTTCCAAATACCCCGGTCTTTCCCGGTCTCAACACCCTGTTCATCGGCGAGACCGCGGCCCGGGGCATGTGGCTGGAAAACTGCCGGGGCTGCGGCGACTGCGTCCTGGGAGAGACCGGTGGCATCTGTCCCGTGTCCCGGTGCGCCAAGTCCCTGTCCAACGGCCCCTGCGGCGGCGCCAAAGAGGGGTTGTGCGAGATCAATATCAGCCTGAAGCTGGACCCCCCGGCTCCTTGCGCCTGGCTGCAGATTTATGACCGCCTGAAGGCCCTGGGCCAGTTGGACCGGTTGACGCTGGTCAGACCGCCTAAAGACTGGTCCAAGGCCGACAGTTCCGGGCCCCGCCGGGTGATCCGCCCGGATCAGCAGGCCTGAGGGAGGTGTCATGCCGGCCAAGTATCATATCCACGTGCGCCGGGTACCGCCCCGGTATCCGGCCATGGCCCGCACCTCGGTCCTAGACTGGGGAGAAGGGTGTCTCCGCTGCACCAAATGCGTCAAGCAGGTATGCCCGGTGGAGGCTTACAAGAAGCGGGACTTTGACACCCGGCAGTTCATCGACACCATCGAAGAGATTTGCCGGGACTGCTTCCGCTGCGTCCAGGGCTGCCCCCGGGAGTTGGTCTTCAAGGCCATGAACCCCCAATACCAGCAACTGGGAGACGAATACTGGACCCCGGATATCATCACCATCACCTGGTACCAGGCGGACAGCGGCAAGATTCCGGTCTCCGGCGCGGGGTACGGGGGTCCTTTTTGCGGTCCGGGCTTCGACTCCATTTGGACCGACATGTCCGAAATCGTCCGCCCCACCCGGGACGGCATCCATGGCCGGGAGTACATCTCCACCGCCATCGACCTGGGGCGCAAGCCCATGTTCCTGGCCTTTGACGACAAAGGCAAGATGATGTTGTCCCCCATGCCCCAGGTGGAAGTGCCCCTGCCGGTGCTGCTCACCGAACCTTCTCTGGGGCCGGACCGGGCCCGGCTGCGCCAGATGCTGGCCCAGGCCGCCCGCCACCTGGATACCCTGGCAATTATCCCTCGGGAGGACGTCAACCAGGATCTGGAAACATATATTAGCCACTTGGCGCCTCTATTTGCCCCAGGCGCCCTGGATTTGAACGACCCCCTCCTTCCCCGGTTGCGAGGCGCGGAACTCCAGGATCACCCCGGGGTGCTGGCCGAAATGGAAATTCTCCGGCAGCGTTATCCCGACCTCCTGGTCTTTATCCAGGTCCCCGCAGACGACCAGGTGGTGAACCGGGTGGCGGAACTTACTGCCGCGGGAGCGGGAGTCATTCACCTGGCGGGGTCGGAACAATGCCGGGGCCAGGGAAGCTGCCAGGACATGTATTTGAAGGAACTGATCCGGCGCTGCCACCTGCGCCTGGTGGAAGACCGGCTCCGGGACACGGTAACCCTGTTGGTGAGCGGCGGCATCGCTCTGGCGGAACACGTGGCCAAAGCCATCCTCTGCGGGGCTGACGGCGTCATCACCGACATCCCCCTGCTCCTGTCCCTGGAGTGCCGCCTTTGCCGCCAATGCGTCGAAGGCAACCATTGCCCCGTTGACCTGGACCAGCTCCCGGTGCCCCGGGGGGCCCAGCGCATGGTGAACCTCATGGGCGCCTGGAACAACCAGCTCCTGGAAATCCTGGGGGCCATGGGCATGCGGGAAGTGCGCCGCCTCCGGGGCGAAGTGGGCCGGGCCATGTTCCTGGAAGACCTGGAAAAAGAAATCTTCGCGCCCCTGTTCGCCGGGCGGGAAGGGGAGATGTTAAAAAGAGAACCCACTTAATTTAGGGCGAAAAGGCAGGAATAGCGGGTTGGCGGGTTAGCGGTTTAGCGGGTTAGAAATAACTCTGAACCGCTGACCCGCCAAACCGCCAAACCGCTATCCCCCTTTTAACCCAGGACTAATAAAATGGCTTTAGCGCAGAAGAAAAATAACATGGATACCTGGACCCCGGGAGTACCTTATGAGCCGGTCCACACTCCTTCCCGGTTCCGCAACGCCTTGAGCAAGTACCGGGTGTGGCGCAGCGAGTCCCGCTGCATCAAGTGCGGACACTGCACGGAAGTCTGCCCCCAGGGAGTTTTTGCCAAGGCCGGCAGCCATCTCCGGCGGCCCAAGGGCTACCTGTGCATCGGGACGGCCTGCGAGGATAAGCCCTATTACTGCGTGGCCCAATGCCCGGGTCAGGCTCTGCGAGTGAGCGGCCATCCCACTTATAACACCCTGGGCGACCGGCGCTGGACTGCGGACCTACTCCTGTCCACCTGGTGGCAGGCGGAATTCGGCGCCCTGCCCTCCCACGACCTGGAGTACCGCACCGGCGACTCCGGCGGCGGCTTCGACCGGCTGCGCTTCATTTTCCCCACCCGGCCCCCGGACTTCAAACTCACCCACGCCGACATTTCCCTGGAACTGGAAATGAACCGCCGGCGCGACGGCCGGCCCCACGTCACCCTGGGGGTGCCCTGGTACGGCGGCGGCATGTCCTTCGGCTCGGTGAGCATCAACACCATCCTCTCCCGGGTGCGGACGGCCCAGCGGTTCAACGGCCTGATGAGCACCGGCGAAGGGGGCTACCCCGAGGACCTCTATCCCTATGACCACCACGTGGTCACCCAGGTGGCCACCGGCCTGTTCGGGGTGCGGGAAGAGACCATTCAGCGGGTGCGGATGGTGGAGTTCAAGTACGCCCAGGGCGCCAAGCCCGGGTTGGGCGGCCACCTCCTGGGGGACAAGGTCACTCCCGCAGTGGCCAAAATGCGGGAGTCGGTGACCGGGATGGCCCTGTTCTCCCCATTCCCTTTCCACTCCGTTTACTCCGTGGAAGACCACAAGAAACACCTGGACTGGATCAAGGAGATCAACCCCCGGGCCTTGGTGTCGGTGAAGGTCTCCACTCCCACCGACGTGGACATGGTGGCGGTGGGCTCATATTACGCCGGGGCCCACGTGGTGCAGTTGGACGGCAGCTACGGCGGCACCGGCGCCGCGCCGGACATCGCCAAGAAAAACATCGCCATGCCGGTGGAGTACGCCATCCCCAAGGTGCACCAATTTTTAAGGGCCGAGGGCATCCGGGAGCAGGTGACCCTCATCGCCTCCGGCGGCATCCGCTCCGCGTTCGACGTGGCCAAGGCCATCGCTTTGGGCGCGGACGGGGTGCAGATCGGCACCGCGGAGCTGGTGGCCCTGGAGTGCCTGCGCTGCCACAACTGCGAGTCCGGCCGGGGCTGCGCCCGGGGCATCGCCACCACCGACCCGGAACTGGTTGACTTGATGACCGTGGAGTGGGGCACCAACCGGGTGTCCAACCTGTACTATGCCTGGAGCTGGCAGCTCAAAGAGATTCTGCGCCGCCTGGGCCTGCGCTCCATCCGGGAACTGGTGGGCCGCACCGACACCCTGGTGCACCTGGATTACTTTGATAGGCCGGTGGATGACGATATAAGGAGAGCGGGTTAGCGGGTCGGCGGGTTAGCGGGTTAGCCTAAAAACTAAAAAATACCAAACCGCTAAACCGCCAAACCGCTCCCAAAGGATCAAGAATGGAAGACCAAGATTTTATGCAACAACATTCGGGGCTTAGATTACTAGACACCCGCCGGGACTTTGAATCCGCCTATCCCCGGGACCAGATCGTAAAGGGGGAAGACGAAGGCGGCTGCGGGGTCACCGGCTTTGCCGCCAGCGTGCCGGTGTCCGGCCGCCATATCTTCCAGCCCTCCGTTCAGATGCACAACCGGGGCAACGGCAAAGGCGGCGGCATCGCCGCGGTGGGCCTGGACCCCGAAACCTTGGGAGTCACCCAGGAAATCCTGGATGAGGACTATCTCATCCAAATCGCCTACCTGGACGAAGCGGTGCGCTCCCAGGTGGAGGCCCAATTCATCACCCCGGTCTTCCGCATCGACCATGCCCAGGCGGTCCCCACCCTGGCAAACTGGAGGGAGGAAATCCCCAACCTCGTGGTCCAGCCTCCGGAGGTCTGGCGGTATTTCGTCCGGGTGAAACCCGAGGTGCTGCAGCACTTCATCCAGCAGCACAAGCTCTATGGCCTGCCCTGGCGCAAGGTGGAAGACGAGTTCGTGGCCCAGAACTGCTACCGCCTCAACCAGGCATATTACGCCTCTTTGGGCGAAAAGAAGGCATTTGTGCTCTCCCAGGGGCGCAATATCATGATCCTTAAGATCGTGGGCTACGCCGAGGAAGCGGCCCTGTACTACAACCTTCTGGACTTCAAGGCCCACGTGTGGATCGCCCACCAGCGCTATCCCACCCGGGGCCGGGTGTGGCACCCCGGCGGCGCCCACCCCTTTGCCGCGCTCAACGTGGCCCTGGTGCACAACGGCGACTTCGCCAACTACTTCTCCGTGAGCGAATATCTGAGCCAGCGCCACTTTTATCCCCAGTTCCTCACGGACACCGAAGTGGCGGTGCTCACCTTCGACCTGTGGAACCGCCTCTACGGCTATCCCCTGGAGTACGTCATCGAGTCCATGGCCCCCACCACGGAGCGGGACTTTGACCTGCTGCCGCCGGAAAAGCAGAAAATTTACCGGCGCCTCCAGTCCGTCAACATCCACGGCTCCCCCGACGGCCCCTGGTTTTTCATCATCGCCCGGAACGACCCGGACCGGAACCGGTATGAACTCATCGGCATCACCGACACCTCCATGCTGCGGCCCCAGGTCTTCGCCCTGCACGAAGGCGAGGTGCAGGTGGGGCTCATCTGCTCGGAAAAGCAGGCCATTGACGCCACCCTGTCCTCCCTGGCCGCGGAAGACCGGCGCTTTTGCCCCGTGGCCGACCTCTACTGGAACGCCCGGGGGGGCAGCCACACCGACGGCGGCGCCTTCATCTTTTCCCTGGAGGCCCGGGACGGCTACCGGGTGCTCCATTGCCACGACAAGTTCGGCCGGCCCAAGACCGTGCCCTGGTACCAGCGGCCCTGGGACGGAACTGTTCTGGAAATAAGCTTTGATGCGGACTCCGAAGCCGCCCGCCTGGTGAAGGACGGCCTGGCGGACGGCCAGGGCGAACGCCTTTATGCGTGCATCCGGGAGCGCGTTCCTACCTGGTCATATGCCACCTTCCGGGAAATCCTGGAGCTCACTGTGGCCGAAGCCGCCAAAAGCGATGAGGCCAAGGCCGCGGCCATCAACGCCCTGACCCTGCTTCTGGACCGGCGCTATGAGCCCGGGGACAAAAAGCGCAGCCATCTCATCCGCCTGGTCATGGACGCCTTGACCCGCATCTTCCAGGATAGCCCGCCCCTGGGCCGGGACCACCCCAGCCGCTACCGCCGGGTGGATTGGGACACCCGGGACGCGCTTACTCCGCCCCATCGGCCCGACGCCATCCTGATCCTGGATGCCCACGGGTTCCCGCCGGAAGGGGAGGACTGCGACGCCCGGTGGCTCTGCCAGGCTTACGAATCGGGCTGGAAACGGTTCATCACTTACGGCTACCGGGGCCAGCGGTTCCTGGGCTGCGGCCTCGGCCCCGCCACCGACGAGGTGCGCATCGACGCGTACGGCAGCACCGGCGACTACCTGGCCTCGGGCATTGACGGATTGGAGATTAACGTCCACGGCAACGCCCAGGACCAGTTGGGCCAGATCATGAAGCAGGGCAAACTGGTGGTCTTCGGCGACGTGGGCCAGACCTTCATGTACGGCGCCAAGGGCGGGGAAGTTTACATCATGGGCAACGCCGCCGGCCGGCCTTTCATCAACGCGGTGGGCCGCCCCCGGGCGGTGATCAACGGCACCGCTCTGGACTTCCTGGCCGAATCCTTCATGGCCGGTGATCCCCTGAACGGCGGCGGCTTCATCATCGTCAACGGCCTGGAATACGACCACCGGGGCCGCGTCAAACCCCAGGCCGCCCCCTACCCCGGCAGCAACCTCTTCTCTCTGGCCTCCGGAGGCGCCATTTACATCCGGGACCCCTATAATCAGGTGGTGGACGAACAGCTCAACGGCGGCGAACTGGCGCCCCTGAGCGACGACGACTGGAACCTGATTCTGCCCTACCTTGAGGAAAACGAGCGCCTCTTCGGCATCTCCGTGGAGAAGGACCTCCTCACCGTGGAAGGCCAGGTCCGGTCCCCGGACCAGGTCTACCGCAAAGTCCAGGCGGTGAAACTGGCGGTCCTCACCGCGGTGGAGGATTCCTGGGAATAGAAGATATTTTGGGGGAGGGGGAAAGGGCAAAAGCCCTTTCCCCCTCCCCCAAACCCCAATACTGTTCACTTAATAATAAATCTGTGGTATCATGTGATAACCTATCACAGGAGGACCGCAGATGGCACGGACAGTTGCAGAACTCCCCAAAGGGAGCCGGATCACGGATTATATCAG